>JBDSLV010000541.1:0-19548 GCA_039916205.1 Mesorhizobium sp. | reverse complement strand
GCGCGAGCGGCCGCCGCGCACGAGGCCGAGATGGCGCCCATGCGCGCGCGTCATCACCTCGAGAATGGCGCTGGTTTCGCCATGCTTGCGGGTGCCGAGAATGATTCCCTCGTCGCGCCACTCCATGGCGAAAGCTTTTCACCGGTTGGGTGGCGAAATCAAGATCAGGCGTTGGTGCACCTGACACCATCGTGCGCAGGTGGCCTTGTCAAGGAAGGTTGCCCGCAGCGGCGCACCAAAAGGCGAGCCTGTTCAAATGGTCCGCTATCCCCCGGGCGATAACCTGACCAAATTGCGAGGGGCCCGACGCTCCAAACGGGAACGGCGGGCCGTAGTCGCAGGCCATTCTTGGAGGTCAGGTCCACGCGGAAGCGATAGCGAGGCCGCATGTCAATTGAACGACAGCCCCTGACGAGCGCTGTTGTCATTTTGCTCGACGCATTTGACCTGGTCGGAGGGCCGGCGCGAGCGTTTCATTGCCTGGATGGCGACATCAAGCCAAATCGCCGGCACCGTTGCCACCCCAGGTCTGGAAAATCGACCGGTATAAAAACGCCCGCAGCACTTGTGCCGCGGGCGGTCGATAAGATCAGATGATATGTTAGAACGAGCGCTGGAAGCGGAGGATACCGCCGATGTTGCTCTTCTTGGTCGCGCCGGCCCAGACGGAATTGGCCGGGGTATCATTGCCGACGTTCTGGTAGTCGACTTCAGCCGTGACCGTAAAGCCGGGCACAACGGTATAGGCAATGTTCGCAGCGACGCCGAGGTTCTTCCAGTCGTCATAGGAGACCTGGGCATTTGTGGACGTCTTGGCGTTGATCTTGTAGGTGCCGCCGCCCCAGATTGCCCAGTTGCCGCCCCACTGCTTGTAGAAGCCACGGCCCTTCGCGTTGATGGCGTTGGTCGGGTCGGTGAGGTTGTCATCGGTGCCGTAGCCGCCCATGACGAACAGCGAGAATTCCTTGGTGACGTTAACGTCCAAACGCACCTTGCCGGCCACTTCCTCGTAATTGCTGTCATAGGCGACAACACCAGTGATCGCACCCCAGTCGGCCTTGTACTTCAAGCCGCCGACGACATGCGGAACATAGCTGTCGATGGTGCCAACCTTGCCAGCGCCTTCTTCGAGCGAGGCCACGGCGGAGAAGCCGTTGCCTGCGTCGAAGTAGTACTGAACGACGTTGCTCTCCTGCCCGCCATAAGGCACGATCGTGTCCTGGATGACGTTGCCGGCATAGCCGATGAACGTATCGAACGCCGTATCGTCCTTGCCGACGCGCAGGCCACCGAGCTGAATGTAGGCGAAGCGCAGCGAGAGCGACTTGTTGCGGCCCTGCCAGTCGTCAGCGTTGGTGGCACCTTGATTGAGATAGTCGCCACTGCTGTTGCCGAAGTTGAAGCGGGTCTCGGTGTAGGTCTTCAGGGTGCCGAGCTCGGTCTCCTGACCGGTCCAGGTCTTCAGGTTGAAGCGGGCGTTCTTGTAGTAGGTCGAATGACTGCCGCCGCCTTGATGGTCCGGAACGTGGTTTACACCATCAAACGTACCAGCATCGCCGACGCCAATATCATAACGGACATAGCCGCCGATGCGCAGGCAGGTCTCGGTGCCGGGGATGTAGAAATAGCCAGCGCCATAGACGTCGCAGATCTTGACGTATTCGGCCGGTTCCGGTTCGGCGACGACGACAGCGTCCGCGGCGCGCGCGCCGGAGACTGCGATCAAAGCCGCAGCTGAGCCGAGAAGAAGGCTCTTGATGTTCATTTTCTGACCTCTCCAGTCAAAGTTAAAAATGGCTTCGGATTTTGTGGTTGGCGGCAACATTTCCCGCCTCACCCCCACAATGAAAAAGGCTCGCACCGCTCGCCCCTTTCGGCCGGGAACATACTCATCGATCGTCCGCCTTCAATGACGATTCATGGGATATTCCACATTTCAGCCACAGATTAAATTCGTGTTGCACAAATAACACTCACGAACATTGTCTCATTCAGCAATTGGCACAATCGGCACAACGTCACATTTTTGTTATAAATCTTTCTTTTTCTATACGTTTCTTTGCCTAATTGTCATATTCATTTCTAAAATTCTCAGTACTTTTAAAATATTCTTCTATATACCCCGATACATGCCAAAATTTCTGACACTCACGCAAGTAAATACCACCACGTCATCGACGAAAAAACGCTGATACGACTCAACAGTGAGGGACCCTCGGCGGATGGATCGCCGGCGGAGAGCGGTTTTTGCAAGGCAGCCGAAACTCGCGCGAGTGGCCGAGCGTTACTGGCCCAACTCGAACAACATCCCATCAAGACGATCTTCCATGACGCCTCTCGCCATCCTTGCCGTCCTCGCCGTCGCGCTGTCGCTCGCCATGACAGGCGCCTGGGCGATCGCGCTTCGCTCCCGGAAATCTGGATGGGTGGATGCAACATGGTCGTTCGCGGTGGGCGCCGCCGGTGTCGCGGCATCGCTGATTCCCTTCGGCGCGCTTTCGCAGCCAACGACGCGGCAGATGATCGTCGCGGGTCTTGCAGCGCTCTGGTCGCTACGCCTTGGCCTGCACATCGTCGCCCGCACGAGGAAGGGTGGCGATGACCCCCGATATGCGCAGTTGCGAAAGGACTGGGCCGGGGATTTTCGCCGACGCCTGTTCTGGTTCCTGCAGACTCAGGCCGCTTGCGCCTTCCTGCTGGTGCTTGCCATCGCCGCCGCCGCCCACAACCCGGCGCCTGGGCTTCGCCTTGGCGATTGGCTGGGTATGGCAATCCTGATCGTCGCGATTGGTGGCGAAGCACTGGCCGATCGTCAATTGACTGGCTTCCGTGCTGACCCTGCCAACAAGGGGCGGGTCTGCGATGTCGGCCTCTGGGGATATTCGCGTCATCCGAACTACTTCTTCGAATGGCTAGGCTGGCTCGCCTACATGGCAATCGCCATCGACCTCAGCGGCGCTTACCCCTGGGGTTGGGTTGCCCTTTGCGGGCCGGCGTTCATGTACTGGCTGCTCGTGCATGTCTCCGGCATTCCGCCGCTGGAGGCGCATATGGTGCAATCCCGAGGTCAAGCCTTTCGCGCCTATCAGCGCCGCGTCAATGCCTTCTGGCCCGGCCCGCCACTGCAACAATCATCCGCCGAAAGCCCGGGGAGCTAGCCTCATGAACCTCATCGCCTCAGCCATCAACACGGTCGAACGCACACCCATGCCGGATCCGGTAACCCGCTACGGCATCCAGTTTCTTGTCGGCCGTACGCGCCGGCGGCTGTCGGCGGGCTCGACGGCCACCGACAGCGACTTTGCCAACGCCATGGCGGACCATCCGATCGCCACCCATGTCGACGCCGCCAATGAGCAGCACTACGAACTGCCGCCGGCCTTTTTCGGCCTGGCGCTCGGACCACGGCGCAAATATTCGAGCTGCCTCTATGACAACGGCGCCGAAACGCTCGAGCAGGCCGAGGTGCGGGCGCTGGAGGAGACCATTGCCCATGCCGATCTGGCCGACGGCCAGCGCATACTCGAACTCGGTTGCGGCTGGGGTTCGCTCACCCTGTTCATGGCCGAGCGTTTTCCGTCCGCCAAAATCATAGCCGTTTCCAACTCAGCGCCGCAGCGCCGCTATATCGAAGAGCAGGCCAGGATGCGGAAACTGGCCAATGTCCAGATCATCACCGCCGACATGAACGACTTCAGCCCCGAGGGCGTGTTCGACCGGGTTGTCTCGGTTGAGATGTTCGAACACATGTCGAACTGGAAGGCGTTGTTGGGGCGGGTCAAGGGCTGGATCGCGCCGCACGGCAAGCTGTTCCTGCATGTCTTCACCCACAAACAGGGCTGCTACCGCTTTGACCACGCCGACAAGAGTGACTGGATCGCCAACCATTTCTTCACCGGCGGCGTCATGCCAAGCCATGGCCTGATCCGGCGCTTCCCCGAGATTTTCGAGGTCGAGCAGGAATGGCGCTGGAGCGGCAAGCACTACGAGCGCACCGCAAATGACTGGCTTGCCAATTTCGACGCCAATCTACCGGAAATCGACCGTATCCTGACGGATGTCTACGGCAAGGATGCCGCTTTGTGGCGCCGGCGCTGGCGGCTGTTCTTCCTGGCAACCGCCGGGCTGTTCGGCCATGCCAACGGCGAGGAATGGGGCGTCAGCCATTATCGGCTGCGCCCGGCCACGGGCAGGCAGAGTTGAGCCTTTCATCGCTCTGGCGGTCGATAAAGAACTACGCCGCGCATGACGATCCGCTGGTGGCGACCGCCAATCTGATCGCGCTGGTGGTTGTCTCCAACCAGCCCTTCTATCCACTCTATCTCTATTGGCTGGTCGGGCCTGATGTCGCGCCATCATACTGGCTGTTCCTGTCGACGCCGTTCTTCGCCGCCGTGCCAGCGGTGGCGCGAATGAACACGATCGCCGGCCGCGCGCTGCTGCCAGTTGCCGGCATCGCCAACACGATGCTGAGCGCCAAGGTGTTCGGCACCGCGTCAGGCGTCGAGATGTTTCTCATCCCTTGCGTGCTGATCGGCCTGGTGGTGTTCAGGCCCAACCAGAAACTGATCGGCCTGACCATTGCCGGACTTGCCTTGCTCGCGTTCACCTTGCTGCATGGGCGCTACGGCGCGCCGGTGCAGGCCTATACGCCCGAGGAATATGCAAGTTTGGTCAAGCTCAATGCGACAAGCGTCGGCACGCTTACCGCCTTTGTCGGATTGTTGGTGGCCGGGCTGATCGACGGCAGGAAATAGCTATGCGGCGGGCGCAAAATGCCTGGCGATGAGAAAGCCAATCGTTGCCGCGGTGGCTGACAGGACCGTTCCCCAGCACAGATCGGCAATGGTGATCTGCACCGGCCAGTTCTTCAGCGTCGCTTGGTTGGTTAGGTCATAGGTGGCATAGGCGACGAAGCCGAAAACGGCGCCATTCATGGTTGCGGTCATCGCACTGCCGGTGCCGAAAGCCGGCTGGATGGCGAAATAGACGATCCCGGCGATGTAGATGAGATAGAACAGGATGGCTGGAGTGAGGTTGAAGCCATCGACCAGCATATCACCCAGAAGCGGCCGGTAGAGCCGGCTCGCCGTCAGCGTCAGCCAGATTGAATCGATGCCAAGGAAGACCAGGGCCGTCGCCAGATAGGCCACTCCGTAAGTTCTCAACAAAATGTCTCTCCTGCGCTGGGCTTTGCCGTCCGCAGCAAGAACGGGCGGAATGTCGGTACAGTTTCGCGGCATCACCACGAGACGTTTCGTAGAAAGGCAGGAAAGCGTTCGAAAAAGCGATCTTCCCCCGAAACTCCAGGCGGATGAGCTGCGTATTTGCCTCGGTATTGGCGGCGAGGTCGGCATGAAAGTAAAGGAGATTGGGCTGGGGCTCGGTGTGCTCTGGCTGGCCGGCGCCGCTGTCGCTGCGTCGCAACCGGACCCTAGCGGCACCTGGATGCGTGGCGACGGCAATGCAAAGGTGCGCATCGCCCCTTGCGGCGCCGACATCTGTGCCACCAATCTCTGGATCAAGGACACCAGCCGCGGCGAGAATGTCGGCGACAAACTGGTGATGACCGTCACGCCGAAATCGGCGGACACACTTGCCGGCAAGGCCTTCGACCCGAAGCGCAACCTGACCTATTCGATCCAGGTCAAAGTGAGGAAGGCCAGCCTCGTCACGCGCGGCTGTGTGGTCGGCGGGCTGGTCTGCAAGAATGTGAACTGGTCGCGTAGCCAATGAGTCAAGTGACCGGCTGGCTTGTCTGCCGGAATATCGGAAATCTTTCAGAAACCTCTCGGGATTTTCAACTGCCCGGGCGCCAATAGGAGCAGGTCGACCAAAGCGGTTGGCGCATCGGCTGAAGCAATTAGGCCGGTGCATATCAACTGCGTGTCGACCGATTGGGCAGCCCGGCGACCTCTCATGACCAATCTGCCCGAGAGGACCGACACTATGACCGCGTTTCTTGACCAGGTGCGAAAACACCAGCTGATCGCTTTCTTTTCGCTCACGCTTAGCCTGACCTGGCTGGCCTTCATTCCTTTCTACCTGTCGAATGGCGACAGCATCCCATGGTTTACCTTTGGCCCAATGGTTTCGGGTTTCGCGATGGCGGCTGTTTGCGGCGGCTGGTTTCAGGTCAGAGCGATGCTCGCTTCAATGGTGAAATGGCGTGTCCATCCGCTTTGGTATGTTGTGGCGATTGGCCTGCCTTTTGGCTTGCAGCTTGCCTCGATCCTGATCAATCCGCTGTTTGGCGCGGCAAAGCCCGCCTGGGGGAATATTCCGGCCTGGAGCGAGATGTTGCCGACAATCGCGTTGTTCGCGGTTTTCAGTGGCCCGCTCGGTGAAGAGCCAGGCTGGCGCGGCTTCGCCACGCCGCGCCTGCTCGCCAATTACTCAGCATTGACCGGCAGCCTGATCCTCGCCGTCATATGGGCGATCTGGCACTTCCCGCTGGGCCTCGTTGGCGACCTCAGTGTCTACGGCACCATCAATGTTCTGTTGGCGGGCATCGTTTTCACCTGGCTCTATCAGAACACTGGCAGCGTACTTCTTGCCATCCTTATGCATGCCACACATCAGAACTGCGTGCGCTTCCTCGGCAAGGTGTTCACCGACAGCGACCATCTGCAACAGCAATGGATTGGCGTCTTCCTCTGGGCAGCCATCGCGATAGCCATTGTCGCGATCCATGGGACTGAAAATTTTACCCGGGGATCGAGAGCCAAGCTTGAGATAGCCGCAGCGTAGACGCCCTGGCTGAGGTCGGCTCAACGGCGCCCGTCCGTGGGCGGGCGCCGTGTTTGTCATCAGCAATGGAACGAAGCATGGGACTTGACCCCGACCTTGAGCCGTAGCCCAATGCCGTCATGGCTGCCAGGGTACGGGCCTTTTGATGTCGGTATCGACCCCCAATGACGTTTTCCAGTTTGGCGGCTTCACGCTTGATCTGGGCAAAGGCACGCTTCAGCGGGCCGACCGGCCGGCATTTCTACGTCCCAAAGCCCATGCTTTGCTGACGCACCTCGCCCGCAATATGGGGCGTGTGGTGCCCAAATCGGAGCTTATGGACGCCGTTTGGCCGGGTGTTTTTGTCACCGAGGATTCTCTGACCCAATCGATCCGCGAAATTCGCAAAGTCCTGGGCGAGGAGATGGTGCGAACCATATCAAGGCGGGGTTACATGCTGGCGGCGGCCGCGGAGGCCGTGGCGGAACCGAGTACGCAGCCGATCCTGGCGGTGCTTCGGTTTCGAAACGACAGCGCTGATGCAGCCGATCAGGCCGTTGTCGACGGCTTTGCCGAAGACATCGTCAATGGCCTCTCCCGCTTCGGTACGGTGACGGTCCTGGCGCGCAATTCGAGCTTTTCATTCATATCCCACACGCCCGCAGAATGGCCCGCTATCCGATCGCGCATCGGTGCCGACTATCTCGTGGAGGGAACTGTGCGGCGACAGGGGAAGCGCTTTCTAGCGACGGTCAATCTTGTCGACGCGGTAAACGCAGTCCAGCTTTGGGGCGACCGCTACGAGGCCGAGGGTGACGGGCTGTTCGTTATCGAGCGGGATATTGTCGAGGAGATCGTCAGCCGGTTGGTGGTGCGGGTGGAAAATGCCGGCCTGCAGCGCATCTCGCGGCGGCCAGTGACCAGCTTGGCCGCCTATGAGTTGGCACTTCGCGGCGTTGCCCTGCTGCGCGACCCGGCTCAAAGCGACCTTGAAGGAGCGGCAAGACTGTTTGAAGCGGCGATTGCCAAGGATCCGGCCTATGGCCTCGCTTATACCTATCTGGCCTTGTCCTATGTGCTGAACAGCGAAATCGGGCGCACTAGCGATCTGGTCCTTATGAAGGCTCGCGACCTTGCCGAGAAAGGCATCGCCCTGTCGCCGGACCAGGCGACACCGCACCGCATCCAGTCATTGGTCAGGCTCTACATGCGCGACCACGACGCATCAGAGCATCATTTGCGGATCGCGCTCGAGCTCAACCCCAACGATGCCGAGTGCATCGAGCAGATGGGGTATCTTTTGACGATGCGCGGACGGCCTCTTGATGCGCTTGCCTGGCTGGCGCGCGCCATTCGTATCAACCCCTTGCATCCGCACTGGTATCAATATGACCGCTCGCTGGCCTTGTACTTGTTGGGTGAATACCGCCCGGCCGCCGAGGCCTTGAAACTCGCTACACGGCCAGCACCTTGGATCAGGACCCGGTTGGCAGCCTGTTACGCACAGCTTGGCAATATCGAGGCGGCAAAGCAGCAAGCTCGGCTGCTCAGCAATGACAGTCCTGACTTTTCCGCGATCGACTACGTCAGGAAAGACCTGCCGTTTGAACATGAATCCGACGCGGAGCATCTCGCCAATGGTGTCGAGATGGCGCTTGCAGCGCGCGCCAGATGAACCGCTCGCGAGAGGTTGCGCTGATCCGAAGCTGGCTGTTCTAGCGCGGAAACTCCAGTCCCATCTCGCGATAGCGCTCCGGGTCATCGCCCCAGTTCTCGCGCACCTTGACGAACAGGAAGAGATGCACTTTCTGCTCGAGGATGCCGGCGATTTCCATACGCGCGGACTGGCCTATGGCGCGGATCGTTTCGCCCTTGTGGCCGAGCACGATCTTTTTCTGGCTGTCGCGCTCGACATAGATGGTCTGGTCGATGCGCACCGAGCCATCCGGCTTCTCTTCCCATTTCTCGGTCTCGATATGGGAGGAATAAGGCAGTTCCTGGTGCAGCCGCAGATACAGCTTTTCGCGTGTGATCTCGGCTGCAAGCTGGCGCATGGGCAAATCGGAAATCTGGTCTTCGGGATAATACCAGGGGCCAGCAGGCAACGCCTCGGCCAGGTAGTCGAGCAGATCCTTGCAGCCGGAGCCGGTCAGAGCCGAGACCATGAACGTGCGCTTGAACGGCACTCTTTCGTTCGCCGTCGCGGCCAAGGCCAGCAAAGCTTCATGCTTGACGCGGTCGACCTTGTTGAGGATCAGCACCATCGGCTGGCGCACATCCTTCAGTCGCTCGAGAATGGCGTCGGCATCACCCCTGATGCCGCGCTCGGCGTCGATCAGAAGCAGCACGATGTCGGCATCCTTGGCGCCGCCCCAGGCGGTCGTCACCATGGCCGTATCAAGCCGGCGCTTCGGCTTGAAAATGCCCGGCGTGTCGACGAAGACGATCTGCGCATTCTCGTGCGTGGCGATGCCACGCACGATGGCACGGGTTGTCTGCACCTTGTGGGTGACAATCGACACCTTGGCACCGACAAGCTGGTTGACCAGCGTCGACTTGCCGGCATTGGGCGCGCCGATCAGCGCAACGAAGCCGGAGTGGGTGGGCGCAGGCGTCGCCGGAACAGCATCTTCAGTGGCGGTCATGCCGCGCATCCTTCCAATAATTTCAAATCAAAGCACTATGTTTGGCGGCAATCTATAGCGTTTCTGGAGATGGTGCGCTGTCCCAGACGCCTTCGCGCAGCAGAAAAGCCGATGCTGCGGCTTCTTCGGCGGCCCTGCGGGAGCCGCCGGTGCCAATCGACGGCGCAAAGCCGTTCACTTGCACCGCAACCGTGAAGACCGGCTGGTGGTCCGGCCCTTCGCGTTTCTCAATGACATATTCCGGTCTGCTCTCGCTGGATTTGGCGATCCATTCCTGCAACTCGGACTTGGGGTTGCGCGGCTTGGTCACGACCATGCGTGTGCGCGGTTCCCAGTAACGAAGGATGAAGTGTCGTGCCGCTTCGATGCCGCCGTCGACGTAGATGGCGGCGATAAGGGCCTCCACCGCATCCGCGAGATAGCTTCCGCCAGAGCCCCGCGAGCGCGCCTTCAGCGCCGCATCGGCACGAACCAGCGTTTCCAACTCCATCAGAACGCCGATTTCGGAGCAGGTGCGCGAATCGACCAGCGCGTTGAAGCGCGGGGCGATCTCACCTTCCGAGGCATCGGGAAATTTCTGGAAAAGCATGTCGGCAACGACCAAGCCAAGCACCCGGTCGCCAAGGAATTCGAGCCGCTCGTTGTTGGTGGCGGCCTTGACGGCGCTGGAGTGGGTCAGCGCCGTTTCGAGCAGCCTTATGTCCTTGAAGGCATAACCCGTGCTGGCCTGTACCGCATCGGCCAATGCTTCACCGGTTGGTCGTTTCAGCGCCATCAATTGACGAAATGGAACAGGCGCGAAGCGCGCATCAGCGACGGCCACTTCCAGATTTCGAGCGGGCTTGCCTTGCCCGCGATCGAGAAGAACACAAGATTGGCGCGCCCAACCAGGTTTTCAGCCGGGACGTAGCCGACGGTAAAGCGGCTGTCGGCGGAATTGTCGCGGTTGTCGCCCATCATGAAATAGTGGCCGGGCGGCACGTCGAACTCGCGGGTGTTGTCGCCGATCGAGTTCGGATTGAGGTCGAGCGTGTCATAGCTAACGCCGTTGGGCAGGGTTTCCCGGTAGACATCGATCGGCTGAGGCATTTCGGTGATATCGGGATTGTCGATCTGGCCGGTCTTCACCCGCGGCACGGCGACGCCGTTGATGAACAGCTGGCCATCCTTCATCTGGATCTTATCGCCCGGCAGGCCGACCACGCGCTTGATATAGTCAACGGACGGATCCGGCGGGAACTTGAACACCGCCACGTCACCGCGCTTCGGTTCGGAGCCCCAGATGCGGCCCGAGAAGAGGTCAGGGCCGAAAGGCAGCGAATACCGGGAATAGCCGTAGGACCATTTGGTGACGAACAGATAGTCGCCTTCCAGAAGCGTTGGCCGCATCGAACCAGACGGGATCGAAAAAGGCTGGAACAGCAGCGTGCGAATAACCAGGGCGAGCAAAAGCGCCTGGACGATGACGCTGACGGTTTCGCCAAGCCCGCCGGATTTCTTCTCGGATTTTTCAGCCACGCTCATGTCGTCCTCGATTGTGCGTTGGATGGTATAGAGTCTCGGCGCGCGCTGGGCAACGTCAATGCCAGCCGTCAGAAGCAATCAATGTGGCGCTTCTTCGGCGGGCAGCGCCTCGATGATCACAAAGGCTTGAGCCAGCGGGAAATCATCCGTGATGGTGAGGTGGATCGCCGCGCGATGCGCTGCCGGCAGGATTTTCTCGAGCCGCGCCAAGGCGCCGCCGGTCAGCGCCATCGTCGGCGCGCCGCTTGGCAGGTTGACGACCCCCATGTCGCGCCAAAAGACGCCCTGGGCGAGGCCGGTGCCGAGCGCCTTGGCACAAGCTTCCTTGGCGGCGAAACGCTTGGCATAGGAGGCCGCGCGCGCCTTTCTGTGCTCGGAGCGGGCCTGCTCGATTTCGGTATAGATTCTCTGGATGAAGCGCTGGCCATGGCGCTCCAGCGACTTTTCAATGCGCCTGATGTCGATCAGGTCGCTGCCGATTCCGATGATCATTCCGCCGGCACTTCCCGCCCGGCTCCTGCAGCTTTCTCGGCTCTCGCCGCCAGCCGCTTGCGCCGCTGTTCGCGAAAGGCAGTCATGCCCCAGCGGGTAATGCCGTAGAACAAAAGACCGAACACCAGTCCGAGCGGCACCGCGCCGATCAGCATCGGTTCCAGCACGGGATGCCAGAGTTTCGCGAAGGAAAGCGTGTGCATCATCTCGCCCAGATGCGCCGGCGGACCATGTGCAGGCAGGCGATCGTGCAGGATGAGCTTTCCGGTCTCCCAGGAGGCGCCCCACAACAGCGGAAAGGTCAGCGGATTGCCGAAGAGAACCGCCCCGAGTGCTGCCGCGACCAGATTGCCGGCGATCACCCAGCACAGAACGGCGGCAATGATAAAATGGAAACCCACCGGGAAGAACGATGCGAAAACCCCGGCGGCCACGCCAGCAGCCACCGCATGCGGGGTGGCTTTCAGCCGCAGGATGCGCTTGGAAAAATATTGAAGCGAGCGCGAAAACGAGCGGCGCGGCCACAAATAAGTGCGCACACGATCAAACAGGCCATCAGGATTGCGGCGTCGAAAAAGCACTCTGTTCCTATTCCCGGCAGCTTCACGGCCTCCGCGCCGGCCACTCCAGCCGGGACGCGACAGCCACATCTTGCGCTTTACGGTCGCCGGAAGGCAATCGCAACTTTGATATAGCTATGCGCCGACTGAAGAACAACTGAGGGCGGCCTACAAGGAGCGAGCCCGGCTTTACATTTTGGTAAGCTGCATTCACGGGGCAATCGCGGCGGATTTAAGGAGCCACCTGCGCCGACTACGGCCAGTATTCACTGACCTGGATGGGATTGCCGTCCGGATCGACGTCATCGGGCCATGCGCGCCGACCCGCTCGACCTCCATGGCAACGCCATTGGCCTGCAAGCGGGCTCAGACCTCTCCGAGCGGCCGATTGGCGATCAGGCAAACTGCATCTCAGATGTTGCGGCTGCCGGGCTTGATCGCCGGTATGGCGGCAAGTTCAGGGGGCAGACGGTCGGCCGGATAGGCCGGGACCTCATATTCGGCAAGCGCGATAAGCGGTACCCCGACATTGGTCTTGCCAGCCGAGCGGTCGATGATGCAGGCAGCGGCAACAACGTCGGCGCCAATCTCGCGCAGGCATTCGATTGTCTCGCGGATCGACAGGCCAGTCGTGACAATGTCTTCGACGATGACGACGCGGGCGCCCTTGGCGATCTCGAAGCGGCGCAGCCTGAACTCGCCCCCTTCCCGCTCAACCCAGATTGCCGGCACGCCGAGATGGCGAGACGTTTCATAGGCCGGAATGATCCCGCCGATCGCCGGACCGACGACATAATCGATTTTGCCCGGCACGGCCGACCTGATCTTTTCCGCCAGCGCCCTGCATAGCCGCTCCGTCTTGTCGGCATGCATGAACACCCGCGCCTTTTGCAGAAAGACCGGACTGCGCAGGCCCGAGGTCAGAATGAAATGTCCTTCGAGGACAGCGCCGGCCTCACGGAAAATACCCAGCACTTCATCGGTGTTCATGTAGCCCAGCCCCCAATAACTAGCCGTTGACGCGCCGCGCATCGCTGACGCTCGAATTGTCCTTGAGCTGCGACAGCAGCCGGTTCAGGTGCTTCAGATCCCAGACTTCCAGATCGATCAGCATCTCGGTGAAATCGGGCGCGGTCCGCACCATCGACAATGTATGAATGTTGGCGTCGTTGGAGGCAACAACCTGAGCGATATCGGCCAATGAACCCGGCGCATTGATGGCGGTAACCGAAACACGCGCCGGAAACCGTTCCTTGGTGCGCTCGTCTATGTCCCAGCGCACATCGATCCAGCGCTCGGGCTGATCGTCATAGGCCTGCAGCGCCGGCGACTGGATGGGATAGATGGTGATGCCGGTTCCCGGCTGCATGATGCCAACGATGCGGTCACCGGGCACCGCCCCTTCCGGCGCGAAGCGCACCGGCAGATCACCACGCACGCCGCGGATCGGCACGGCGCCGTCGCGCGGCTGGTCCTTGTCCTTGCGCGCGGCGCGGCCCGGAATCTGGAACAGCATGCCGGCGGCGTTGCGGATCTTCGACCAGCCTTCCTCACGCTTGGGCGCGGCAGTGGTGACGCGCTCATCCTTGTAGTCGGGGAATACGGCCTTCATGACGTCACTGGACGCGAGTTCGCCACGACCAACCGAAGCCAGCACGTCCTCGATGTCCTTGCGTGCCAGCCGGTGCAGCACCTGCTTCAGGCTCTCCTTGGTGAAGGTCTTGCCGGCGCGCTCGAAGGAGCGTTCCAGAATGCGGATGCCGAGACCCGAATATTGCTTGCGGATGGCATTCTTGGTGGCACGGCGGATGGCCGAACGCGCCTTGCCGGTAACGACGACCGATTCCCACGCGGCCGGAGGCACCTGCGCCTTGGAGCGGATGATCTCGACCTCGTCGCCATTCTTCAATTCCGTCATCAGCGGCATGATGCGGCCATTGACCTTGGCGCCGACGCAGGTATCTCCGACATCGGTATGCACCGCATAGGCGAAGTCGATAGGCGTCGCCCCACGCGGCAGCGCGATCAGCATGCCCTTGGGGGTGAAGCAGAACACCTGGTCCTGGAACAGTTCCAGCTTGGTGTTCTCGAGGAAGTCCTCGGGATTGTCGCCCTCGGCGAGTTGCTCGATGGTGCGCCGAAGCCAGGCATAGGCGTTGGTCTCCTTCGAGATCGCATGCGCGGCACCATTGGTCTTGCCGCCGGTGTCCTTGTAGATCGAATGGGCGGCAACGCCGTATTCGGCGATCTTGTTCATCTGCCTGGTGCGGATCTGCAGCTCGACGCGCTGACGTGACGGCCCGACAATTGTGGTGTGGATCGAACGATAATCGTTCTGCTTCGGCGTCGAGATGTAGTCCTTGAAGCGGCCCGGCACCATCGACCATGTCGTATGAATGGCGCCGAGCGCCTGGTAGCAATCCTCGACAGAGTCGACGACGACGCGAAAGCCGAAAATGTCGGACAGCTGCTCGAACGACAGCGCCTTGGCTTCCATTTTGCGAAACACCGACCAGGGTTTCTTCTGGCGGCTCTTCACATCGGCCTTGAGTCCGTATTTCTCGAACAGCCCGGACAGCGCCCTCTCGATCTCGGACAACACATCCTTGTTGCGCTCGAAGATTTCGGCGAGCCGCGCGGTAACGGCGCGGTGGGCCTCCGGGTTTATGAAGCGGAAGGCAATCTCCTCGAGCTCCTCGCGCATGCCTTGCATGCCCATGCGCCCGGCCAGAGGCGCATAGATCTCCATCGTCTCCTCGGCGATGCGCAGGCGCTTGGCCTCCGGCATGTGGTCGAGGGTGCGCATGTTGTGCAGGCGGTCGGCAAGCTTGACCAGAAGCACACGGACATCTTCCGAGATCGCCAGCAAGAGCTTGCGCAGGTTTTCCGCCTGTTCGGCTTTCTTGGAGACGAGGTCGAGCTTCTTGAGCTTGGTCAGGCCCTCGACCAGCTTGCCCATTTCAGGGCCGAACAGTTCGTCGATCTCGGCCCGTGTCGCCGTCGTGTCCTCGATCGTGTCATGCAACAGCGCGACGGCGATCGTCGCCTCGTCCATGTGCATTTCGGTCAGGATGGCGGCGACTTCGAGCGGATGCGAGAAATAAGGATCGCCGGAAGCACGCTTCTGGTGGCCATGCTTCTGCATGGCATAGACGTAGGCCTTGTTCAGCAACGCCTCGTTGACGTCGGGCTTGTAGCGCTGAACGCGCTCGACAAGCTCATACTGACGCATCATGGGCGAAATCTCACAGGGCTGAAATGAATCATGCGCCGCACTGTTGTACGGCGCATGTCATAGATAGCCACGAAACTGCTTACGCGAAAGTGTCGGCAGTCACTGCAAAGATCAATAATCGTCGCTCTTTTCCGGTGGCACCAGACCTTCGATGCCAGCCAGCAGATCTTCTTCGGTCATGCGATCGAAGGTGACGTTCTCCTCGGCATCGTCGGTGTCGGTCGCCGTGACGGCACCGCCGGTTTGGTCGGCGATCACCTCGCCGTCCGTTTCCGGCTCGTCGACTTCGACGTGCTTCTGCAGCGAATGGATCAGATCTTCCTTGAGGTCGTCGGGCGACAAGGTCTCGTCCGCGATCTCGCGCAGCGCAACCACCGGGTTCTTGTCGTTGTCACGCGGCACGGTGATCGGCGCGCCCTGGCTGATCTGCCGGGCGCGATGACCGGCCAGAAGCACCAGTTCGAAGCGGTTGTCGACCTTGTCGATGCAATCTTCAACGGTTACGCGGGCCATGGATTGCCCCTTTCATGCGATGGATTTGATGGAAAACAGGCGCGGTCCATAACCTGAACGCCGCCAAAATACAAGCATCATGGCAATAGCCGGCTCGAACCGCGTCCGATCTGCCGTTCGAACATCGGATTCCTGGTCAAAACCGATTTGCGCGGCTGCGCCGCGACCTGTCGATCACAATTGCTTGCGATGGGCAACTCACCCTTGGATTGCCGCAAAACTGGCGTTATTCCGGATGGTGGATGGCAGTCGGCTTATTTCGAAACCCGACGGATAGTTACGGCGTATTTAAGAGACCGCATATTTCCAAAAAAGGATATTTCCATGTTTGACCCTCGTGAAAAAATTGCTCTTTTCATCGACGGCGCCAATCTTTACGCCACCTCTCGCGCACTCGGTTTCGATATCGACTACCGCAAGCTGCTGTCGAGCTTCCAGAAACGCGGCTATCTCCTGCGCGCCTACTATTACACCGCGCTGGTCGAGGATCAGGAATATTCGTCGATCCGTCCGCTGATCGACTGGCTCGACTACAACGGCTTCAAGGTCGTGACAAAACCGGCCAAGGAGTTCACCGACTCTACCGGCCGCCGCAAGATCAAGGGCAATATGGATATCGAGCTCACCGTCGATGCGCTTGAGCTCGCCGATGTTGTCGATCACTATGTCATCTTCTCTGGCGATGGCGATTTCCGCACATTGGTTGAGGCGCTGCAGCGGCGCGGACGCAAGGTCTCGATCGTCTCCACCATGGCCTCCCAGCCGCCGATGATTTCCGACGACCTGCGCCGCCAGGCCGACCATTTCATCGATCTTGTGACGCTCAAGAACGAAGTCGGCCGCGATCCGTCAGAGCGGCCGGTGCGCCGCCCCGAGCCTGCCGAGGTCGAAGAGGACGACTACTGAGGCGGCGGGTCTTGGTAGCCACCATGGCCACCGCGTCCGAACCTGATCGCGACTGCCCGCTCTGCCCGCGGCTGCACGACTTCATTGGCGACTGGCGGCAGCGCGAACCGTCATGGTTCAATGCGCCGGTTCCGACTTTCCTGCCGTCTGAAGGCGAAGATACAGTTCAGTTGTTGATCGTCGGGCTGGCGCCAGGCCTTCGCGGCGCGAACCGCACCGGGCGCCCCTTCACCGGTGACTATGCCGGCGACCTGCTCTACAGCACAATGATCTCGCACGGGTTTGCGCGCGGTGAGTTCAAGGCGAGGCCCGATGACGGGCTAGAGCTTGTCGGCACCGCGATCACCAACGCGGTTCGCTGCGTGCCGCCGGAGAACAAGCCGGTGGGTGCGGAAATCTCCACTTGCCGGACATTCCTTGTGCCAACGATTGCACGGTTTCCCAAACTGCGCGCCGTGCTGGCGCTGGGGTCGATCGCCCACCAATCGACCGTTCGCGCGCTCGGCAAGCGCGTTGCCGCTTATCCGTTCAAGCATGGCGGGCAGTTGCCTGCCGACGGGATCAGGCTGTTTTCCAGCTACCATTGTTCACGCTACAACACCAACACGGGCGTGTTGACCGAAGCAATGTTCGTCAATGTCTTCAGCGAGATAGCTGCCTTCCTGAAAGGCTGAGGAACGGCAAATGTGATGCGCGCACCGGAGAGTTTTCCCCGGCTGCTGCATGAGCAGCCGCAAGCGCCTGGGAGCTCAAGGAGATGGCAGCGATTCGGAAACTGGCGAGGCCTGATATAGCGACGCCAAGACACCAGCCCCACCCTGCAGGACATTCAGATCGACATCGCCGGTGATACCGTCGACACGGCCCCTGTTGTGGTATTGCCAATAGACCCAGTCGTCGCGATCGGGCCGCAGCACCAGCGAGCGGCGCCAGAGCGGGCGAACAGCAATCCGCCCGGCGTAGGCATCCTCGGCCTCATCAGTCAGGTAGACGATCGCCGGCTTGCCAAACGTAGCCTCGACTGGCCCCAGGAACGCCTGAAGCTCGGCACTCAGCTGCTCGGGCGTTGGCCGTTGCGGGCAGTTGCCGCCGAACTCGATATCGACCACCGGCGGCAGCAAGGGCTGATCATGCGGCACCACCGAGATGAAATTACGCGCCTGATCGGCGCCAGGCCGACAGAAAGTGAAGAAGTGATAGGCGCCGACGGCGAGACCAGCGGCGCGTGCCTCCTGAAGATTCTTGGCGAAGGCATCGTCGACATGATCGCCCCCCTCGGTTGCCTTGATGACGGCAAAAGCGACATCGTCGGCGGCAACGCGACGCCAGTCGATCTGGCCCTGGTGATGGGAAACATCGATACCCCGGATCGGATATCTGTCGCGGTCAGGCGAAAACGTCCGGAAATAAAGGAAGCCGCCGGCGGCGACGAGGCCGGCAACAACCAGACTTGCGGCGCCCCAAAGAACGATCCGGTTCTTCAAACAGCAATCTCCAGCCAGCCTTCACGCGCTGTCATCACCAGGAATAGCAACCTGATGTTACCCGCGTTCTTTCAGCAGGCGGCCCTTCTCGCGTGACCAGTCGCGCTGCTTCTCGGTCTCGCGCTTGTCGTGCAGCTTCTTGCCGCGGCCGACGGCCAGCAGCAGCTTGGCCCTGCCCTGATCGTTGAAATAGATCTTGAGCGGCACCAGCGTCATGCCTTCGCGGTCGACGCTTTGCGACAGTTTTGCCATCTCGCGCTTGTTGAGCAGGAGCTTGCGGCGGCGGCGGGGCTCGTGATTGAAGCGGTTGGCCTGCAGATATTCCGGCAGATAGGAATTGATCAGCCAGATCTCGCCGCCTTCGACCGAGGCATAGCTGTCCTGGATGTTGGCCTGGCCCTGGCGCAGCGATTTCACCTCGGTGCCGGTCAGCACCAGGCCGGCCTCGATCGTGTCGAGCACCTCATAGGAAAACCGCGCCTTGCGGTTCTCCGAGACGGTCTTGTTGTTGGGATCGGCTTTTCTGACTTGATTCATGATGTGGAGAGGTGGCGCCTCATCCCTAATTAATCAAGCCGGCGTGCTTCATCGCCGCATCGATCTTGGCCGCGGTCGATTCCTCGACCGTGACGAGCGGCGAACGCAGCACGTTCTCGACCTTGCCGAGCCTCGACAATGCGTATTTCGCGCCGGAGACGCCAGGCTCGATAAAGATGGCCTTGTGCAGCGGCAACAACCGGTCCTGTAGTTCCAGCGCCTTGGCGCTGTCACCGGCAAGTGTCGCCTCCTGGAATTCGGCACAGAGCCGCGGCGCGACATTGGATGTTACCGAGATGCAGCCTACGCCGCCATGCGCATTGAAGCCGAGCGCCGAGGCATCCTCGCCAGAAAGCTGGATGAAATCCTTGCCGCATGTCGCACGCTGCTCGGACACCCGTTCGACCTTGCCGGTGGCATCCTTGACGCCGACGATGTTCTTGAAGTCATGCGCCAGCCGGCCCATCGTTTCTGGCATCATGTCGATCACCGAACGCGGCGGAATGTTGTAGATAATGATCGGCAGCTTGGTGGCGCGGGCGACGGCGGCAAAATGCTCATAGAGACCGCGCTGCGTCGGCCTGTTGTAGTAGGGCGTGACGACAAGCGCGGCGTCGGCGCCAGCCTTCTCGGCATATTGCACGAGGCCGACAGCTTCCTCGGTGTTGTTGGAACCCGCGCCGGCGACGACCGGAACGCGGCCATTAGCCACCTCGATACACACCTTGACGACATGACGGTGCTCGTCATGCGACAGCGTCGGCGACTCGCCGGTTGTGCCGACCGGAACGAGGCCGGTTGTGCCCTCTGCGAGCTGCCAGGCGACGAACGCGCGAAAGGCTTTCTCGTCGAAACGCCCGCTCTTTTCGAACGGTGTCACGAGCGCAGTAAGCGAGCCTCTCAGCATATCGTCCAACTCCTTG
>JBDSLV010000540.1:0-3499 GCA_039916205.1 Mesorhizobium sp. | reverse complement strand
ATGACGGTTTTGTCCGCGCCATCTGGCCCACGCATACGCCAGCTGACGGCGATTTGGTTTTCGCGCTGGCCACGGGCAAAAGCGGCATTCAGCTCTCCGCCGACAACGCCATCGACCTCTATGCCGCAGCCGGCGCCACCATGGCGCGCGCCATCAGCCGGGGCGTTTACCAGGCAACGCCAGCCGAAAAGGACCTGTTTCCGGTCTGGTCGTCGCGTTTGCGATAAATCCGCAAGCCGTCAGACCGGATCGGACTTCTCTTCCTCGAACGTTACCGCGACATCGGAATTCGCCGATAGCCACACTTTCTTGCCGTCGACCTCGGCGACAAGGCTGAGCGGAATGTAGTGGTGGTGGCCCTTGTGGGCGCCCTCGCCGCTGTCCGCCTTGGTCAGCTTGATCCTTTTCCCGTCAACCTTGTCGACGGTGCCGACATGAACGCCGTCGGCGCCGACGACTTCCATATGTTCGCTAATTTTGCTGGTGTCGGTCATGGTGGTTCTCCATTGAGACTTGCCGACAACAACAAACGAGGCGCCGATTGGATGCATCGCGATTGCTTTACCGGGCAGCGCGACGTGCCGCCGGTCTCGTGATACGGGAATTGCTGGACATTTTGCCTTGGCGGGACCCCATGCGAATCCTTTTTCTGTTAGCCGTTTCCTTGCTTGCGCAGCTTTCCACGCCGCTTGCCGCTGATGCCGGCGACGTCGCGGAGCTGGAAATACTTGGCTTCAGCAAGGGTGGCGGCGTCTTCGCCTTCGAGGAATATGGCGTGCAGGACGGGTCGGGCTTCCCCTACGCCAACCGCTATTACATCGACATCAGTGACGACAGCTTTCTCAAGGGAACGCCGATCCGGGTCCAGATCGAAGATGAAGCCGCCACGCTCGAAACGGCGCGCTTGCAGGCCCGGCAGAAGGGCGAAGCGATCGTCAAGCAGGCTGAGTTGACTTCCAACAAGGGGATCACCGCCGGCTTCAACCCGGTGACCGAGCTTTCCGCCGATCCGCACCGGATCGTGGTCAACCCACGCCCGATCTTCTCACCGGTCGACCAGCCGCTGGAGTTTCGCCTCGACGAACTCGGCATGAACAACACGGCGGGCTGCGAGAGCCAGGGCGAGATCAACGGCTTTCGGCTGCTGCGCATCGAGGCGCAGGATGGCGGCACGACCAAGCTGCTGCATGAGGACAAGGCGATCCCCAAGAGCCGGGGTTGCCCCAACGGCTACCGCATCGGCGCGGTGCAGACATTTTCCATGGACAGCCTCAGTGCCTATGCAGTGCTGATCGCGGTGCGCCAGTATGGCTTCGAAGGCCCGGATTTCCGCTGGATCGCGGTGACCGGCCGCCTGTGACATCTTTTGCTCAGCCAACCAGACGCAACCGCGCCCTGACACGTCTCCACCGTTCCTTGCCGACACCGCGCATCGCACTTGTCGGTGCATTGCTATGGGCGGTGGCCATGGGCGCGAGCGCGCTCGTCAATCTGTGGTCGGATGCCTGGGAGACGCCTGAAAAGATCCGCTTCGTGTCGCTGCTTTATGCAGCCGGTGGAGCACTGGCTTTCCCGGTCGGCCTGTATCTCGCCCGGCTGGTCTCGCTCGGCCGGCAATGGGAGGTCGCGCTGGCGGCCGCCTTTGTCTGCCTGCTTGCCGCCACGCTCGCCTGCACCGGCGGCCTCTTTGCCTTGCAATACCGGTCCTACTACGCCGAATGGCATGCGCCTGCCTTCACCCTGACCTGGGGCTTCCAGCTCGTGTTCACGACGCTGACGGCGCTCTACCAATTCGTGGTTCTGGGCATCAGGCTCTATTTTCCACTGGGTTTCGCTGCCCTGGCGGTCGCCAGCGTCTGGTTTGCGCGCCAGCAACGTTGAGCATTTTGCTCGCCTCTGTTAGGACGCGGGCTAACCTGGAGCGGTTCAATGTCTCAGAGAATCGCCGACTCGCTCCAACTTTCTCTTTTTCGCAATTCCGGACGGAAAACCGCCGCGCACTTTTCCTGGAATTGCTCTAGACACATCAGGACTGACCGATGATCCCTCGCTATTCCCGACCGGAAATGGTCGCCATCTGGTCGCCAGAAACCCGGTTCCGCATCTGGTTCGAAATCGAGGCCTATGCCTGCGACGCGCTGGCGGAGCTCGGCGTCATCCCGAAAGAGGCAGCTAAAACCATCTGGGAAAAGGGCGGCGCGGCGAAATTCGACATCGAGGCCATCGACGAGATTGAACGTGTTACCAAGCACGATGTCATCGCCTTCCTGACCCATCTCGCCGAATTCGTCGGACCCGACGCCCGGTTCATCCACCAGGGCATGACATCGTCCGATGTGCTCGACACCTGCTTTTCCGTGCAGCTGACGCGCGCCAGCGACATCCTGCTTGCCGATATCGACGGGTTGCTTGCCGCGCTGAAGCGCCGGGCTTACGAGCACAAGGACACCGTCACCATTGGCCGCAGCCACGGTATCCATGCCGAGCCGACGACATTCGGCGTCAAGCTGGCGCAGGCCTATGCCGAGTTCTCACGCTGCCGCGAGCGGCTAGTGCATGCCCGCGAAGACATCGCGACCTGCGCCATTTCAGGCGCGGTCGGCACTTTCGCCAACATCGACCCCTATGTCGAAGAGCATGTCGCGGCCAAGCTTGGACTGAAGCCGGAGCCGGTATCGACGCAGGTGATCCCGCGCGACCGTCACGCGATGTTCTTCGCCACGCTCGGCGTCATCGCCTCGTCGATCGAGCGGCTGTCGATCGAGATCCGTCACCTGCAGCGCACCGAAGTGCTGGAGGCGGAAGAGTATTTTTCACCGGGACAAAAAGGCTCATCGGCAATGCCGCACAAGCGCAACCCGGTGCTGACCGAAAATCTCACCGGCCTTGCCCGCATGGTGCGCGCCTTCGCGCTGCCTGCCATGGAGAATGTGGCGCTCTGGCATGAGCGCGACATCTCGCATTCCTCGGTCGAGCGGATGATCGGCCCAGACGCGACGGTGACGCTCGATTTCGCGCTATCGCGGCTGACCAGCGTTATCGACAAGCTGCTCGTCTATCCCGACAACATGCTGAAGAACATGAACAAGTTCCGTGGCCTGGTGCATTCGCAGCGCGTCATGCTGGCGCTGACTCAAGCGGGCCTGTCGCGCGAGGACTCTTATCGGCTGGTGCAGCGCAACGCCATGAGGGTGTGGGAGCAAGGCGCTGATTTTCTTGAGGAACTGCTCGCCGACCAGGAAGTGACCGCTGCCTTGCCGGAAGCCGATATTCGCGAGAAATTCGACCTCGGCTATCACACCAAGCATGTCGATACGATCTTCAGGCGGGTGTTTGGAGAGGCGTGACGAGCTTCCTTCTCCCCCGGCACTATACGGGGAGAAGGAGGCTGTAGCCGAGCGTATCGCCAATACCGTCAGGCTTTGCCGGGAACGGTCCTGATCACCGTCCCCCAAGGGTCTTCGCGCGTCACGGCGCTGTTCACATTGTCCGAACGCAT
>JBDSLV010000539.1:0-7591 GCA_039916205.1 Mesorhizobium sp. | reverse complement strand
ATCGGAAATGACCGGGCGATTCCATTCGTTACGTCAGTCAGATTCCATTTCAGTCAGGAGAAATCGATGCGTAGATCACTCGCTGTGTGTGCCCTCGTTGTCGCGACCATGTCGGGCAATGCGTTCGCGATCACCCAGGCAAGGATTACTGGGAAAGTCGTTGATGCTGCCACCAAACAGCCGATTCCGGACGTTGTGATCAATGTGAGCGCAACGGAGTCCAAGACCTTCAAGGACCAGTACAAGGCGAAGAAGAATGGCACGTACGCGATCGCGGTGCTCGACGGCACGATCCGGTACAAGTTCATCTATTCAGCTCCCGGCTATGCTCCTTACGAAGAAGTGATGAAGCTCAAGATCGGCGAGCCGAACTCGCGCGACATCGAGCTGAGCAAGGGAAGCGCTGCAGGCACCGCACCCGTGGCCGCTGCCGTCGCCGTTCAGGCTGCGGATCCCTCGCTGATTGCGTTCAACGAAGGTGCGGCACTCGCGAACCAGGAAAAGAACGTCGAAGCGATCGCGAAATTCAACGAGGCGGTTGCCGGAAAGCCGGATCTGGTTGCCGGCTGGCAGGCGCTGGCCCGCGTTCAGCTCCGCACCAAGAACTACGCGAAGGCAATCGAGGCGGCGAACAAGGTTCTCGCCCTGGATCCGGAAGAGATCGAAATGCAGGCAGTGCTGTTCGAGTCTTACACCGCCACCGGCGACAAGGTGAAGGCCGCAGAGGCGAAGAAGATGATGCCGGCGAACGCGAACGGCCTCTTCAACGATGCGGCGCGCGCCATCAACGCAGGCAAGGACGGCGAAGCCGAGCCACTGCTCAAGCAGGCAATCGCCGCAGATGAGACATTTGCGAAGGCCTACTACGAGTTGGGGATGGTTTATGTGAGGGCCGGAAAGAACGCCAGCGCAAAAACCAATCTCGAAAAGTACCTCGAGCTGGAGCCGGCAGGGAAAGACGCGGCGACGGCAAAAGAAATGCTCAAGTACGTGAAGTAACAGAGTGATGAATTTGCGGCCCTGGCGGCTGCTGGAAAGGGGGGAGCGGAATCGCTCCCCTTTTTTCGTCTGTTGTGAACTGCGAAATCGGAGGAAGCGATGCGTCTCGAGGCTGCTGCAGTTCTGATGGTTGCATTCACCGTCGCCGGCTGTGCTTCCATGAAGTCGGATAGCGGCCAGGGACAAACGAAGGTCGACATCATCCGGCCTGAGGTCACACTATCCCAGCTCAGTTCCGTCCCGGCTGCTGCGCGCCACTCCGATGGCGGACTGCCGATCAAGTTCCGTGTGCGCGTCTCCAACCGGAGCATGGAAGAGATTACGCTCAAGAACCTCACCCTCGTTTCCATGGGCCGTGGCGCGTATGACGTGGAACAGACGTCCCGTCCATTCTCGATGACGGTCAAGCCCGACGGAACCGATACCGCCGACTTCTGGGTTCCGGCTGTCGCCGACAGCACGATTCTGGGAGCAAATGGACCAGTCACCATGCGAGTCATCGCACACTTCGACTCCCCGATCGGCCAGTTCGACGAGATCGTGGTCCAGCAGGTCAGTGGCACTGCTGCCGCGAACGGACCTCAGTAGAGAGTTGAGGGGTCAGTGGTCAGGGAAAACCAGGGGCGGCCGCGAGGCCGCCCTTTCTCGTTGATCAGACCAAGATCATGGTGGATCACATCAAAAAAGAGCCCGCCGGCGGGGGCCAGCGGGCGATGGGCCTTCAACAGCCCCCTGACCGCCTGGAGGGACGCGCGGTCGTATGAAGCCACGTATCGCGGCGGCTGGAAGTTTCAGTGAAAAAAAGAAGCCAGCCGACAGACTTTGAGTGATGCGTTACCGATCCGCCAGCGCGAGCTTGGCGCCGAGCATGACGAAGGCGGCAGCGAAGCTTCGCCGCATCCATGTCAGCACCTTTGGCCGCGACACCACGTGGTTGCGGACCGAGGCGGCGAAGACACCGTAGCCGACAAAGACGACGAAGGTCAAAACCATGAAGACGGTGCTGAGTTCCAGCATCTTCGAAAACGCATTCGGCTCCGTGGTGCTGACGAATTGCGGCAGGAAGGCAAAGAAGAAGATCGACAGTTTCGGGTTGAGAACGTTGACGAGAATGCCGGTGGCAATCACCTTGCCGGCCGAGCGCGGCGCGACATTTTCCTCGACACTCAGACCGCCTCTTTCCTTCAGCGTGTTCCAGGCCATGTAGAGCAGATAGGCGACGCCGATATATTTCAGCGTTTCGAAGGCGACGGCACTGGTGTGCAGGAGCGCGGCGAGGCCGGTGATGGCGGCCGCCATATGCGGGATGATGCCGAGCGTGCAGCCTAAAGCGGCTATAATGCTGGCGCGGGCGCCGCGTGAAAGCCCGGCACTCAGCGTATAGAGAACGCCGGTGCCGGGCGAAGCCACGACAATCAGCGACGTCAACAGGAATTCGATGCTCACGGTGGTTCCTCCAGATGCCTGCCCGGAGTTACCGTAGTCACCGAAATCCGCTGGCACAAGCCGGCGCAAATCGGTCGAAGGCGCCTCAGATGAGTGGCAGGCCGTGCGCCTCGCGCGCCATCAGGCAAGCGTCGTCGCCGGGCATGCACGCGCGACAGACATCCGGACGGAGCTCATAGATGCCACAGGCGGTCTTCTTGCCGACATCGCCTGACAGAGCGGAGCAGCGCACCCCATCGCATCGCATGCCGGATTCGTCGGCCGCTACATATTTCGCCGGAATGCGGTCGAGTTGCGCGTCATCCTCCATGGAAAATCGCGGCCATTCCGACGAATAGGAACAGCAGGCACCGCAGCTCTGGCAATCGAATGCGCCCAAGCCGTGCGTCGACGACGCGGAAAGGCGATCGGTATCCTGCGGCAACGGCGCTATTTCTTCTTCCGGGCTTTGCCCTTGGGCGACTCTGCCGGCGACTTGAAAAGATCGGTCGAAGTCTCGGCAGGCTCTTCAGCGCCTTTCGGAGCAGCGTTCACCTTGGCCGGCTTGGCGGCGGCACCCGGCGCGGATGGCTGATCCTTGGTGGAGAATTTAATGGCCATATCAGTCCTCGTCAGCGAAACGTGATGGCGCGCGCGGGTTGCGCAGGCGGCCGATCAGTGCCGAAACCGCCGTGATGTTCATTTCCTCGGGCGACCAGTTCTTGACCGCCTCGATGTGGTGGGACGCCAGTTCTCGATGCGTGCTGCCGCTATAGGCGGCGTCCTGATAGGTGACCCGCTCATGGGTCTTGGCGTCCTCGCGGACGTATTCGATCAGGTAGTTCGGGCATTCGGCGCGGCCGCGCACCCCAACCCTCACCTGGGCATCGCCATGGGCGCGCTTGCAGCGCTCAAGCTTCTCAAGCACGCGCCGGACATACTCGACCGGCTTGTCGAGACCTTCGACGACATCGGCAATGGTCGAGTCGGCGGCGATCAACTTTGGCGGAACACGCTTGGTGGCCATCAGCGTTTGCCCGCGCGCTTCGGCTGAGCAGCCAGAACCGTGGCGGCCGCAAGATCGTCGGCTTCTTTTTCCAGGCGCAATTCACGCAACCGGGCGGTCTTGGCCTCACGCGCCTGACTGACCGCGTCCTGTTCGGACACGATGCGGCCCAATGACATCGATTGGGTCCGGGTCTTGCTGAATATGGACTCAGCCTGATCGCGAGATGTCTTCGAAGTGGCGGTCAAAGTCTTTCTCCTGTCCGCAGCGTGATGCAGGAAGACCGGTTCTCGACCGGGATCACGCACAAAACAATATGGTATCGGTCTCAAATCGCGCGCCAACGGAAGGCGCAATGCTCTTTCGACCTGTCAGAGCGTCCTTAGCACGTCCAAATGGTTGTGCGGCGTGTTAAATTGACCGCTCAAACGAAAAAGGTCAGGCATGGCCTGACCTTCCGTTAGAGCGCCCCGCGTCCAGATGGATACGCAAAGGGCGCTCTCAGGACTCGCCATTCACCAGTGCCAGTACATCCGTGGTCACCGGGAAAGCTGAATTCCGAATTTAGGCCGCCTTCAACTGGTCGGCGGACATCTTGCCGGACTTGTTGTCGCGGACCATCTCGTAGCCAAGCTTCTGGCCTTCGACGATGTCGCGCATTCCGGCGCGCTCGACGGCGGAGATGTGAACAAAAACGTCTGCCGAACCATCGTCAGGCTGAATAAAACCAAAGCCTTTGGTGGCGTTGAACCATTTAACTGTGCCGGTGCTCATAACGAACCCTTTCCATGGCAAAATACTCGTTCGCCGCTGTGCGAGTGCACAACGTCGTTTGTCTCGATTTTTGATGGGGAAGTTCGTCAAAGGCGCGCTTCAATGCGCGGATAACAAAAGTCGGTCAAACAAATATCGACAAACTTCTTCTAGACTTCTTTTGGAGCCTTGTCAAATTTCTGAGCCACCGGGCGTTAAGCCGCCATCCTGTCCAGTTGCAGAATTGCTTGCCGCAACGCCTCGAAGCAGGCCGCATCGGTCGCGGTACCAACGTCGCACGCCATGATCTCAAAGGCCTTGGATACCGGCATGGCGGCGCGATAGGGTCGCTCCGCGGTCATCGCATCGAAGATGTCGGCCGTGGTAATGATACGGGTATCGAGATCGATAGCGTCACCTGCCAGCCCGCGTGGGTAGCCCTTGCCGTCGAGCCGCTCGTGATGGGCGCCAGCAATGCGCGACAGTTCGCGAAACGCGCCGATCCTGGCCAGGATGATCTCGCCCAGCGCAGGATGATGGCGGATCGCCGCCCATTCGGCCTCGTCAAGACGATCCGGCTTGTCGAGGATTTGATTCGAAACACCGAGCTTGCCTATGTCGTGCAGGAGTGCGGCGCGCTTCAGACGGCGGCGGCGCTGATCGTCCAGTCCAAGTCCTTCGGCTATCATGTCGGTGAACAAGGCCACGCGCTCACTATGGCCGTTGGTGAAAGGCGACTTGGCATCGACCACCTTGGCGAAGGCAGCGGCAATGTCATCCAGATAGTCGTCATCGATCGGCAGTTGCTGGTCCGTCGGTGACAGGCCGACCACGGCCAGTGACAGCTCGGGCGAATCCAGCATGGTCCAGAAGCCCGGTGCGGCAGCCGCCCGCTCGCAGGCCTCGACAAGGCGCGGCTCGAACCAGGTGCCGGAACGCACACGCAATTCGGCAAGCGCGCCTTGCGCGCCGGAACTGGCGTAAAAGACGTCGGCGATCTGCGCGACCAGCGCGATCCGCGCCAGCGGCGAGATTTCTTCGCCCGCAAGCCCGGTCGGCTGACCTTGGCCGTTCCAGTGCTCATCGAGATCCATGACACCTTGCGCGACCTGCTCGGGAAAGCGCATCTGCCGGACGATTTCAGCTCCGGTCTGACAGCGCGTCTGGAAAAGCTCCCTGGCGATGGTGCCGCCGTTCATGGCGATGTTGAGCAGTGCCCTGAAGCGTTCGGCAAGCTTCGCCTTCATGCCGGTTCGCGACAGCACGAAGCGCAGGATCTGCGGCAAGCTGTCGTTGACGAGGTGGAAGTCATGCTTGAGCGCGATATCGTCCGCCAGGTACAGGCTGCAGATACGCGCCGCGTTGCTGCTGCAGCCGACATCCTTGAGGAGAAGGGTGTAATAGAGATGCGAGAGCTGCTCCGGCGAAAGTCCCGCTTCACGACCGATGTGAAAGCCGATCCAGCAGGAGCGAACGCAATGGCCGGTCGGATGGCCCTCGCTAATGTCGAGCGCGTAGCTGAGCGCGCTGACCAGTTCGGAAAGCCCGATACCGCCGACAGACGGCCTTTCCTTCGAGACGCTCAACATCCTGCCACCCCTGACACCGGCAGGATGGAAACACAGAGCGTTTAACGTTCCGTTCCACTTCCTGGTGTGGCCGGTTGTGGCTGCATCGGCATCTGGTCCATGCCGCCCGCGTCAGCCACTGGAAAACTACCCAATCCGTCAAGGTCGGCCCAGCTCGATCCCTTTCACAGCATGCCGCGGCTGAGGCCGCCATCCACCGGCAGCGCGACACCTGTGACATAGGCCGCATCGTCGCTTGCGAGGAACGCCGCGACAGCACCGAACTCGGCCGAGGTTCCGTAGCGCTTCGCCGGAATCTCGGCCTGGCTCTCTGCGGCGATCAAGGAAGGGGCGACACCCCGTTCCGCGGCATCCATGGCGTCGAATTCCTTGGTCCTGTCCGTTGCGAAGCGGCCAGGCAGCAGCAAATTGACGGTAACACCATCCACAGCCACTTCGGCGGCCAGGGTCTTGGCCCAGCCGGCGAGCGCGGCCCGCAGCGCATTCGATGCGGTCAGGCCAGGGATCGGCTCGCGGACGGAGGTGGAGGAAACTCCGATGATGCGTCCCCAGCGCCGCGCCCGCATGCCGGGCAGGAAGCATGTGGCGATCCGGATCTGGCTGAGCATCATGCTGGTGAATTGCCGAGCCCAGATCTCCGCGTCAAAGACACTCGCCGCGAAGGGTGGCGGGCCGCCGCCATTGAGCAGAATGATGTCGATCCGCCCATGTTCCTGCTCGACCGTGCGAAGCAGCCGGGAGACGCTGTCGGTGTCAGAGAGGTCAGCGCTGCAGGCGGTACAGACCCCGCCAGCCGACCGGATCGCACCGCACGCCTTATCCAAGGTATCCGCCGTCCGCCCGACCAGGATGATGTCAGCGCCTTTTGCCGAGAGAGCTTGGGCAACCCCAAGCCCCAGGCCTTTGCCTCCGCCGAGAACCAGCGCTTTGCGACCCTTCAGATTTGCACTCATCAGGTCAGGCTCCGCTAGCGAACATGCACGATGGCGTCGGCTTCGACAGGAACATTGGCCGGCAGGCCGCCCATGCCGAGGGCGCAGCGGGCATGCTCGCCGCGCTCGCCGAAGACATGCAGCAGAAATTCGGAGGCGCCGTTGCCAACCTCCGAATAGCTTGTGAAGCCAGGTATCGCATTCACGTAGACGGTCAGCTTCGCAAACCTGACGACGCGGTCGAGGTCGCCGTCCAGCGCCTTGTCCAGCCAATGGACGATGTTGGCGGCGCAAAGCCGGGCCGCGTACCGCGCCGTGGCCAGATCGATCTCCCTGCCGACCTGACCGGTGGCGGCGATGTCTGCGCCGATCTCCGGTATCTGGCCGGAAACATAGATGATGTCTCCAACTCGCACCGTCGGCGAGAAGGGCAAGGCGGGACGCTCAAGGGACGGCCAGGCAACACCGAGTTCTTCAAATTTCTTTCTATAGGACAAGGTTCGCTCCTCTCGTTGGACAGGAGAGACCTTGAACTCAGGTCGGGTGTCGCGATAGGCTGATACTTCTTAGCTCACTATCAGGAATTCTTATGACTAGGGATATCGACGCCAAGCTCCTGCGCGCGTTCGTCACCGTGGCGGATGTGGGAACAGTGAGCCGGGCGGCTGACCGTCTCGCCCGCACGCAAGCGGCGGTGAGCATGCAGCTTCAGCGTCTCGAGAGCGAAGTCGGCGCTCAATTGCTGCGTCGCTCGCCGCGCGGCGTGAGCCTGACGGAGGCCGGTGAGATTCTGCGTGCCTTCGCCCGCAAAGCCATTGCTCTCGGTGAGGACGCGAGGCGCGAGATAGAAGGCCGCAGACTTGTGGGGCGGGTCCGGCTGGGCATCG
>JBDSLV010000538.1:0-9585 GCA_039916205.1 Mesorhizobium sp. | reverse complement strand
CAACAACCACACGCTCTGCCATTCCTATGTCGGCAAGGCGGCAGCGGACGGCATCGGCTACGAGATCGTCAAGGATTTCGGCACCATCGCGCCGGTAACGCCCTACTGCAAACTGTAGGATTTTGGTTACGCGGCCCGGGCTGCCACGACAAGGTGGCTTGGGCCGCGCTACGCGACCGCGTGAAGGCCGACAGCCGAGCTAGTTCAGGATCATCTGCGCCGCCTTTTCGGCAATCATGATAACCGGTGAATTGGTGTTGCCCGACACGATGGTCGGCATGATCGAGGCGTCGACGACGCGCAAGCTATCGAGTCCGTGGACGCGCAGGCGATCGTCGACCACCGCCATGCTGTCGGAACCCATCTTGCAGGTGCCGACGGGGTGGAAGATGGTCGTGGCGATATCGCCGACCTTGCGCAGCAATTCGTCGTAGCCGACATGGTTCGGCCCCGGCAACATCTCTTGCGGCGAAAAGCGCGCGATGGCCTTTGCCCGCATCAAGGTACGTGCATGCTCTATCGAGGCAACGGCGACATTGCGATCTGCTTCGGTCGAGAGATAGTTGGGACTTATCCTTGCCGCCGCGCGCGGATCGGATGAACCCAGATGCACCGTCCCCCGGCTTTCGGGCCGCAGATTGCAAACCGATACCGTCACGGCGGGAAAGCGGTGCAGCGGTTCGCCCAGACGGTCCGTGCTCAGCGGCTGCACGTGGTATTCGAGATCGGGCGTTTCGAGACGCGGATCGCTCTTGGCGAAGATGCCAAGCTGGCTCGGCGCCATCGATAGCGGGCCGGAGCGCTTGAGCGCGTATTCGATGCCCATCGCGGCGCGGCTGACCAGATTATGATAGCGCTGGTTGAGGGTCACCGCGCCGGTCACCTTGAACACAGTGCGCAGTTGCAGGTGATCCTGCAGATTCTCGCCGACGCCTGGCAAAGCATGGCGAACATCGATGCCGAGACTGGAAAGCAGTTCGGGCCGGCCGACCCCGGAAAGTTCGAGCAGCTTTGGCGAGTTGATGGCGCCGGCAGCGAGAATGACCTGTCCCGCCTTGACCTCGTGCAGATGGTTCTCCTGGCGGAAGATCAAGCCGGTGACGCGCCTACCCTCGAAGACGAGCCGGTCGGCCTCCGCGCCGGTGACCACGCGCAGATTGATGCGGTTGGTTATGCCGCGCAGGAATGCCTTGGAGGTGTTCCAGCGCACGCCCTTCTTCTGGTTGACCTCGAAATAGCCGGAGCCCTCGTTGGTGCCGGTGTTGAAATCCTCGGTGCGCGGAATGCCGAGCTCTTCGGCCGCATCGCGAAAGGCATCGAGGATCGGCCAGGACAGGCGCTGGCGTTCGATGCGCCACTCGCCACCGGCGCCATGCATGGCGCTGGTGCCGCCATGATAGTCTTCCGACATGCGGAAATAGGGCAGCACATCATCCCAGCCCCAGCCGGCATTGCCGGCCTGGCGCCAGCCATCATAGTCGGCGGCCTGGCCGCGCATGTAGATCATGCCGTTGATCGACGATGAGCCGCCAAGCACCTTGCCGCGCGGATAGTTGAGACTGCGTCCGTTGAGGCCGGCCTCCGGCTCGGTCTTCATCAGCCAGTCGGTGCGCGGGTTGCCCATGCAATAGAGATAGCCGATCGGGATATCGACCCAGTGATAGCGATCGCTGCCGCCGGCCTCGAGCAACAGCACCCGGTTGCGCGGATCGGCCGACAGACGGTTGGCGAGCACGCAGCCGGCCGAGCCGGCGCCGACAATGACGTAGTCGTAGTCGCCCAGAGGTGACGGTACTTCGCTCATGAGAGTGCCTGCCGCGCGGCCATGCGTTGCCAGATTGGTGCCATTGCCTGCTGAATCTCATCATACAGGCGATAGCGCTCCGCGTAAGCGGATGCGACAGCAAGGTTGGGCGCATAATGGCGTGTTGCCTCGGTCATCGCGGCGGCACCAGTATTGAAGTCGTCAAACAGCCCAACCCCGGTCGCAGCCGCGATCGCCGCCCCAAGCGCGCCGGTCTCGCGGCTGCGCGCCACGGTGATCGGAACACCCAGCACGTCGGCGAAGATCTGTGGCCAGATTTGGCTGCGCGAGCCACCGCCTGATAGCACCGCAGTGTCGAACGTGGCGCCCGCTTTGTGCAAGGTTTCGACGTGGCGCCTGTGTTCGAAGACCACGCCCTCGAACAGCGCGCGCAGCATGTGCGCCCGCGTATGCCAGCCGGCCATGCCGTAGAAACCGGCACGCGCGCTGCCGTTCTGCTGCGAGCCGTAAAGGAACGGGTGATAGATCGGGATGTCCCCTTCCGAGTCCACAGTGGCGACGAGTTCGCTTGCCAGTTCAAACGACGATTTGTCCGCCTCCCCTGCGTGTTCGAGAAACTCGCGAACGATCCATTCGAGATTGGCGGCAGACGTGGCGCTGGATTCGATCGCCAGATAGCGCTCGCGGTCAAAGGTCGAGAGCATGAAGATCGAGGGATCGCGGATCGGCTCGTCGGTGATGACCTGGTTGATGCTCCATGTACCGGCGATGATCGAAGCGGCACCGGTGCGGGTGACGCCGGAGCCTATGGCGCTCGCCACCACGTCGAACAATCCAGCGATGACAGGTGTGCCGGCGCGCAAGCCGGTCAAGGCGGCGACCTCACTGGAAATGTGGCCGGCGATGTCAGCGGACTCCAGAACCGGCGGCAGCATCGCCATGCAGTCGCCAAGCCCGTAGGCATCGAGCAGATCCTGCTCATAACGCCTGCCCGGCATCTGTAAAAGGCCGCAGCCGGACATGTCCGATGTGTCGGTGGAGCGCGCGGCGGTCAGCCGGTTGACGACAAAATCCTTGCAAAGGAACACCGTGCCGATCCGGTCGAAAAGCGCCGGCGCAAAACGTTTGAGCCATGCCAGAAGCGTTGGCGTCTGCGCTGCCCATGGCCGCTGAAGGCAATGCACATAGGTGCGGTCGCCGACATTCTGCCGCGCCCATTCGTCGACGATGCCAACGCCGCGCGTGTCGAGCGACTGGATGCCGATCAGCGGCGCGCCATCGTGGTCGAGCGCGTAGAGACCGTTGCCGTGCCCGGCGCAGCCGATGGCGACGATGTCGCCGGGGTTTATGCCTGCCTGGGCGATGCACTGGCCAATGACATCGACGGCGTTGCGCCAGAGTTCGCCGAGATCGCGCTCGACATGGCCCGGCTTCGGCATGGAGGAGCGGCCATCGCGGGCAGCCAGCGCCAGTTCGCGCCCAGACATGTCGAAGATGATGGCCTTGATGACGGTGTTGCCCGAATCAAGGCCAAGAATGTACTTACCCATTGGCTCCTCCCGATGCCCGCCTCGCCAGGTCTTATTGCTGCTTGTACAGGTCAAAGGCCGCAGCGCCATCCGCGTCGTCGTGGATGATGGCCATCAGCCCGCGCACCACCGCGCGCGGATTGGCGTGCTGGTAGATGTTGCGGCCATAGACCATTCCAAGAGCGCCCTGCGCCATCAGCGCCGCCGACTTGTCGAACACAGCGCGCAAATCCTCCTTGCCGCCGCCACGCACCAGCACGGGGCAGCGCGCTGCCTCGACAACACGATGGAAGTCATTCGGATCGGTGGTCGGATCGGCCTTGATGATGTCGGCGCCCATTTCGCGCGCGAGCCGCGTCAAGGTCACGATCTTTTCGGCGTCGCCATCGACCATGTAGCCGCCATGCTCGGCGACCGGCAGCATGGCCAGCGGCTCGATCATCAGCGGCAGACCGTACTTGTCGCAATCGGCGCGCACACGAGCGATGTTCTGCACGCATTGCCGGAACAGGTCAGGCTCGTCGGGCAACATGAACAGGTTGACGACGACACAGGCCGCATCCATCTCGATGGCGCCGAGCAGCGGCTCGGCTTCGTTCTGCAGCACGGCCCACATCGCCCGGTGGCGTATCTTGTTGTAGGGATTGCCCATGTCGATGCGCATCGCCAGCGCCGGCTTGTCCTTGCCGGGAACGGCCTGCAGCAGATCGGCCTGACCATAATTCATCTGGATGGCGTCCGGACCGGCTTTGACCAGTTGCTCGACAACGCCGGCCATGTTTTCAAGTCCGGTCAGAAAACTCGGCTCGTTGCAGACGCCGTGGTCGATGGCGACATCGAGGCAGCGGCCACCGCCGAACAGCCGGTTCATGCGGACTTTCTTGTTCACGCGCATAGGGCGCTCCTTTTGTCATTGGTCTGGGACATATCCGAAAGGCTGACGCCATGCTGGTGCTCGAGCAAGGCAAGGAAGGCCGAGCGCTCTGCGTTTGTCTGGGAAACGTCCCAGCCCTTGTGCGCAGCCAGCATGGCCAGAACCGCGTCGATGAGGGCAAGGCTCAGGCCACCGGCGATGGCAATGGTGGTGCGCCGCAGGAACAGGTCGGCGAGGTGCTCGACCTGCTCATGCTCCATCATGAAGCGGAGTTCGCCGGCTGAATGGTCCGATTGCGGAAGCATATCGTCCAAGGCGATGCACGCGGCGAAATCTTCCGCCGAGGTGCCGTAGCGCTCAAACAGAACCCGCGCACGCTCTGCGCTCAGACCATGCTTCGCCACCAAAGCGGCGCACCATGTGTCCGGATCAGTGGGAAAATCGCGACCGCCGCCGATGGCAAGGTCCTCGGTCCCCGCCGTGCGGGTCAGGCCAAGCCTTTCAAGCACCATGTCGGCCGCCATCGCTCCGAACGAGCGGAAGGTTGTCCACTTGCCGCCGATCATGCACAGCGTGGCTGGCAGATGCCCGTTGGGTTCGACGAACTCGCAGAAGTGATCGCGTGGGATGCGGCCGGTGAAACTGTCGCTGCTGGCCGGCAGCGGACGGACGCCGGAGAAGCGAAACACGATCTCGCTTGGCGCAATGGGGATCGATGGAAACACGAAGGCAAGCGACTGAAGGATGTAGTTCCGCTCGTCGTCCTCGCAGCGCACCTGGTCCGGATCGTCGACACGGATATCGGTCGAGCCGATCAGCACCTTGCCGAGATACGGAAACAGGATGCAGATGCGGCCATCCTCGTTCTCGTAGTAGACCATATGACCGCCAAGTGCTGCATGGAGCTCCGGGTTGTCGACGATCAGGTGCGAGCCCTTGGTGCCACCCATCATCCTGGGCGCGGCCGCACCAATCGCCTTGTTGGTCAGGTCGATCCAGCCGCCGGTGGCGTTGATGATCAATTGCGGGCGCAGCGGCAGCGCTTCGCCGGTCAGCGTGTCGGTGAGGACAAGACCGGCGTCAGCAGATCCCACCGAGACGTAGTTCAGAGCCTGTGCCGATGGGCTGGCGGTCATGGCATCGAAGAGCATCTCCAGTCCCAGGCGTTCGGGCTGACTCACCCAGGCGTCGTAGTAAGTGGCGGAGCTTCGGATTGTCGGATTGATCGCCGGCCAGGCCTTCAGGGTTTTCCTGCGCCCACGGAACCGATGGGTCGGCATCAGCCGGCGCGCGGCCGTGAAGAGATCATACATCGTCAGCCCGGCCTTGATGACCAGCGCACCGCGCCGGCTCGGGCGACGGGAGAGGCCGAGAAAGCGGACCGCGCCATTGGCGATGCCGGAAAAGATATCGAAGATCGGCACCGTCGTCGGCAGTGGTGCCACGCAGTGCGGCGCGTTCTTCAACAACCGGTCGCGTTCGGCGAGTGACTCGCGCACCAGCTTGAACTCGCCATTCTCGAGATAACGCAACCCGCCATGCACCATGCGCGACAGGGCGGCACTGGCGCCGCTGCAGTAGTCGCCCTTGTCGGCCAGCATGACATCAACGCCCTGCAAGGCCAGCTCGCGAAAAACGCTGATGCCGTTGATGCCGCCGCCAATCACAAGCACGGCAATATCGGGCCGCTCGCGCAGAGCGGCGAGTGTGTCGTTGCGGTTCATGGGGACTATGCCTTTCGCTCAGGCATCCATTGGCGTCAGATGCGCTGATATCGCCGCATCGATGGCGGCAAGCTCAGCCGCATCAAGCCCGATCTCACCCGCCCTGGCGTTGTCGAGCGCCTGTTCGGCGGTGCGTGCGCCGCACAAGGCAAAGGTGATGCCGGGCTGAGCCAGCGTCCAGGCAATGACGATCCGCGCCATCGACGCCTGATGCTGAGAAGCGATCGGGGCAATGGCCTGTTTAAGCCGCGCCACCCTTTGCCGGTTGGCCTCGGAGAAGCGCGGATTGTCCTTGCGCTGATCGTCGCCGCTGAATTCACGCGCCGGATCGATAGCGCCGGTGAGAAGGCCGAGCGCCAGCGAGGAGTAACTCAGCGTGGCGATATCGTTGCGGCGGGTGATCGGCAGCAGACTATCCTCGATCTCGCGATCGATCATCGAATAGCGCTCCTGGATCGCGTCGAGCTGGCCGCCGGCGACATAGTGCTCAAGGTCCTCGGCGCTGACGTTCGAGGCGCCGATGGCGCGGATCTTGCCGGCTGCCTTCAGCTTCTCCAGCGTCGCCATGGTCTCGGCGATCGGCGTGGTCGGGTCTTGCCAATGGGTGATGTAGAGGTCGATGTGATCGGTGCCGAGACGGCGCAGGCTCTGCTCCAGCTCATAGGCGATGCCGTCGGCGCCAAGATAGCGATGCACCGGCTTGCTGTCCTGATCGAAGAAATGATTGCCCTTGCCGGAATGCCAGTTGAGCCCGCATTTGGTGGCAATGACGACCTTGTCACGCTTGCCCTTGATGGCCTTGCCGACAATCTCCTCGCTGCGGCCGAGACCATAGGCGGGGGCCGTATCGATCAGGCTGACGCCGGCATCGATCGACGCTTCGATGGCGCGGATCGAGGCCTGCTCGTCGGTGCCGCCCCACATCCAGCCACCGATCGCCCAGGTACCGAGCCCGACGGCCGATGCGGTGACACCGGAATTGCCGATGGGGCGTTGTATCTGTTGGGAGCTCATGCTGCCTCCTGTTCGGCAAGGTCGAGAATCTGGAGGCTGGTCGCCTCGTCGGTGACGATGGTGTCGAGATGGTTGCCGCGCATGGCGCTGAGGATCGGCGCCACCTTGCTGGCGCCACTGGCGATGCCGATCGAGCGCGGGATGGTGGCGAATTCGTCGAGCGTCAGCGAAACCAGCGAGCGGTTCAGCGAGTAGTCGCAGAGCCGGCCATCGCGATCGATGAGATGGGCGAGCAACTCGCCCGATGCACCGGACTGTTCGATCGCCCGGCGATCGGCGCTCGATGACGGATGCAGGTCGTAGTAGCTCGAATCATCCGTCAGGATCGAACCGACGCCGACAACCGCCACATCAGCTTCGCGCGCCTTGCGGAACACATCGGCGACCGACCGGACACCCATCAGCATTTCGCGCTGCTGGGGCGTGTCGGCAAAGAGCGGCGCATGGATCTGGTAAGATCGGCCGCCAAGCTTGTCGGCCATCAGCGACGCGACATGGTTGACGTCGGTATAGTGCTTGCCCTGAACCAGGCCCGTTGCCGGGATGACTTCGACATCGTAGCGGCGGGTGGGATTGAGACCGGCGACCAGGGCACTGACGCCCTTGCCGCCAGTGATCGAAATGGTGTCGCCATCCTTGATGGTGTCGAGCAGCAGATGCGCCGCCGCCTCGCCGACGCGCTGCAGCGCGGTCTGCGGGTTGTCCGAGACCGAAGGCACCACGACGGCGCGTTCGATGCCGCCGAGCGCGACAAGGCGTGCCTCGATGTCGACCAGGTGATCGATCGGCGACTTGATCTTGATCTCGACCAGACCAAGCTGGTGGCCGCGCTTGATCAGCCGGTTGACGGTGGCATGCGAGATGCCAAGTTCGCCGGCGATTTCGGCCTGGGTCTTGCCCTCGACATAGTGCAGGACAAGCGCCCTGTGCATCTGCCGGACAGTCGCAATGTCGTCGCGGGTGTTGGGAGGGGCCATGATCTTGCTCGTCGCGCCTTTTGAAACTCTTCGGGGCTCAGGATTTCTTGCGATGCAGGAAGTGGTCGATCGACACCGCCGCCAGCAGAATGCAACCCTTGATCATGTCCTGCCAATAGACCGAGATGTCGAGCAGGATCAGAGAACTGGTCACCACCGAAAGCAGCGCCATGCCGAGGATGGCGCCGAAGATGGTGCCAGATCCGCCGTTGAGCGAAGCGCCGCCGATCACCGCCGCGGCAATGATGTTGAGTTCCATGCCGGCGCCGAAGGTCGGCGTCGCCGCGCCGAAGCGGGCCATGTAGATGACGCCAGCCAGACCAGCGAGCGTCGAGCACAGCACCGTCACCCAGAATTTGACCTGGGCTGTCCGGATGCCCGAGAACTGCGCCGCCTTCTCGTTGGAGCCGGTGTAAAAGACCTTGCGGAAGACGGTGGCGCGGCGAAGCAGGAAGTCGAAGATCGTCACCACGACGACGAAGATCAGGATGACATAGGGGATATCGCGAAAACTGCCCTGTCCGATGGCCTTGAAGGACGGCGGCAGCGTGAACAGCGACAGCGGCGTGCCCTTAGTGATGACCAGGCACAGGCCGCGCACGATGACCATCGCCGCCAGCGAGGTGATGAAGTGGTTCAACCCGACCACCGTGACGAAGAAGCCCATGACCGCGCCGATGAGGGCGCTGACGGCGATGCCGATCAGGCTGGCGGTCCATGGGTCGAGCCCGGCGAGGAAAAGCGCGCCCGACACCACCATGGAGAAGCAGACGACCGAGCCGACCGAAAGGTCGATGCCGCCGACAATCAGCAGGATGGTCATGCCGACCACGACGATGCCCTCGATGGAGAAGCTCATCAGCATGGCGCGGAAATTGCCCCAGGTGAGGAAATAGGGCGAGGCAAAACTCATGGCGATGCAGAGCGCCAGGATGATGACGATCAACCCGGCTTCGCGCATTGAAGCGAGGCGAGCGAAATTGATCCGCCGCGCATCGCCGGCTGTCTTGAATTCGGCCTGCATCAGGGTTTCTCCTGCTTCCCTAGGCGACATTTTGGGACTCTTTCCGACTTGAGGTTTGCTGGACACCCGAGGCGAGCATGATGATGGCTTCCTCGCCAAGTTCGTCGGCGGCAAGTTCGCCGGCGATCCGGCCTTCGCGCACCACCATGACGCGGTCGCAGAGGCCAATCAGTTCGGGCAGTTCCGAGGAGATGACGATGACACCGACGCCCTTGCTTGCGAGCTGGCGCAGCAAACGGTGGATCTCGACCTTGGCGCCGACATCGATGCCTCGGGTCGGCTCATCCATGATGATGACCTTGGGGTCCACCGACAACTGCCTGGCGATCGCCACCTTCTGCTGGTTGCCGCCGCTCAGCGTCGAGACAACGGCGCCAATGCCAGCCATGCGCACGCCAAGCCGCCTAGCCAATTCAGTCGCCTGGCGGTCCTCCGCCTTGCGGTCAAGCAGGCCCAGCGCGCCGGTCAGCTTGCCGAGATCGAGAGCAGAGATGTTGGCGGCGATCGGCATGTCTAGGAAGACGCCGGAGCCCTTGCGGTCTTCCGAGAGGTAGACCAGCCCGGCGCTGACCGCGTCGCCATAGCGGCGGACGCGCAGGCGCGTGCCGTCGAGTTCCACGGTTCCGGTGGTCGCCGGTCTCAGTCCGCAAATGGTTTGTGCGATCTCGCTGCGGCCCG
>JBDSLV010000537.1:0-20125 GCA_039916205.1 Mesorhizobium sp. | reverse complement strand
GTGCCGATGCCCAGACGCATCGGCACCGCGGGTCCCAACGATCCGCGTCGAGCATGACCGTGCCCCCGTCTGAGCGTGGCTGCGTCTCGCGCGATTATCGAGTTCTGGCTCCAGGCGCCCCGGCGCTGCTGCTCATCGAACCCCGAACTCGGGTGGCTTCGCCGGGTTCGACAATTTCCGCGCACTGATACGCGACACCAGTTCAGACGATGAAGTTTTCACGACGTAGAGGGCAAAATGGCTAACCTGTTGGACAAGCGGAAATTCTATATCAATGGCGAATGGGTTGGGCCTTCCAGGCCGAACGACCTTGAAGTCATCGACCCGTCGACCGAAGAAGCCATCGCGGTAATAAGCCTGGGCGATCAGACAGATACCGATCGCGCCGTGGCCGCGGCCAAGGCTGCCTTTCCAGCCTGGTCGCGGACAGCGCCGGCCGAGCGCTTGGCCTATGTCGAAAAGATCCTCGAGATCTACAACGCACGGGCCGACGAAATGGCTGCTGCGATGACCTCGGAAATGGGCGCGCCGAGCGACATGTCGCTGGCTTACCAGGTCGAAGCGGGCACGTTCCATATCGCGAATTTCATCACGGCGTTCAAGAATTTCGAGTTCGTCCGGCCACTCGGCGATCATGCTCCGACTACGATGGTGGCGTGGGAGCCTATCGGTGTCATAGGCCTGATTACGCCGTGGAACTGGCCGATGAACCAGCTTACGCTCAAGGTGATCCCCGCGCTGCTTGCCGGGAATACCGCCGTACTCAAGCCCTCCGAAATCGCGCCGCTGTCGTCTTTGCTCTTTGCTGAAATGGTCCACGAAGCGGGAGTGCCGAAAGGCGTCTTCAATCTCGTCAATGGCGATGGAGCAGGTGTGGGCGCACAACTGTCGAGGCATCCTGACGTCGACATGATCAGCTTCACGGGCTCGACTCGTGCAGGCATAGCAATCACCAAGGCCGCAGCCGACACGCTGAAGAAGGTCACGCTGGAACTCGGTGGCAAGGGTGCCAACCTTATCTTCGCCGATGCCGACCCGAAAGCAGTGGAGTGGGGTGTATGGCGTTGCTTCTTCAACAGCGGGCAGGGCTGCAATGCGCCGACACGCATGCTGGTGGAGCGCTCCGCCTACGACCTGGCGGTGGAAACCGCGGCGCGTGCCGCAAGGGAAACCGGAGTGGCATCCGCCCATCTATCAGGCGATCATATCGGCCCGGTCGTCAGCAAGCCGCAGTGGGACAAGATCCAGGATCTGATCCAGCAGGGCATCTCCGAGGGCGCACGCCTGGTCGCCGGCGGACTTGGCCTGCCCGAAGGGCTCAATCGCGGCTATTTCGTACGGCCAACGGTTTTCGCGGACGTCAACAACGAGATGACGATCGCTCGCCAGGAGATCTTCGGGCCGGTGCTTTCGATCATCCCCTTCGACAGCGAGGATGAGGCGGTCGACATCGCCAACGACACGATTTACGGGCTGACGAACTTTGTCCAGTCGAACGACGGCGCGCGCCGCAACCGCGTTGCCCGCCGTTTGCGTGCCGGTATGATCGAAATGAACCGTGAATCACGCGGTGCGGGCTCCGCATTCGGCGGCATCAAAGCGTCCGGTCGCGCCCGCGAAGGTGGCGTCATGGGATTGGAGGAATTCATGGATTCCAAACATATCTCCGCCTGGGACGTCGGGAACTAGCCTCTCGAATCCGTGGGCTGGAATATCCCCATCGATCAAGGCACCGTTGAGTGCCGTGCATGATCGGCATAGCGGCCTGCCCTGAGCAGGTACGCCTTATTGTCGTCGCCGATGCCGAGCCGGCGAAGCTGAGCATGATGAAGCGAATTCGCTGAGGCGATGCGGGCTTGATCGAGCCCGTTGCTGTGTTTCGGCGACCGCCAGAATCGAAGCCGAAATCGCTGAGCGGCTGATCGCCCTCCCATGATAAGTTGGAAGACTGTGCGTGCGATGGCGCGGCACTTGGAGTGTTGTTGGTTTCCATATGCCATATTGGGTCGGCTCGGGAGCCTACGGTTTTGACCCGTCAACAGCGCGATTTCGCGCTCGTGCCATTTCTGAAGTCAATGTTTTCGAAATGGCGAAAGCGTTGGAGAATACTTGTACGATTTTCGCGCGGAACATCTTTAAACCTGTAGGCGCGATCCCTAAGTCTTTGTTGTTATGTCTATCAAGGCAACACCGATGTAACATCGCTTACGGCTACGCCTCCCCCTGCTGGGGACTCGGATGCGCGGTCATTTTCCCAAACAATGAGCAGCCCAAACGTTCGACACGCCCTTAGTGCGTCGAGCGTGTCGGCGCGCAATCTCCCCGCCTGATCAGTCAACACCAACCGGGTCGCCGCCGGGTGAACAAACCCGCGCGCCCGTAGGAGAGAAGAGATGGAAGCCCTACAATATCTCGGCCCGATGCAATGGATGGCGATCGAGGTCGCCGTGCTGGTCATCGTGCTGGCAATCCTGTTCTGGTGGAGCGGCGTGGTCCGCTACATCCCAAACGACAGGCTCGGTATCCTGGAAAAACTATGGAGTTTTCGCGGCTCCGTCAGCAATGGCTTCATCGCGCTCAACCGTGAGGCCGGCTACCAGCCGGAAGTGGTGCGCGGCGGCCTGCATTTCTTCATGCCGTTCCAATATTCGATGCATCGCGCCAATCTTGTCACCATCCCGCAGGGTCAGATCGGCTATGTCTTTGCCCGTGATGGCAAGCCGCTGCCGCCGACGCAGACACTTGCTTCCAACACCGACGCAGATGATTTTCAGGATGTTCGCGGCTTTCTCGAAAAAGGCGGGCAGAAAGGACCGCAACGCAAGATCTTGCGTGAAGGCACCTATGCCATCAATCTCGCACAATTCATCGTGCTTACCGCCCAGTCGATCTATTCCGTTAATCTGAGCTCGTCGGAACAGAACCTTTTTACCAATATGTCCAGCATGATCTCGGAGCGGGGCGGCTTTGAGCCAATCGTCATTCACAATGCCGAGGACATGATCGGTATCGTCACCATCCATGACGGTCCGGCCCTACCGGACGGCGAGATCATCGCACCGACCGTCGCCAATGATCCGACCGATCCGAACTTCCACAACAATTTTCAGGACCCGGAGAAGTTTCTCAATGCCGGCGGTTATCGTGGCCGGCAGCTGCAGGTGCTGGCCGACGGTAGCTACTTCCTCAATCGTATTTTCGCGACCGTCGAACTGGTCGAGAAGACGATCATTGACGTTGGCACGGTGGGTGTCGTCGTCTCCTATAACGGCCGCCACGGCACGGATATATCCGGGCAGGCATACCGTCACGGCGAGCTGGTCGAAATCGGTGCGCGCGGTGTCTGGTCAACGCCGCTGCTGCCAGGCAAGTATGCGTTCAATACCTATGCCGGCAATATCATCATCGTGCCGACCACCAACTTCGTGCTCAAATGGACGAAGGAGCAGTTTGGCGAACACAGGCTGGACGAGAACCTGTCTGAGGTGTCGTTGATCACCAAGGACGCATTCGAGCCTGTGCTGCCGCTCTCCGTCGTCGTGCATATCGACTATATGAAGGCGCCGCTCGTGGTGCAGCGTTTCGGTGACATCAAGCGGTTGGTCGAACAAACGCTCGATCCGATGGTCTCTGCCTACTTCAAGAATATCGCCCAGACAAAGACGCTGATCCAGCTTTTGCAGGAGCGTAGCGATATCCAGCGCAAATCGGGCGAGGAGATGCGCGAAAAATTCAATTCCTACAGCCTCGAGCTGCAGGAAGTGTTGATTGGTACGCCCCGTGCCGCCAATGGCCAGAACAGCATAGAGCAGATCCTGATCCAGCTGCGCGAGCGTCAGATCGCGGTCGAAAAGGTCGAGACTTATAAATTGCAGGAGAAGGCGGCCATTCAGGAACGCACGTTGCGTGAGAAGGAGGCGCTCGCCGAACAGCAAGCCAAGATCACGACATCGGTACTTACCATCGAGATCAGTGAGAACGAGGGCAAGGCGCAACTCGCCCGCACCCGCCAGGAGGCGGAAACCATCCAGGTCACGGCGAAGGCAGAGGCCGAGAAGGTGCGCCTCGGCGGCCAGGGCGAGGCCGACATGATCAAGGCTATCGCGCTTGCCGATGCTGAACGCATCAAGGCGACCGGTTTTGCGGATGCCGAGAGGGTGCGCGCTATCGGCCTGGCGGAAGCCGAGGCCACCGAGAAGAAGGTCGCGGCCTTCGGCGGCCCGGACTATCAGCTCAACTCGCAGGTTCTCATGCGCTTTGCCGAGGCGATCGAGAATGGCAGGTTGCCGCTCGTGCCTCAGATTCAGATCGGCTCTACCGGTGGCGAGAAGGGGGCTGCCAATGGCCTTGTCGAGATGATGCTTTCGATGCTCGTCGCCGACCGGGTTGGGCGGCAAAGCCTACCGGATGCGATCCCGGAAGCCGTTGAGGAGGAATGATTGAGGATGGGACGGTTGGCGCGGGTCAACACGACCAAATCGCCTCACTAAGACCGCGGGGCGTCTGCCATAAAAGTGTGGACTCGGGTCTGAGGACATATACCCGGAAATGAGTCCACACTGGAGATAAATCGATACATATACGCACGCGCCGTGCGCGTTACCTATTGATGTTATTCAGCCTTTTTTGACTTAAAAGTGAAATTGGTAGCGAGGAGTGGACTCGAACCACCGACCCCAGGATTATGATTCCCGTGCTCTAACCAACTGAGCTACCCCGCCAGGGTGACGAAAAGCCCGAAATCCGCCTCAAATCGAAAGGCATGTCGAGGCGTTCGCCAAGGTCGTGCGGATATAAGGTTGGGAGGGCGAGCCTGTCAAGCTTCGAAACAAACTCCATGCCAGCATATTGTCATTGCCGAAAAGCTTGGCAGCGCGGACACTTGAGCACGGCTGCCGGGGTTGAGTTCGGCGGGGCGCGCCGCTATGTCTCGGCCAAGAGTTTTTAGAGTTTGAACAGAATGAAACCGCGCATCGCAGTCCTCGGTTGCGGATACTGGGGCTCAAACCACATCCGCACCCTCAAGGCGCTTGGCGCGCTGCACGCGGTCTCCGACCTCAACCGTGCACGCGCCGAAGGCTTTGCCAGCGAACAAGACTGCCTGGCGATCGAGCCCGAGCAGCTTTTCGTTCGTGACGACATCGACGCCATTGTCATGGCGCTACCGCCGCAACTCCACGCCGACATGGCCGTGCGCGCGGTCGAGGGCGGCAAGGACGTGCTGGTGGAAAAGCCGATCGCGCTGACGGTTGCTGATGCGGAACGTTCGGTGCAGGCGGCCAAGGACAATGGCCGCGTCTTCATGGTTGGCCACGTCCTGCGCTTTCATCCCGCATTCGAGACGCTGAAGGAACTGATCGACAAGGGTGAACTCGGTGAAGTCCGCTATATCCATTCGCACCGGCTCGGCCTGGGCAAATTCCACACCGAGAATGATGCATTGTGGGATCTGGCGCCGCACGACCTGTCGATGATCCTGGCCATCACCGGCACCGAGCCGGTTGAAGTGCGTGGCGAGGGCGCAGCCCTCCTAGACAATCTCAGCGACTTCGCGCATCTGCACATGCGCTTTCCCAACGGTTTGCGCAGCCACTTGTTCGCGTCGCGGCTCAATCCCTATCGCGAGCGGCGGCTGACGGTGGTCGGCACCAAGGCGATGGCGGTGTTTGACGACGTCGAACCATGGGAGCGCAAGCTTGCCGTCTATCGCCACGCTGTGTGGCAGGATAGCGGCCAATGGGCCTTTACCACCAATGAGCCGTCCTACGTGGCGGTCGCGCAAGGCATGCCGCTGACGCGGGAACTGGAGCACTTCATCCAGTGTATCGAAACACGCGCCGAACCGCGCACCAGCGGCGAGGAAGCAATCAGGGTGCTGCGCATCCTGACCGCCGGCACGATCACGCACACCAAATCAAATTCCTGAAGGCCTCGCGGCCTATTCCGCGGGGATTTGCGCTGGGCGGGCCGCAAGGCGGCTCAGCATAGCCTCGGCCTCGGCGCCGCGCTCCGAGCGCTCAATGAAGCCGCCGCCGAAAACGCGCGCCTCGTTGCCATCATCGGAATAGAGCACACAAGCCTGCCCGGGCGCGATGCCGGACTCGCCATCGGCCAGTTCCACCCAGGTGGCACCGGCGCGATGGTGCAGCACGGCAGGGCGCGGCGGACGCGTCGAGCGCACCTTGGCAAACAGTTCCAGGCCACTGGCGGGCACATCAGACATCGATCCGTCGCCCAGCCAGTTCATGTTGCGCAGATAGATCTTGTGCGTCTCCAGCGCCTCGCGCGGGCCGACGACGACGCGAGCCCGGTCGGCGTCGAGATGGACGACGTAGAGCGGCTCGCCTGAGGCAATGCCAATGCCGCGGCGCTGGCCGATCGTGTAGCGCAAGATGCCTTCATGGCGGCCAAGCACGCGGCCGTCGATATGGACGATGTCGCCCGGATTGGCAGCAGCCGGCTTCAGCTTGGCGATGATGTCGGAATATTTGCCTTGCGGCACGAAACAGATGTCCTGGCTGTCCTGCTTGGCAGCGACCGTCAGTCCCATCTCCTCGGCAATGGCGCGTACCTGCGGCTTCGACAGGCCGCCAAGCGGGAAGCGCAGATAGTCGATCTGCGCCTGCGTGGTGGCGAACAGGAAATAGCTCTGGTCGCGGTCGGCATCGATCGGCCGGAACAGCGCGCGATGGGCGCCATTGGTGCCGGAGCGGATGTAATGGCCCGTGGCCAGCGCGTCGGCGCCAAGCTCCTTGGCGGTGGCCAGTAGATCGGCGAACTTCACCGTCTGGTTGCACGACACGCATGGGATCGGAGTTTCGCCGGCGACATAGCTCTCCGCGAAGGGATCGATGACCGCCTTGCGGAAGCGCTCTTCATAGTCGAGCACATAATGCGGAATGCCCAAGGTCTCCGAGACACGGCGGGCGTCGTCGATATCCTGGCCGGCGCAGCACGATCCGGCGCGGTGTGTCGCCGCGCCATGATCATAGAGCTGCAGTGTCACGCCGACGACATCGTAGCCTTCGCGCTTCAACAGGCCGGCGACGACCGATGAATCGACACCGCCCGACATGGCAACGACGATGCGGGTGGTTTCGGGGCGTCCGGGAAGGTCGAGGCTGTTCATGGTTCTTTCGTTCTGCTCGGCGCTTGAATGCCAATCGTGACAATATAGGTCAAGCTTTCCAGCTGCGCCAGCTTTGCCGGATAGCCGATTTTTCGCTGGAGAATGCGCCCCTGCCGGCAGGTGTTTCAAATGCCGCTCAAAAGACTAACGCGGCGTTCATGATCCTTACCTAGTCATTAGGGTCTGCTTAGGCAATTTTTAAAGCTGTGGCGGTAACGTGGTGGGGATTGGGTCTTTGAGTTTTTTGTAGAGAGTACGATGACCGATCTGGTTAGACCGCGAGTCAAATATGTTATCGGGCCTGACGGCAGCCCTCTTACTATTGCCGATCTGCCGCCAACAAACACGCGTCGCTGGGTTATCCGGCGCAAGGCGGAGGTTGTTGCGGCAGTGCGTGGCGGGCTTTTGAGCCTGGAAGAGGCGTGTCAGCGCTACAAGCTGACAACCGAGGAATTCCTGTCCTGGCAGGCGTCGATCGACGAATATGGCCTTGCCGGACTGCGCACGACGCGTATCCAGCAATACCGGCACTAACGGATGCGATCCTAGAAAAGGGCGCGGTATTCCGCGCCCTTTTCGTTTTCTCGGAGCTTTCTTTCGGCTTCAGGCCACCAGCACCACCTTGCCGATCGGCCTGGTGGCGAGAAAGGCGTGGGCGGCGCCCGCCTGTTCGAGCGGGAATGCCTTGGCGACATGAACGGCCAGTTTGCCCGCGTCGATCAAGTGGCCGAGTTCCCGCAAACCCTCGCGGTCGGGGACGACGGACATGCGCTCGACCCGGATGCCGCGTGCGCTGGCTTGCGTCCTGGTGGCGTCGTTGATGTTGAGCAAGGACACCAATGTGCCGCCGCCCCGGATCACCTTCAAGGACTGATCGGCGTGGTCGCCGCCCACCGGCTCCAGCACCAGGTCGATATCGCGAACCTCTCGGGTGAAATCGGCATTGGTGTAGTCGATGACCTCGTCGGCCCCAAGCGAGCGGACGAAGTCGAGCTTCTCCGGACTGGCGGTCGCGATGACATAGGCGCCGCGCGCCTTGGCGATCTGCACCGCCAGATGACCGACGCCGCCGGCGCCCGCATGGATCAGCACCCGCTGGCCCGGCTTCAGTCCGCCATGGTGGACAAGGCCCTGCCAGGCGGTGAGGCCGGCAAGCGGCAACGCCCCTGTCTGGATGTGATCGGCGGCCCTGGGCTTCAGCGCTATTTCGTCGGCAGGCACGGCCACCAACTCGGCATAGGCTGCCGCCTGCTTGGGGAAGCGCGGCATGCCGAACACGTCGTCGCCGACCTTGAAATTGACCACACCGGCGCCAAGTGCCTCGACGGTTCCCGAAATATCCCAGCCGAGAACGAATGGCGGCTCGCCCAATAGCGGGTAATAACCGGCGCGAACCGCGCCATCGACCGGGTTGATGCCGGCTGCCTTGACTCGGACCAGCACTTCGCCGGCCTTTGGCGTGGGGTCCGGCTGGTCGGCGACAACAAGGACGTCGGGGCCGCCGACCGAATTCTGAGTGATGGCACGCATTTGTCTCTCTCCTGCTTGATTGGTGCCACTATCATTTGGATAGTAATATCCTGTTGTCCAGTATGTACCTCGGTGATACATAGGTACCCCATGGATAGTGATTTCGACACTCCCTTCGGTTATGACGCGTTCCGGCGGAGCTGCCCTTCGCACACCGTGCTGGAAATGCTTGCCAGCAAATGGGTCTATCTGGTGGTCTGTGCGCTGCGAAAAGGCCGTCAGCGCAATGGCGAGCTTGCCCGCAAGCTTGAGGGCATCACTCCGAAAATGCTGACGCAGACTTTGCGCGTGCTCGAGCGTGATGGCTTGGTGCGCCGCGAAATCTTTCCGGTCATCCCGCCGCGGGTTGAGTATGAGTTGACCGATCTCGGTCAAAACCTGGCAGGGCTGCTTGGGCAGATACGGTCGTGGTCCGAACAGCATGCACCCGACATCAGGGATGCTCGGGCGCGCGCCGCAGCGGGTGGCCAAGGGAATTGGGCTGCCTAAAGAGCGGCAGCGAATCTCGGGTCATGCTCAAAAGGGAAAGTTCGCTAAGTCCGGGCCTGATTGGCCGACGCGAGGCATGACGCCCTGACGCCCGTGTTTGAAACGATGCTGGCGGCGCTTCAGGCGCGAGCCCGGTCTGTTTCAGCCAATCATGGCGCTGCGGCCACCGATTTCCGCATCACGGATCTTGGTGTCGCGCGATTCGAGCATTTCTGCCTTGGAAAGCTCCGCTTCAGCTTCGCCGAGTAGTGATTCGGCAGCGCTTCGCTGTTGAGCGAGGTCGCTCTGGGAGTTTCTGAGGTTGTCGCGGCGCAGGCGTGCTGCTTTGGCGAAGGTCGGATAGGCGAAATGGTTGATGTCGGTGATGCCGGCTTTCTTTTCTTCGGCGGTGATCTGAAGTTCCAGTTCGACGGCCATGCGCTCGAACTCGGCGATCATCATGTCGAGCTGCAGCAGCTGACGCCGCTTCTCATTCACCTGAAACTGCTTCAGCCGAACGAGGTTTTCACGTGACTTCATGATTCGGTACTCCCGGAAACGCACACCCGCACATATCGTCCAAACCGCTTGGAAAGGCCCAAGCGTCACCCGTGTCCACCGGCTTTCCCCGAACTATGGGAAACAAATTCCTAAAGTTTTTTGCCGGCGGTAACCATTCGTTTACGGGCATTGTTAATCATACGGGTCAGGACTTAAGGCCGGGTAAAAATTCCGGCTCATGAAGCGGAAGCGCGGCCGATGAGTCCCTAGAGTCACTTAGTCCGGTTTATTAATGTGTCGCATTAGGGATTTGGGTCTGTGATTCGTTATTAGATTCAAGAGGGTGTAGAAAGAGGTTAAAAAATCTGATACCGTTATGGACGGGAAATTAGGTTTTGTTAACCATTCGATGGCAGCCTCTGCACAAGGCAACCACTGCTCCGGTCCTGGACGGGTTGAAATGGTCCGGCGGCAGAAAAGGGGAATGAAATGCGTGTTCTGCTGATAGAAGATGACAGTGCAACCGCACAAAGCATCGAGCTGATGCTGAAATCGGAAAGTTTCAATGTCTATACGACCGATCTCGGTGAAGAGGGCGTCGATCTAGGCAAGCTCTATGATTACGACATCATTCTCCTAGACCTCAACCTGCCTGACATGTCAGGCTACGAAGTCTTGAGAACACTGCGCCTCTCGAAGGTGAAGACGCCGATCCTTATCTTGTCCGGCATGGCTGGCATCGAAGACAAGGTGCGCGGCCTCGGCTTCGGCGCTGACGACTATATGACCAAGCCGTTCCACAAGGATGAGCTTGTCGCCCGCATTCACGCCATCGTGCGGCGCTCCAAGGGCCACGCCCAATCGGTCATCACCACCGGCGACCTGGTGGTCAATCTCGATGCCAAGACCGTTGAAGTCGGCGGCCAGCGCGTTCACCTCACCGGCAAGGAATACCAGATGCTGGAGTTGCTCTCGCTCCGCAAGGGCACCACGCTCACCAAGGAAATGTTCCTCAACCATCTCTATGGCGGTATGGACGAGCCGGAACTGAAGATCATCGACGTCTTCATCTGCAAGCTGCGCAAGAAGCTCGACGCCGCATCAGGCGGTCAGAATTACATCGAAACCGTCTGGGGCCGTGGCTATGTGCTGCGCGAACCGGAAGATATTCGCGTCAGCGCCTGAGGCGCTTGACCGACTGTCATAAAAAACCCGGCTTCGGCCGGGTTTTTTATGTGCGATAGCTTGGATCGGTTCATCGTTTCGTGGAGAAGATGAACCTCCCTATCTCGTTGTTTTTGCGCGATTCTGGCGAGAAAGCCGGTTTAGACGGGATTGCCTCAGGCCGCGATCTTCAAGGCGCGAAAGCGCTCAAGCAATTGCGGCCGGTTGAACGGCTTCAGCAGATAGCCTTGGGCACCGGCGCGCTTTGCCCGCATGATCGAGGCAATGTCGAGCTCGACCAGGGAAATCAGGATCTGGGGTATGACAGGGCTTTCCATGGCGCGGACGCGGCGGATCAGCTCCACCGCCTGTACGTCCGGCAAAGCGCCGTCGACGACGATGACATCGGGCATATCGGCGGCGCACATTTCCAGCGCATCAAGTCCGCTGGCTGCTTCGATGACCATCATGTCGGAGCCGCCCAGGATGCGCTTCGCGACTTTCCTGATGACGCTTGAATCATCGACGAACATGCAGCGTTTCATTTCCGGTCCTCTTTGCCTGATGGCGATCCGGTAGCGTCAGGGCATCCGATTGGCACCATAGGCCAATCTGGTAAAGAAGCCGAAAAGCCGTTAGGTAAAATTTTTGCAAAGATGCCTTTTGCGAGCTTTTCTTCGACAATGCTTTTGCATCGTCGAGATGGCTTAGCTCACTTCATTTCATCAGAGCAGAATTGCTAATATTCGCTGTAAAAATACTTGTCAGCCTCAGCGGCAAGATTTCAGGCCGCCGACAGGACGATCTCTTCCGCCGTGGCGTGGATTGAAATCGTCATATTGGCCTCGCGCGCCAGCAGCAGCGTGTAATAGGGCTGCACCGAATGCGCGTCGATCGGCTCTTCCGGCTTGTGGCCGGAATGGAGTTCGAGGAATTTCGGCGGCACGCGCAGCATCGGGCCGCTCGCCGCCAGAGCAAAGCGCGGCTCGGTCTCGAGGTTTTCCAGCGTGACGACAAGCTTGCCGCCGCGCGGAATGGCGGCATTGGCCACCAGAAGCAGGTTGAGCAACAGCTTGACCTTGTTCTTGGGCAGCAGCGCGCGGATGCCGTTCCAGATCAGCTCCGGCTTCTCGTTCTTCAGAAACCCGATGGCGACGGCCTCGGCGTCTCCAGTGTCGATCAGCATGCCGGCCGATCCTGCGGCGCCAAAGGCGATGCGGGCGAACTGCAGTCGGGCCGAGGCATTCTTGGCGCTCTGGCGAATCAGCTTCATCGCGTCTTCGTCGGCGCCGCCTTCATCGAGCAGTTCGAGCCCGTTGTTGATCGCGCCGACCGGCGAAATGATGTCGTGACAGACCCGGCTGCACAAAAGCGCGGCAAGATCGGGGGCGGAAAGGGCGAACAGTTCGGCCATCGGCGAAAATCCCTGCAAAAATCTGACTACTCATAGCCGCGCGATCGATCGTCGCGCCCGCCCACACGAATCACGCTCTCTACCGAGGCATTCTGAATACACAGCGCCCGTGCGTGCGGCAACAAACCCAAAATTGTCGTCATGGCATATGGCGCGTTCACGCATGCTGCCGTTCTACGCGCGATCCCCAAACCCAGCCTTCGATCCGCCATCTTCATGTGGGAGTTTAATGGTTGAAAAAGAATTACGGCATAGTTTGCCCGTAACAGTCATCCTTAACGGTCGGCTAAAGAACCGTACGGATGAGAGGCGTCGGCGAAAGTGCTCCCTGACGGAGATTGGAAGCATGGTTTCCCGATTCTACGACCGGAAATTTTTCCGTGGCGTTCCCGGCCGGAGTTTTCTCCGTGTCGTCACAATGACGATTGCGCTCATGGGCGTTCTGGTCTTTTCAACCTCGGCCTTGCGGGCTCAGGAATATACCGCGCAGGAGATTGTTGATTCCGGTCACAAGTTCTTCGGCGCGACATCGGGTGGGCTCGCCACCGTGGTCGAGAAGATTTTCGCCTCCTATGGCCTCCCCAACGGCTATCTCCTGGGTGAAGAGGGCTCGGGAGCGGTGATCGGCGGGCTGACTTACGGTGAGGGCAAGCTCTACACCAAGAATGCCGGCGACCATAAAGTGTTCTGGCAAGGTCCTTCGCTTGGGTGGGATTTCGGCGGTGAAGGCTCGCGGGTGATGATGCTTGTCTACAACCTCGACGATGTCAGCAATCTCTACAACCGTTATGGCGGCGTCGCCGGCTCGGCCTATGTGGTGGCGGGCGTCGGTTTCAACGTGCTTAAGAACAACAATGTGCTGCTCGTGCCGATCCGCACCGGCGTCGGCGCCAGGCTCGGCATCAATCTCGGCTATCTCAAGCTGACCGAGCGCGCCACCTGGAATCCATTCTGACCGGATGCGCCTCTCGATCGCATGGTTGAGCCGATGATCTGAATACGCCGTGGCAAAACCTTGCCGCGGCGCTGGATTTCCGCCATGCGAACATGGCACAGTCAAAGCGCGCGACGTATTTGGCGGTCCAATCCACAACGGGTAGTCCTTTGGTTCAGTCGGTTCTGTTCTTTGCCCTCGGCTTCCTCTGCGCGGGCTTTCTGGCGCTGATGGTCGCGCCACCCATATGGCGTCGGGCCGTCAGCTTGACGCGCAGACGCGTCGAAGCCTCGATCCCGCTGACGCAGGCCGAGATCCAGGCGGACAAGGACCGCATCCGGGCGGAGTTTGCGATGACCACGCGCCGGCTTGAGATAAGCGTCAAATCCTTGCGCGAGAAATCGACGGAGCAGCTGGTCGAGATCAACCGCAACCGCGAGGCGCTCAAGGGGCTGGCGGTCGAACGCCAGGACAAGAACCAGGCGCTTTCCGAACTCGGGGTCAAAAATGAAGCCCTGCGGCAGCGTGAGGAAGAGCTGCAGCGCCTGTCCGACCGGCTCACTGAAACCGAACGCAAACTGGAGAAGCGCGCGCTCGAACTCGAAAAGCTGGAGCACATGTACGATGATGCCAGCTTCTCCTCGAGCAGCCGTCAGATCGAACTGGTGGCGCGTGAATCCGATCTGCAGAAACTCGCCAGCGATATTGCGCTCTTGCGCGGCCAGCGCAAGGAAGCTGACCGGCGCAACCAGGAGGTTGCGGCTGAAAGCAAGGCCACACGTGACGCCTTGAAGGCCGAGAAGAAAAAGACCGGCGATCTCGACAAGAAGGTCGAGCGCCTGCTGGCCACGCTTGCCGACCGCGAAGACAAGCTCGAGCGGCGTGAAAAGGAAATGGCGCGGCTTCGCGAAAAATCGAAAGGCGACATTGTGGAATCGGCGCCGCCGGTGCGCCTTGTTCGCCCGCAAGGCACTGATATCGACAAGGCGATCGCTAAGCTCGACGGCGACCGCGAGCGGCTGGAGGCCAGACTGACGACGCTGGCGCGCGAGAACAAGAGACTGAAGACGGAGCTTGCCGCCTCCGAAGCGCCCATGCCGGGAAATGGCAACGACCCGCGCGGCGCCAGTGCCGCCTTGCGCGAACAGATGAACGAGCTGGCGGCTGAGGTCGTCAACCTCACGGCAAAGCTCGAAGGGCCGGATTCGCCGATCGCCAAGGCGCTTGACGCGCCGCAGGAAAAACGGCCCGGCAACGGCGGGCGCAGTATCGCCGATCGCGTGCGGGCACTGCAGAAGGCCGCATCAGCAAGCTGAAGGCGCTATCTGTTCGCTTGTACCGAGCGAGATCGGCACGACGCGGCTTGCTGAGCCCCCAAAGGCAAATCGATTTTGGCGGATTCAACAGCTCGAAAAATGATGCAGCGCGATGGCTGACGCGGCGGCGACATTCAGGCTGTCGAAGCCTTCGGACATGTTGATGCGTACCGTGTGAAGACGGCTGAGCAGATTTTTGGGCAAGCCTTCGCCCTCGGTGCCGAGATACAGCGCCAGACGCTGCGTCCGTTTCGCTTCGCGAATGTCGGTCTGGCCACGCGGCGAGAGTGCGAACTGCTCGAAGCCCAACTGGCCAAGCGTCGCGGTGAAGCCAGCTGTGTCGGCAAAGGACGCAAAAGGAATCTTCAACGCGGCCCCGACCGAGACCCGGATCGCCTTGCGGTAGAGCGGATCGCAGCTGGTCGCGTCCAGAAGCAAGGCATCGGCGCCAAAGGCCGCGGCGTTGCGGAAGATCGAGCCCATATTATCATGGTTGGCGATGCCGACCAGCACGACGACCAGCGCGCGCACCGGCAAGGTGTCAAGCAAGGTCTCGGCCACCAGTGGCGCGCCCTTGCGGCCGATGGCCAGTATGCCGCGGTGCATATGAAATCCGGCAATTCGGTCCATGACCTCGCTGGCCGCGACATAGACCGGAAGGTCGGCCGGTGCCTTGCGCAGGACGTCTTCGAGGCCGGCCAGGCGATTTTCAAGGACCAGTACCGATTCGGCTGTAAAGCGGCGGCCTGAAAGCAGCATGTCGAGCACCACCTTGCCTTCGGCGACAAAGCGGCCCTGCCTGCCGGCAAGATCGCGCTCACGGATGTCGAGATAGGCAGCGATACGCGGATCCTGCGGGTCGTCGATACGGATGGCGTCCATGCGTTCCTCGGCTCAAAGCTGCCAGAGCAGAACCTGCGCCTCCGCGGGAGGCGCAAGAAGACTCTGGAATCAATAGCGAGGTAAGCGGCTGGAGCGCTTGTCGGTCAAGTTCCGGCGCGGCGTAAACGGTGCACCATCTGCGCCAGCTCATCCTTGCCGTTGCCGAAAATGCCGTCCAGCATGTCGAGCAGTTCGCGCACGGAATCTGATTTGCAGGAATAGTAGATCATCTGCCGGTCGCGGCGGGTCTCGACAAGGTCGAGTGCCCGCAATTTGGCCAAATGCTGCGACAGAGCGGACTGGCTCAACATGACCTTGTCGGCGATGGCACCAACCGACATTTCACCGTCGGCGAGATAGCTCATGATCAGCAGCCGCTTTTCATTGCCCATCAGCATCAGAAATTCGGCCGCCGGTCCGGCGTTGGCAATTAGCTTTGTCGAGACCATCGATGCCCCATGCTTTTTGTTCATCCAGACGCCATGGGGGCAATGGCATCTGATTCCATAAACTCAGTTATGAGTTGGCGCTGGCGATTCAGCGTCACCACCCAAACGTAGAACATTTTAGCCAAATCTCAAGGGTTGCTTTTGATCCAGCACGATTAACTGCGCGTCTGTGCATGTTCAGTGGCCCGCCCGCGCTTCGCCATCTCGACCAAAACGTGTCGGAGCTCTCGCGCTGCCTGCAAAGGTTGCGGGAAAAAGACCCGGCAAACATCGTCGCCTGAGGCCAGGTCCATGCCGTCGGCGTCGAAACCCGCAACCGTCCAGCGGCCTTTCGCGGCCTTGGCAAAATACTCCGCATAGACGGCGATCGCATCAAGGTGGTCGGCGTTCATGTGGTCGAGCGCGGATTGTTCGCTGGCGGCGATCTCGGCCACGATCGGTCCCGCGGTCAAAAGATCAGCGGAATCGAGTAGATAGGCTTTGCCGAAGCCGCCATTGAGGCTGGCGCGTTCCGGCTCGAGGCGGAAGATGGAGAAGTCGCCAAGCCCGGCATAAAGCGCTGCCTTGGGGTTGTGGTTGAGGTAACGGCGTTCGGCCTGGGCGTGCTCGTTCGACCCGCGTGCGAGCCGTCGCGCCTGACAGACCAACGTCAGTCGCGGATGCGCCAACGGGTCGCCCTTGCCCGGTTCACCCAGCAAGACGGAGCAGCGCGGATCGGCAAGGATGGCGCCGGTATGGGCCGACAGCATCGACACCAGGATCAGCGGCGTGCCGTCGATGTCGGTGGCCATGCCAACCCTGCTGGCCAGCGGCGAACCGGTTTGCGGTTCGATCACCGCAAGCGCGCCGAAGCGCGCAACGCGCAGCAAGGTCCTGGCCAGCCTGATCGCCTCAGGCCCCGTCTCGCGGATCACGTCCTTCTTTTGCTCGGTCAAAATGCTCACCACATCCCGTGCCCGCGTGCCGTTCTCCCCATCCGGTTCTACCTTGGGCGGCATGCATTAAGTTGATTTTTCTTGTCCGGTTATCGGTCAATCAGACCGGATTTGACAAGGTCATCAAGCTCGTTTTCCGCGAAGCCGAAATCGGCCAGCGCCACCAATGGCGAGAGGTCGTCATCGGCACGCATCGAGGCAAGCGTCGGCTGCGAGTCAGAGAATCGAGGTGCCGGGGCAGGGCGCTCGAATGTACCCGCGGTCACGAAAGCGTTGCGCGCCCGATTGTGCGGGTGGTCCTTCGCTTCACGCACGGACAGCACCGGTGCAACGCAGGCATCGGTCTCGGCAAAGAGCTGGTCCCATTCGTCGCGCGATCTCTGGCGGACCTGATCGGCAATGGTCCCGCGCAGCTCCGGCCATAGCATCTTGTCGTACTGGCCACGGACAAATCGTTCGTCGAGCGGCAGCAGCCTGGCGAATTCAGCGAAGAATTGTGGTTCGAGGCAGCCGACCGCGATGTGCCTTCCGTCCGCCGTCTCGTAGGTGTCGTAGAAGGGCGCGCCGGAATCGAGCAGGTTCTCGCCGCGCTGGCCGTCCCACAGGCCAGCGGACATGAAGGCGTGCAATGGCGTTGCCAGCATCGAAGCACCCTCGACCATTGCCGCGTCGATCACCTGGCCCTTGCCGGAGCGCGAGCGTTGGAACAGGGCGGCCAGCACGCCGGCAATCAGCATCATGGCGCCGCCGCCATAGTCGGCGACGAGGTTGAGCGGTGGGACAGGGCGGCCACCGGCGTGGCCGATGGCGTGAAGCAGGCCGGAATAGGCAAGGTAGGTGATGTCGTGGCCGGCGCGGCCGGCGAGTGGACCGTTCTGGCCGAAGCCGGTCATGCGGCCGTAGATGAGTGCCGGGTTGCGCGAAAGCGCGATCTCCGGACCCAGGCCAAGCCGCTCCATGACACCGGGGCGAAAGCCTTCGACCAGAAGGTCGGCCTTTTCGACAAGGCGCAAGGCAAGCTCAATGCCTTCGGCACGCTTCAGGTCGATCCGCAGAATGGAGCGGCCGTGACGGTCGATATTGTATTCATCCGGGATTGGGATGAACGGGCGGCTCGAATCGGCCCGTTCGATGCGCAGCACCTGCGCTCCCATCTCGGAAAGCATCAGGGCGGCCAGGGGCACCGGGCCGAGCCCGGCCATCTCGATCAGCTTCAGTCCGGCAAGCGGACCGGTCTTCGCCGTGTCGGAGACGCCGGCGTTCATGATCCGTTATTTCGGAGCCATGCGGATGGCGCCGTCGAGACGGATGGTTTCGCCGTTGAGCATCTGGTTCTCGATGATATGCAGCGCCAGTGCCGCATATTCGGAAGGTTCGCCGAGACGCGACGGGAAGGGCACGGCAGCGCCAAGCGAATCCTGCACTTCCTGCGGCATGCCGGCCATCATCGGTGTCTTGAAGATGCCGGGGGCGATGGTGCAGACGCGGATGCCCGAGCGGGCGAGATCACGCGCCACCGGCAGTGTCATGCCGACGACACCGCCCTTGGACGCTGCGTAGGCAGCCTGGCCGATCTGACCATCATAGGCCGCGACCGACGCGGTGTTGATGATGACGCCGCGCTCACCGCCCTGCAATGGCTCGAGCTTTGAGGCTTGATCGGCGACGAGGCGGATCATGTTGAAAGTGCCAATCAGATTGACCTCGATCACCTTGCGGTACTGGTCGAGCGGGTGCGGGCCGTCCTTGCCGATCGTCTTCACGCCGATGGCGACACCGGCGCAATTGACCAGCAGGCGCGGCGCGCCAAGCTTGGCGACAACCTCGGCGACCGCTGCCGCGCCGCTATCGGCGCTGGAGACATCGCATTGTATGGCGATGCCGCCGATATCGGCGGCTACCTTTAGCGCGCGGTCGATGCCGACATCGAAAATGGCGACCCGGGCGCCCTTGGCGGCAAGGGCACGCGCCGTTGCCTCGCCGAGGCCGGAGCCGCCGCCGGTGACGATTGCAATCTGGCCGTTCGGATTCATGGCAACATCCTTGGTTGTGACACGCGACAGGTCAAGCCATTGCGTTGCCGTGCTCGCCAACTCTTGCCTGGCTGGCATGGCAGACTTCGCCAGAAAGCTTTGCCACCGCGCCGGGCACGATCTCGTGCGACAGCAGCCGGTCGAGATCGACAGGGCGCGGCATGGAAATCTGCCCGCGCGGGATTCTCTTGAAGCCAAGCGGCCCGTAATAGGGTTCGTCGCCGACCAGCATCACGGCAGGAACACGGGCCTTGGCGGCAGCCTCCAGCGCGATCGCCACCAGACGGCGGCCGATGCCGAGATTTTTGAAGGCCGGCCGCACCGCAAGCGGGCCGAGCATCAGCGCGCGGCCGGCGCCGGCGGCGATGCGGGTCATGCGCACCGAGGCGATCACCGTGTCGCCGTCGACAGCGACGAAGGACATCGAGCGCTCGTGGCCACCCGCTTCGCGGATCTTGTAGGCAGCCAGCACGAAACGGCCAGGCCCAAAGGCCTGTTCATTGATGGCGTCGATTTCAGGATCATGCGCCGGGGTTTCCGGCAGGTATTTCACGTCGGCAAGGCTCATGGTCTTCGCGTTCCGGTATACGAGGAGAGGTTTGCCGCAAACGGCGGCATTCGCCAGTCAGCGCTTCATCAAGCGCGGGCGCCCTTTCGTCGTCGGTCGATCCGGATCAAAGCAAAGTCAAACATGCGGATTGTCCGCTAGCATCAATTTTCAGCCGCTGCAATCGGCGGTTTCATGTCGCGTCCCGGCTGCTTGACGATCTGTTCACCGCCAGGCGAATTCCGAGCGGCCGCCCGACGTCCTACTTGGAGGGCAAGCAGGAAAGGATATTTCATGGGATTGCTGGTCGAAGGCAAATGGCAGGACCGCTGGTACGACACCAAGGACAGCGGCGGCAAATTCGTGCGGGCGCAGTCGCAATGGCGCGACTGGATCACGCCCGGCGGCGCGCCGGTCGAAGGCCGTAGCCGCGGCTTCAAGGCCGAGCCCGGCCGCTATCACCTCTATGTCTCGCTTGCCTGTCCCTGGGCGCACCGGACCCTGATTTTCCGCGCGCTGAAGAAGCTCGAAGACGTCATATCGGTATCGGTCGTGCATCACTTCATGGGTGCCGATGGCTGGACCTTCCTGCCTGAGGATGGTGCCACCGGCGACACGCTCCACGGCCTCGATTTCCTGCGCCAGATATACACCAAGGCGGACCCAAGCTATTCCGGCCGCGTAACCGTGCCGGTTCTGTGGGACAAAAAGGAGCAGACCATCGTCTCCAATGAATCCTCCGAGATCATCCGGATGCTGAATTCGGCCTTCGATACGTGGGGTGACGCCAGTCTCGATTTCTACCCCGGAGAGCTTCGTGGCG
>JBDSLV010000536.1:0-3074 GCA_039916205.1 Mesorhizobium sp. | reverse complement strand
GCTTGAGATCGATCCGGCGGAGCGAGGCCATTTCATCGATCCGGCAAAGACCGTGCTCGACAAGAGTGATGCGCTGCGCAAATCCGGGCAGGGCGAGTGTCTCGATGTCAACATGGCGCTGGACAATGCCGACTATGACAAGGCCGACATCGACAAGAGCCTGAAAACCCTGGAGGCGGTCAAAGGCGACGAGGCCAAGGTCATTTTCGCCTTCGTCGTATCAGGCAATCCGCATCGGCTGGAATGGAAATTGAAGAAGGTCGATGGCGACTGGAAGATATCGGACCTCTTGTCGGTGACAGGAGAGTGGGCATTGAGTCAGTACCAATGTGAATAGAGCAAGATGAAGATCACCAACATCCGCGTCACTCATGTCAACGTGCCGCTCGACGCCCCGTTCTGGTGGACAGCCGGGCTCTATGGCGGTGCCTCGAAGTCGATCATCGAGGTCGAGACGGATCAAGGCGTTGTCGGCCTCGGCGAAGCGCCATGGTGGCATTTCGGTGAGGTGATCAAGGCGGAGATCGCGCCGGCTCTGATCGGTGCCGATCCGCTCGATATCGCCGATTGTGAGGCCGGCTGCGTGCCGCCCTGGCAAATCACCGCCAACACCGGTGAGAACGCTGCCTCGGTCGCCTTCGGCGCTGTTGAACTGGCGCTGTGGGATATCAGGGGCAAGGTGTTCGGCATGCCGCTCTACAAACTGCTTGGCGGGGCGGTGCGCAAGGAAGTCCCGTTTTCGGAATATTTCGCGTTTCGCCCGGCCCAGAATGGAGCGGGCGGCGAGATGAGCCCCGAGGCCATCGTCGATTACTGCCTGAAGATGCGCGAGCAGCATGGCTCGACGATTTTCGAGGGCAAGCTGATCATGGGTGATCCGCAGCTCGAGATCAGACCTGTGCGCATGCTGCGCGAGGCGCTCGGTCCCGAAGCACAGATCAGGCTCGATTCCAACATGCAGTGGTCGCTGACCAGCGCCCGCTGGGTGTTGCGCGAGATCGAGCCGTTCAACATCCGCAACTACGAAGATCCGGTTGGGTCGTTCGAGGAGATGGCGGCATTGCGCCAGCATTCGCGCATCCCGTTTTCAACGCACATTCCCGATCTGCGGCGGGCCGTGGCGCTCGGCGCGCCGGATTATTTCGTCTGCAATTTCGCTGCGTTGGGCGGTCTGTCCAAGACGCTGAAGTTCGTTGCTGCCTGCGAGGCTATGGGCAAGGGTTTCTGGTGCTATTCCAACGATCTCGGCATCATGACAGCGGCCTATCTGCACGTGGTGGCTGCTACCCCATGGATCACCGAGGCGTCGCAGTCGCTGTTTCGCTGGCAGATTGGCGATGTCATCAAGGACGGACCCTTCCGGCAGACCGCAAACACTGTCAGCGTGCCGGAAGGAAACGGGCTCGGCGTCGAACTTGACCCGATTGCCATGCGGCGCTGGGCTGCTCACTTTGCCGAGCACGGGCCGATGGCCCATTTCAGCGATCCGGCCAATCCCGGCCGCTATCGGCGGCTTCCGCTCAACTGATGCGTGTTGTTGCCGCCGAAGCCCGCTCAACCGCGCCCGCGATAGGGTGCAACGCCGGTTTCGGGCAGCCAGGCGCCTTCCGGAGGTGCACCGGTCTGCCAGAATACATCGATCGGAATGCCGCCGCGCGGATACCAGTAGCCGCCAATGCGCAACCACAGGGGCTTGGTTGCCGCCACAATACGGCGGCCGATCATGATGGTGCACTCTTCATGAAAGGCGCCGTGATTGCGAAACGAGGTCATGAACAGCTTGAGCGACTTGGATTCCACCAGGGTCGCGTCCGGGGCGTAGTCGATGACGATATGGGCGAAATCCGGCTGGCCGGTCATGGGACACAGCGAGGTGAATTCGGGACAGGTGAAGCGCACGATCGCGGGCGGTCCGTCACCACGCGAAAACGGCACGGTTTCCAGCACCGCGACGTCGGGGTTTTCCGGCGTCTCGACCCTGGCGCCGAGCTGTGTAAGGTTTTCTGTCGCGGTCATGGGGCGTGCTCCCTGGATTTGCGGCGCTCATTAGCACCGTATCGAAAACTCCGCAGCGGTTTTCGGCGAAATCCGAAGATCGAGTGAAAGCCGGATCCGCGCAGGCGGTCCCGCCACCATTGAAACAGCAGGAAGACGATGACCAGCAACGATCCGCTTCTCCAGCCCTACCAGCTCAAGCACCTGACGCTGAAGAACCGGGTCATGTCGACCAGCCATGAGCCGGCCTATTCCGAAGACGGGATGCCCAAAGAGCGCTACCGGCTCTATCATGCCGAAAAGGCCAAGGGCGGCATGGCGCTGACCATGACCGCTGGCTCGGCGATCGTCTCACGCGACAGCCCCGCCGCCTTCGGCAATCTGCATGTCTATGACGACCGCATCGTGCCGTGGCTGGCCGAACTTGCCGATGCCTGCCATGAACATGACTGCAAGGTGATGATCCAGATCACCCATCTGGGCCGTCGCACCGGTTGGAACAAGGCCGACTGGCTGCCGGTTCTGTCGGCGTCACCGGTGCGCGAGCCGGCGCATCGCGCCTTCCCCAAGACCATCGAGGACTGGGACATGGAGCGCATCATTGCCGACTACGCCTCCGCCGCGCAGCGCTGCCAGGCGGCCGGCCTCGACGGCATCGAATTCGAGGCCTACGGCCATCTGATGGACGGGTTCTGGTCACCGGCCACCAACCGGCGCGATGACGAGTTCGGCGGTTCACTCGACAATCGCCTGCGCTTTTCCAACATGGTGCTTGACGCCGTGCGCGCCGCGGTTGGTGAGAAATTCATCGTCGGCATCCGTATGGTCGCCGACGAGGATTTTTCGCAAGGCCTGTCGAAAGAGGAAGGCGTTGATATCGCCAAGCGGCTGGCCGGCTCCGGCAAGGTCGACTTTCTCAACATCATCCGTGGCTCGATCGAGACCGATGCCGCCCTGACCAAGGTCATTCCCGTCACCGGCATGCGTTCGTCGCCGCATCTCGACTTCGCCGGCGAGGTGAGGGCGGCAACGAAGTTCCCGACTTTTCACGCGGCGCGGATTTCCGATGTCGCCACCGC
>JBDSLV010000535.1:0-6801 GCA_039916205.1 Mesorhizobium sp. | reverse complement strand
TGCACTATGACACGACGCGCTTCGTCTCGGCGTCGATGCATGACGTACTGATCACGCTCGGTGAAGCGCTGGTGCTTGTCGTCGCCGTGGTGTTCCTGTTCCTGCAGAGCTGGCGCACGACCATCATTCCGACCATCGCCATTCCGGTGTCGCTTGTGGCGACCCTGGTGGTCATGGAGATGCTGGGCTTTTCGCTCAATATGCTCTCTTTGCTCGGCATGGTGCTGGCGATCGGCCTTGTCGTCGACGACGCGATTGTCGTGGTCGAGAATGTCGAGCGGCAGCTTGAAGCCGGGCTCAAACCGCTGGCCGCGACCAAGGCCGCCATGGCCGAGGTCACCGGTCCGATCATCGCCACCACCGCCGTGCTGATGGCGGTGTTCGTGCCGGTCGCCTTCATTCCAGGCGTGTCAGGCAAACTCTACAATCAGTTCGCACTGACGGTGGCCATTTCGGTCGGCATCTCGGCCTTCAACTCGCTGACGCTCAGCCCCGCGCTCAGCGCCGCTTTCCTGCGCCATCGCGGCGAAACGCAGTTCGCTCCGTTCCGTTGGTTCAACACCGGCTTCGACCGGCTGTCGCATGCCTATGCCCATGGTGTGCGTTTCCTCATCCGGTTGCGCTGGATCATGCTCGGCCTGTTCGCGGCTGGACTGGTTGCCACCTATTTCGTCTGGCAGAAGCTGCCCTCGACCTTCCTTCCGGTCGAGGACCAGGGCTACTTCTTCGTCGTCATCCAGCTGCCTGACGGTGCATCGCTGGAACGCACCGATGCGGTGGCGCAGAAGGCGCGCGACATCCTGCAGGCAACACCTGGCGTCGACATCGTTGGCTCGATCAGCGGCCTGAACTTCCTGACCAGTGCGGCGCAGTCAAACTCGGCTGTCGAGTTCGCCATCCTGAAGCCTTGGGAAGAGCGTGGTCCCGACCAGAGCGCCTCGAAGCTCGTCTCCGACGTGCGCGGCAAGCTGATGCAGATTCCGGAAGCTTTCGCGCTGAGTTTCGATCCGCCCTCTATCCCGGGCATCGGTACCACCGGCGGCTTCGAGTTCGTCGTCGAGGATCTTACCGGCCGTGGCAGTTCCGCACTCAATGACGCAACACAGGCCGTGATCGCCGAAGCGCGCAAGCAGCCTGAAATCAATCCACAGCAATTGTTCTCGCCATTCTCGACGTCGACGCCGCAACTCAACTACGACCTCGACCGCAGCAAGGCGAAGCTGCTCGGCCTCAACCTGCCCGACGTGTTCAATACGCTGCAGATTTATTTCGGCTCGCTCTATGTGAACGACTTCAACCTGTTTGGCCGCACCTTCCGGGTCACCATCCAAGCTGACAAGGATGCTCGTGCGGGCGCGGCCGATATCTCACGGCTCTATGTGCGCAATGCCTCCGGCGGCATGGTGCCGCTCAGCACGCTCGGTAAGCTGGTGCCGTTCGTCGGGCCGGAAACCGTGCCGCATTATAACAACAACGCTTCGGCCACGATCAATGGCGGCGCCGCACCCGGCTTTTCCTCGGGCCAGGCGGTGGCGGCAATGGAGCGGGCAGCAGCAACAGCACTGCCACGGGATTTCGGTTTCGAATGGACCGGCATCACCTTCCAGGAATTGAAAGCCGGATCGATCGCGTCCGTCGTCTTCGGCCTCGCCATCGTCTTCGTCTTCCTGATCCTCGCTGCACAGTATGAGAGCTGGGCAATGCCGTTCATGGTGCTGCTGGCGGTGCCGCTTGCCTTGTTCGGCGCGTTCGCGGTGCTGTGGCTGCGTGGCATGCAGATCGACGTCTACTCGCAGATCGGCTTCGTCATGCTGATTGGCCTTGCGGCGAAGAACGCCATCCTGATCGTCGAATTCGCCCGGCGACGGCGCGAAGAAGGCCTGAGCATCGTCGAAGCTGCGATGGAAGCAGCACGGCTGCGGCTGCGCCCGATCCTGATGACGGCCTTCGCCTTCATCCTCGGCGTGCTGCCGCTGATGTTTGCCACCGGCGCCGGTGCCGCCAGCCGTCAGTCGATCGGCACCACCGTCTTTGGCGGCATGGTGGCGGCAACCATCCTGTCGCTGGTCTTCGTGCCGGTCTTCTACGCGGTCATCGAACAGCTGCGCGAACGCCGTGGCAAGGACGAGCCCGTCTCTCAGCATCCTGAACCAACCGCCGAACAGGCCTTCCCTCGCCTGGCGGAAGCGGCCGAATAAGATTGGAGATTTTGATTATGCGTAAATGGAAAATCGCTTTGGGAGCCGCTGTCGCATTGGGCGCGGTTTCGGTCGCCAGTGTGCACCTGCTCGACATGGGCAATCTCAGCCTCAACGCCGGCACGGCCGGGGCGGCAACGCCCAGCCCAGCGGCCTTCGTCATGCCGGTGCCGGTCGTCAACGTCGTCAAGAAAACGATCCCGATCTATCTTGACTACGCCGCCCGCACGGAACCGATCCGCAACATCACGCTGCAGGCCCGGGTGCCTGGATATCTGCAGGAGCAGAATGCCGCCGACGGCGTCGACGTCCGGCAGGGCGACCTGCTCTACAGGATAGCGCCCGAGGATTTCCAGGCAGCGCTCGACCAGGCCAAGGCGCAGGTGCAGCGTGACACGGCAACGCTCGACTATGCGCGCTCCAATCTTGGCCGTGGCACCGAACTCGCCAAGAGCGGATACATCGCCAAGGATGCGTTCGACCAGCGCACCAGCACGCTGCGCGAGGCGCAAGCCTCGCTGGCTCTCAATGAGGCTGCCGTGCGCACCGCCGAGCTCAATTTGAGCTATGCCGAAATCCGTGCCCCGTTCGCCGGGCGTATCGGCCGCAACCAGGCTTCTGTCGGCACACTGGTCAGCGTGGCCGGCACCGTGCTCAACACCTTGGTGCAGCTCGACCCGATCTACGTCACCTTCAATCCGAGCGAGACGGATCTTGCTCAGATCGAGGAGGCACGCGCTGCCGGGCCGATCGAGGTCGAGGTCCTGCTGCCCGGTGAGACGCAGCCGAGCCAGAAAGGTGAGCTCACCTTCATCGACAACACGATCGACCATTCGACTGGAACCATCACGGCGCGCGCCACGATCGGCAACGCCAAGTTCACGCTGCTGCCGGGCCAGTACGTCCGCGTCCGCCTGCACATCAGGCAACAGCCTGATGCGCTGATGGTGCCGCAGACGGCACTTGGGTCGAGCCAGCTCGGCAAATACGTCTATGTCGTCAGCAAGGATAACACCGTCGACCAGCGGCTGGTCTCGCTTGGACCGACCAGCGGCGATCTCGTGGCTATTCTCAGCGGCGTCGCCGAAGGCGATCGGGTGATCACGGGCAATCTGCAGAAGATTGGACCCGGAGCGCCTGTTTCCCCGCTGCCGGAAAAGCCGGCCACCTGAAGACCCCCTCGGGCCCGGCTTCGACGCGGCGCTCCCGGCTCAAACCGGGGGCGCCGTTTTTTTCAGAGTGGTTCATCGTTCACGGGAACGCCGCCCCCCTCTATCTTCTTGTTCTGACGCAATTCCGAAGGGAAAGCGCTACGCGCTTTTCCCGGAAAGCCGTTTCACACTTTTCCTGGAATTGCTTTTAGGAGTTCGACCAGACCGGCCACGTCGGCACGGTCGGCCTTGGCCAGCGGCATGAAGGCGCAATAAGGGTGACCAAGGCGCACTGACACGGACGACAATGCGATCAGCCGTCCGGCTTCCAGATCGGCCTGCGCCATGACCCGCTGGCCGAGCGCTATGCCAAGACCCAGCCTTGCCGAGGCAATCGCCAGGCTGGACAGGCCAACGCGCCGCCCATGCGAGGGATCGAGCGCACGATTGCCTCCGGCAACCGCGAACCAGTTGGTCCAGGTCGGGTGCGAGGCATAGTTCGGGCCCCAGTTGGTATGGATGAACAGGCTCTCGTGCAGGCTGGCAAGACTTGCATCGCCGCTGCCATGCCTGCGCCAAAACCCTGGCGCGCAGACCGGCAGCACCTCGTCATGGACGAGACGGATCGTCCGCAAGCCGGGATAGTGGTAATCGCCATAGCTGATGCGCAGATCGATGTTCTGGCGCATCAGATCGACCGGATCATCCTCAACACGAATATCGATCGCCATGTGCGGAAAAGCGTCGATGAGCGCGGCCAGTCTTGGCGCCAACCACAGTTCAGCCAGCGAAGACGGCACGCTGACGACGAGCCGGGTTCTCAAGCCCCCTTCCAGCATGCGCTGACCGATTGCCGCTATGTCGCCCAGGGCACGTGCGGTCTGCGGATAGATGGCGTGGCCGGCATCTGTCAGCGCGATGCGGTTGCCGCTGCGCACGAACAATTGCTTGCCGAACCATGTCTCGAGATTGCGTATCTGCTGGCTGACCGCCGCCGACGACACGCCAAGTTCGGCAGCGGCCAACGTGAAGCTGCCGGCACGGGCGGCGACTTCAAAGGCCTTGATCGCGTTCAGCGGCGGCAGCCGTTCCAATACCTGCTCCAAAAGTTTTTCTTGGCCAATCCTAATAATTTTCCACGTTGAGAGAAAGATTTTTTTGTCGTCTTCTCCATTCAAGCCCTGGAGAACATGACGATGAAAGACATTCTCGATCTCGACCGCTACCCGCTCGATCGCGAAGGCAGCCCCGAATGGATAGGCCTCGTGGAGCAGTCCGCCGCGGCTCTTAAAGCCGACGGCATGTTCAACCTCGACGGGTTCCTGCGCCCCGGTATCGCCGAAAAAGCAGTACAGGAAATCCAACCCGTGATGGACACGCGGTCCCATGTGCACAAGCGGATGCACAACATCTACTTCAAGCCTGACATCCCGGAACTGGACCCCGGCCACCCGGCCTTGCGCAAGGTGGAGACCATCAGCCACACCGTCTGTGCCGACCAGCTTCCAGGCAGTCTCGTGCTTGCCATCTATGAATACGAGCCGCTGCTGCGCTTCCTGTCGGCGGCGATGGCAAAGCCCCGGCTGCATGTCATGCAGGACCCGCTGGCCCGAACCAATGTCATGGCCTATCGCGCCGGCGAAGCGCTGAACTGGCACTTTGACCGCTCGGAATTCACGACCACTCTGTTGCTGCAGGCGGCGGAGCGTGGCGGCGATCTCGAATACCGCACAGATCTCAGATCAGACGACAATCCCAACTATGACGGCGTCGCCAGGCTGCTTGAGGGACACGATCCGCAAACCCGAATCCTGCGCACCAAGCCGGGTACGCTGAACGTTTTTCGCGGCAAGAACACAGCGCATCGCGTCACCACCGTCGAAGGCAAGCGCGAGCGCATGATCGCGGTGTTCTCCTACTATGAGAAGCCCGGGGTGATGTTCAGCAGGGAGGAGCGTCTCGGCTTCTACGGCCGGGCTGCCTGACGAACGGCCGCCCCCGAACACGAATCCGCAAATGGCCTCTTGTTAGATTGTCGACAATCTGATTGTCTTGCTTTCGGTGTCTTTGGAGTGAGCGAATGAGCAAAGTGGATTTCAGCCCCATCGCGGACACCACCCGCCGCGCCGAGATCGTCGCGCTGTTGCGGCGCGCGATCCTGACCGGGCAGATGGAGCCCGGCCAGAAGCTCAACGAGCTCAGGATTTCCGAACAGATGCGGGTCAGCCGCGCGCCGCTGCGCGAGGCGATGCGCGAACTGGTGCAGGAAGGCATCCTGACCAGCATTCCCTATGCCGGCACTTTCGTCATCAATGTCACCGCCAAGGACATCGACGATGCCTATTCGCTCAACAAAGTGCTCGACGAGTTCGCCATCGAGCGGACATGGCCGCTGCGCGACCAGCGCTTTTTCAGCGAGCTTGAGCGGCGCCATGAGGCCGTGAAGCAGGCAACGCGCGATATCGACACCACCCGCCAGATCGAAACCGCCCTGCAGTTGCACGGGCTGATCCATGAATGGGCCGACAATTCGGTGCTGCTGGAGACCTGGCAGCGGCTGACCAGCCGACTGCAGATGTATTTCGCCCTGCACCAGCAGGCACGCAAGGAAGCGGTGCCGGCCGAGGATGTCCATGAGACCTATGTGGCCCTGCTCAAGGGCACCGATATGCGGGCCGCCCAGCGCCATGCCCGCGAGCATATCGACCTCGATTTCGAAGAGCTTCTTGCCTACGCGCGCGGCCTCGAACAGCGCCCGTCCAAGGGCGCCTGAATAGTCCCGGAACCTCGCAGACAACGGACAAGCAAAGTGCAGATCGAAACCATCAAAGCCTACCAAGTCGTGCAGCCCTTCGTGGACGGGCCCTACCGCATGTCCAAGGGCCGCGTCGCCGACGCGTTCGACGCCGTCATCGTCTCCATCACCTCAGACAGCGGGATCACCGGTTGGGGCGAGATGGCGCCGCTCGGCAATTTCTACTCGGCCGCCTTCGCAGCCGGTGTTCGCGCTGGCGTGGTCGAGATCGCGCCACACCTCATTGGCCATGATCCGCGGGGGCTTGCCGGCATCGGCCGGCTTATGGACACGGTGTTCAAGGGCCATCCCTACATCAAGTCGGCACTGGACATGGCCTGCTGGGACCTTGCCGCGCGCGCCGCCGATGTCCCCTTGGTGACGATGCTGGGCGGCCGCGAGAGCGAAACGGCGGAACTCTACAAGGTGGTCACGCATGGCTCGGTCGATGCCATGGCCGCCGTTGCCAAGCGCATCGTCAAGGACGGCTTCCACCGGCTGCAGGTCAAGGTCGGCGGCAATGTCCGTGACGACATCGAGCGGGTGACCGCGGTCGCCGCCTCGGTGCCGAAGGGCACGGTGATCTTCTGTGACGCCAATGCCGGCTGGACACCCTACCAGGCACGCCAGTTCGCCGACGCAACGCGTTCCATCGACT
>JBDSLV010000534.1:0-19885 GCA_039916205.1 Mesorhizobium sp. | reverse complement strand
CTTCGCTGACGGTCGTTGCGAGTCTCGCCATCGGCCTGCCGCTGGCCTGGTACATGGCCTGCGGCACGCCGGCAAAACGCGCCCGGCTGCTGTTGCTGATCACACTGCCGTTCTGGATCAACACGCTGATCCGAACCTATTGCTGGGTGCTGATCCTGCGCGACGAAGGGCTGTTCAACAGCGGCCTGCGTTACTTCGGTCTGGCCGGTGGCCATTTCCTCTACAACGACGCCGCCATCCTCCTGGGCATGATCTACACCTATCTGCCTTTCATGGTGCTGCCGATCTACGCCGTGCTCGAGCGCGTCGACGGCGACGTGATCGAGGCATCGCACGATCTCTACGCCGATCGCTGGAACACATTCAGGCGCATCGTCTGGCCGTTGGCGATGCCAGGCGCCATTGCCGGCAGCCTGCTGGTGTTTGCCCCGGCACTGGGCAGCTTCCTGGCGCCCGACCTCCTCGGCGGCGGCCGCCGCCTGATGATAGGCAGCCTGATCCAACTGCAGTTCACCTCCTCGCGCAACTGGCCGTTCGGCGCGGCGCTTGCCACCGTCGTCTCTGTCGCCATCCTGGCGGTGCTGTTCGTGGTCGTGCGCAAGAGCTTCAACAAGGTGCCGGCACGATGAGCAGCAAGCCATTCGACTGGAAGGCGACGCCGGGCCTCAGGACGCTGTCCTGGGTGGTCTACCTTTTCCTCTATGCGCCCTTGCTGGTGATCATCGTCTACAGCTTCAACGCCGGCCGCCAGGCGACGCTGTGGGAAGGTTTTAGCCTCGATTGGTACGCCAAGGTCTTCCACAACCGCGATATCGGCATCGCCTTGTCAAACAGCCTGATCGTCGCCATTGCCTCGATGGTCCTGTCGACAATGCTGGCGGTCACCGCTGCCCTTGGCTTGCGCCATGCCAGGGCGGGCGGCGGCGGCCAGATCACGCTCGGCCTGATCCTGATGCCGCTGGTGGTGCCGGAGATCGTCGTGGCGGTGGCAACTCTGGTGTTCTTTTCCGGCATCGGGCTGAAGCTCGGCCTCGGCAATCTAATCATCGCCCACACCGTCTTCTGCGTGCCCTTCGCCTATCTGCCCATCCAGGCGCGGCTGACCGACATGGGCTCGGCGGTCGAGGATGCGGCGCGCGACCTCTATTCGAACGAATGGCAGGTGTTCCGCCGCGTGACCTTGCCATTGCTTCTGCCGGCTATCCTGTCCGGCGCCATGTTGGCCTTCGCCTCGTCACTCGACGACTTCCTCATCTCCATGCTGCTCGCTGATGCCGGCCAGACCACTCTGCCCGTCTACATCTACGGAATGCTTCGGCTGGGTGTGTCGCCAGAGATTAACGCGGTGTCGACGCTGCTTCTGGCGTCGTCCGTGGTGATCGTTCTCGTCGCACTGCGCATGCAGGGCATGACAAAACGCAGAAACTGAACAGCCGAACCTCAACACAAGAAACGAAGGGGAATGACAATGACGACTGTATTGAAACTCGTGCGCGGCGGGACAATCGCGCTCGCGCTCGCCGGCCTGTTCGGCAGCTCCGCCATGGCGGCGGATACGCTCCATATCTACAACTGGACCGGCTATATCTCACAGGCGATGCTCGACAAGTTCACCAAGGACACCGGCATCGCGGTTTCGCTCGATACGTTCGACAACAACGAGACCCTGCTGGCCAAACTGCGTGGCGGCTCCAGCGGCTACGACATCACCGTCGCGTCGACGGACTTCGTGCCGCTAATGATTGCCGAGAAACTGATTCAGCCGGTGAAGATTTCCGAACTGCCCAACTACGATCATCTCGACGCGCAGTGGAAGAAATCCACCTGGGACCCGGGCAATGTCTATTCGATCCCTTATTTCTGGGGCGTGACCTCCTACGCGGTCAACGCCGATCTCTACAAGGGGCCGACCGACAGCCTGTCGCTGCTGTTCAATCCGCCCGCTGAACTGCAGGGCAAGGTTGGCATGTTCTCGGCGCCGACCGAGGTGATAGCGCTCGCAATGCGCTATCTCGACATCGAACCCTGCACCACCGACCCCGAAAAGCTGAAGAAGGTCGACGCGCTGCTGCAGGCGCAGAAGCCATTCGTGAAGATCTATGACTCGGCCGGTATCATGGGCCGACTGGTGTCGGGCGAAACGGCGATTTCGCAGGTCGCCAACGGCGAGGCACTGCAGGCACGGATGCAAAAACCTTCGCTGAAATTTGTGTTCGCCAAGGAAGGCGGTGTCGCCTGGATCGACAATCTGGTGGTGCCGACTTCGGCCGCTCGCCCGGATCTCGCCAAGAAGTTCATCTCGTTCCTGATGGATCCGGCCAATGCGGCGCTGCAGCAGAAGGATGTTGGCTACCCGACCGGTGTCATCGGCACGGAGCCGATGCTGCCCAAGGAGATAGCCACCGCGCCGGAGGCACAGGTGCCCACGGACTACAAGAAAGTCGTCAGCCCGGTATGCTCGGAAGAGGCGGCGAAGAAATACGACCTGATCTGGACGCGCCTGCGCCAGTAGGCCTGTCTCGGCCAGGATGCGCGGGGGGATGGTTCACCCCGCGCATGCGTTTCCCCCGCGTGGGCAATAGAGCGGAACATCCATGAACGCGATTTCCAGACCGGATGTCATCGTCGTCGGCAGCGGTGTCGGCGGCGGCACCACGGCGCTTCGGCTTGCCGAATACGGCCTATCGGTGCTGATGCTGGAGCGCGGCGATTATCTGCCGAAGGAGGCCGACAACTGGAGCCCGCAGGCTGTTTATGTCGACCGCAAATACACGGCCCGCGAAACCTGGCTCGATGGCGCCGACAGGCCGTTTCATCCATCGGTATTCTACAATGTCGGCGGCGCCACGAAATTCTTCGGCTGCACCATGATCCGCTTCCGGGAACGGGACTTTGAAGATCTCGAGCATCATGGCGGCCTGTCTCCGGCCTGGCCGATCTCCTATGCCGATCTCGAGCCGTATTACGAACAGGCCGAGCATCTGTTCCACACCATGGGAACCCAAGGCATCGACCCGACCGAGGCGTGGCGTGCCAACCCGTTTCCATATTCCGGTGTGCGATCCGACCCGCCGATGGAGGCGCTCTCCAGCCGGCTGCGTGCCCAAGGGCTGCACCCGTTCCCGCAGCAGGCGGCTATTCACATGCCGCCTCGCGGCAATTGCGAGCGTTGCGGCACCTGCGACGGCTATCCGTGCAAGATTGGCGCCAAGGCCGATGCGGAGCGCAGCGTCGTCGCGCCGGCCTTGGCGACCGGAAGGGTGACGTTGCGCACCGGGACTATCGCCAGACGCATGCTGCTGTCGCCGGACGGCAGGGAGGTCGCCGGCATAGAGGTCGAGCAGGGCGGCCGCGTCGAGGTGCTGACCGCCGGCATCTATGTGCTGGCTGCAAGCGCCATCAACTCTGCCGCCATTCTCCTTCGTTCCGCGACCGACCAGGCGCCGCAGGGGGCAGCCAACAGTTCGGATGTCGTTGGCCGCCACTATATGGCCCACAACAACACAGCGATGATGGCGATCTCGGCGCGCCGCAACCCAACCGTTTTCCAGAAGACCGTCACCATCAACGACTTCTATTTCGGCGATGACGATTTCCGCTTTCCGATGGGCTGCATCATGTCGCTCGGCAAGCTGAAGCCAGGCATGATGACGGCGGCCAATCCGCTGGTGCCGACGGTGGTCAACAGGATGCTGTCGGATCGCAGCTATGATTGGTGGATCATGTCGGAGGATCTGCCTGACCCGAGCAACCGCGTGTCGGTTGCGGGCGGCACGATCAAGATGGACGTGCGCCGCAACAATCTCACGGCCCACACCGAGTTGACGAAGCGCGCCGCCCGCGCCATGCGCCGCGCCGGATTGCCGTTGACCCTGACCAAGCTGATGCCGGTGGCAACGACCTCGCACCAATGCGGCACCGTGCGCTTCGGCGGCGATCCGGCCAAGGCGGCACTCGATCCCTACTGCCGGGCGTTCGACCACAACAATCTGTTCGTCGTCGACGCCTCGTTCTTTCCATCCTCGGCGGCGGTCAATCCGGCGCTGACCATAGCCGCCCAGGCGCTGCGTGTTTCCGACCATATCGCGACGGCTGATTTCGGCATCGCGGCGCGGGCCGTCAACCCATTGAGGAGAGCCAACCATGCCTGAGACCGTCAACAGCATGCTGATGCCGTTCTCGAACGTCGCCCATCTGCCGTTGGCCGAAAAATTCGAGGCAACGCGCATCGCTGGCTGCGACGCCTTGTCATTGATGCCCCATGAGGTCGAGCAGATGATGGCGGCTGGCGTTTCGGCCCGGGAGGTGCGGCAGCGCGCCGACGATGCCGGCACGCGCATCCTGCGGCTCGACCCGCTCAACACCTGGTCGCGGGTCTGGCTGCCCGACAATATGGACGATGCCTATGTCGCCACCGTCGACACGCCGCGCGAGCGGGTGTTTGCGCTGTGCGCCGAACTCGGCTGCCGTTCGATCAGTCTCAATGCTACGTTTCCGCTCGGCTCGCTGCCGATAGAAGCGATCATCGAGGACTATGCGGCGATCTGCGAAGCCTCGGCCCGGTTTGGCCTCGACTGCTCGCTGGAGTTCATTCCGCTGTGGGGCGTGCCGACACTCGCGATGGCGTGGCAGATCGTGCAGGGCGCCGGTGCCAGCAATGGCGGGCTGGTCTTCGACACCTGGCATTTCGTGCGCGGCAAATCCGACCTTGCGGATCTCCGTGCCATTCCTGGCGGCAAGATTCACTGTGTTCAACTGAACGACGGCTCGCTGGAATTGCCACCTAGCGTGACGATCAAGGATGATTGCTACGACCGCAAGTTTCCCGGCGACGGCCAGTTCCCCAATGTCGAGATCGTACGAATCCTGGCCGAGACCGGCGGCCTCAACCAGGTCGGCGCCGAAGTGTTCTCACCTATGCTGAGGGGCATGAGTGCAAGGCAAGTGGGGGAGATTTCGCGCTCATCCGTGGACGAGGTGTTGAGATTGGCCGGGATGAGCTCGGCTGGTCAGGTGCCTTGAGCGGCTGCACATGGAAATCGCTATCGATTGACCCGTTGCCGCCGATAGGCTTAGTTGCGCCATTGCTAATATGTTCATAAGTTAAAGCGCGGGGGACGTCGAATCCTTCCCGCAGTGGCCGGTGTGGTTTACCATCCCAATGAGCCCAAACTGCACCGGCCATTACCCCCACGGAATGGGTAGCGCCCTGAAAACGCAGACGGCCTGGCTTATGGAAGGGCGGGCCTTCGCGCTGGGCAAAGCGAGCCCACCCTCGAATATTCTCGGGTGCACGACATGTTCGATGCTGGCGTTGCTTTTTTGCCCTCCGGACAAGCCCGCTGCCTAATGCCGAAAAGTAACCTCGACAGCAGTGGTTGGGATGGTGGTACTGGCAGCCGAGGTCAGTGGCTTTTTCAAAAGCGATAGCCCCATTCCCCCGAATCGCAAGCTTCCACCCTCAGGTCGATCCCAATCTGGTTTCACCTATTGGGTGTGTCACTCGTCGAAACAATCAAGGGTTGTTATCCTTTCGGATACATTAGCCGCCTAAAATATAATTAACAAATTGTTAACCGGGATTAATGCGCCTTATCCACAGCACCGTAGTATGCAACTCAGGCTGGATTACCTCAATGGTGCGGGGGCGCCATACGTCTGGGCCTTTTGACGACGTATGGCGTACTCCCTGATCTATATCCAATTGGTATGTAGGCAGCCCGATAACGGTGGACGCGTTTCAGTTCATGCCGCTCATAGGCTTTGCGTGGAATAAAAGACAAAGAGAGTAAGTGAAGCAAAGTCTGCGGCGGAGAGGAGTAGGGCGATGGGACAACCTCAAATTTCCGACACTTGGAATGACGCGACGAGGCCGGTGCGCAATGGGCATCTGCCGGACGCGAATGGCCTTAGCAGAACCGATCTTGAAGGAGGACATTCGAGCGAAGGCCTGGTCGTAATTGTCGACAAGCGGGCACTCGAGCGCGAATGCCTTGCTCGTGGCCTTGTCGAGCACAACCCCACCTTGCGCGTTCGCACGGTGGGATCGCTTGACGAGATCCAACACATTGCCGGTGAGGCGGAGCCATCCGCGGTCCTCGTCATTCTGGGGGCCAGAAAGGTCTCCGACCAGAGTGTTCAAACGGAACTTGTGCACTTCATTTCCGAGGTTGGCGCCGTACCCGTAATCGTTGTGGTGGATTCCGACGAGCCGGGGGAGGTTCTCGCGGCTCTCGAATGCGGCGCCCGAGGCTACATTCCCACAAGTGTGAAGGTGAGGGTCGCTGCCGAGGCCATTGGTCTCGCTCGTGCCGGAGGAATCTTCGTACCCGCCAGCTGCGTGCTGGCGCTCCGCGAGATCATCCATTCGACCGCAAACGGCGCCCGCCCGCTTACCGGCATGTTCACCGCACGTGAGGCGGCGGTTGTCGATGCGCTCAGGAAAGGCAAAGCGAACAAGATAATCGCCTACGAGCTCAGCCTTTGCGAGAGCACCGTCAAGGTTCACATCCGCAACATCATGAAAAAGCTGAAAGCAACGAACCGCACGGAAGTGGCGTACAAGTTGAGGCAGATGATGCTTTGACCTGTCTCGGCCGGCCCTTTGCGTGGCCGGGCCTGAGGGCAAACTGATGGGCATTGTTGCCTAGATGGGGCGGACTTGATGTCCGCCGCTATCGTCCGAGGTTCAGAAGTCGGACGGCCCTTTCGGTCCCTTGTCGCGAAACGGATACGCGCGACTGGGGGTGGCAGTGGGTTCAGCGGTCTCGGATGCCTTGACAAGAAATCCGATGCTGTCCCCGCCCATTTCGGCGCCGCGATATGCGGCTTCGGCGGCCTTCAGCCCGCCCGTTAGCCTGCGGATCACCGGATCTGCTCCGAGTATGTCGAGTGGCAGGCCCAGTTGACCACTTGTGGGCCGCTTAGGCGGCCACACCCTAAGGCCGAAATAGCTGGCGGCCGAGCGATCGATCTTGCCGCTGAACTGCACCAGCAGCGTATGGCGCGAGTTCCCGGCGATACGGCCCAGGCTGTTGATGTCCATTGACGGTCTGTCAGAGGGCCGCATCGCGACTACGATCACATCCCACACGTTGTCGGTCAGGAGCGACGGGTGCGAAAATACGCTTACTCTCGCCTCACGCTCGCGAAGCGCATAGGCGAGGAATGGTGCACAAGGGGTGTCGCAGACGATAGCCAGTCTCGCGGCAAGTTGATCGACACCCGCATCGTCGAGCAAGGCGCAGCACAACCGCGCGAACTCTGGTAGCAGAGCTATGGACGGATGACTGAGATTGGGAGCCGTGACTTTGATACCGGCCTCGTCGCAGGCATCGAAGTCCACGACGCCAGGCCGAAGCTCCCACGGTTCAGCCATTAGCGAAACGACCGCATGAGGCGGTAAGAGTTCGATGAGAGACCTCGAAATCGGCCCGACCTGGAGACAGTTCGTGACGAGGTCGACGTCTTGCCATTTGCGGCTGTCGATGCGGTTCGTCAATTCCACGCGTTCGGAGACCTTTGCATATTCGGCAAATGCCAATGTCGCGTCTGCGGCTGCTACCAGGCTCGGATGTCTGTGGGGTATGCGTGCGAGCGCAATGACACGGGCGGCATTGGCGAGCGCCGCTGCTGTCGCGGTCGCCGCCTGGTATCCTGTCGCTGCGCCAACGACCACTGTAAGCCCGGAGAGGTCGAGATCGAGCAAGGCTATTTGCTTGTGAATAATAGCGAGAGTTCGCGCGCGGTCGATCTCGGGAACATGACGAGCAAACGGCCTTGCGGGGAAATCACGCGATGGCATCAAGCTGGACGCCACGTTGCGGGCTTTCCATTATCAGATAGGCAGGCAATGTCCTTTGACGCAGGAGCATCAGTCCCTGCTGGATCTCGTCGGAGCGCGATGCGCGTGCATTTCCTGCATTGTGTTGATGGACGCCGCCTTTGCGGACCCGCACATTTAGCAAACGTGGTTCCGGACATTCTCTCAACATCCTCGCCAGGAGAGCGGCGACCCGAGTTGGGTTGGCATATTCGACCGCCTGGAACCAGTTCCATCGCGTCATCCTCGCAATACAGCCGAACTTACCCGAACGGCTACCACAGCAAACGGATGCTCGGTGATACGCCGTTTGATCAGAAGGCTTATCAACATCACGCCAGCAACGCGCGGATCAGGCTAAGGGGGTAGCCGGCGCCACGTACGGTGCTACCTCCTTTGCGGCTCTTGTCGAGAATGGCCCGCCGGCATGAAGTTGGGCACTAGCTAAAGCCATCAGCGTTCCTCGGCGAAACTCGTGGGCGAAAATCGTGACAATCAGCGCATTTGACATAAATTCTCACAGGCCTGGCATCCGCGCCGGCAACCGTCGTCCGCTCGGAGGGCGGCCCAAGAGGATGATGGACGTGACGGTCGCACTGATCGCGCTTGTCCTTGCCGCTCCGGTCATGCTGGCGGTTGCCCTTCTGATATTGGCGACCGAAGGCGGACCCGTGATATTCTCCCACGGCCGGGTTGGCTTCAATGGCAAGCGTTTCGCCTGCTACAAGTTCAGGACCATGGTCGCCAACTCCGAGCAGGTTCTGGCCGACTATCTCGCGAGCAATCCCGAAGCCGCCGCTGAGTGGGGACAAAACTGGAAATTCAAGAACGATCCGCGCATCACATTCCTGGGGCACATTCTCAGGAAGTCGAGTCTCGATGAATTGCCCCAGCTCATCAACGTGCTGCGCGGCGATATGAGTTGCGTCGGCCCTCGGCCGGTCGTTCCCGACGAACTGCTACGTTATGGCGCCTGTGCGATCGACTATATCCAAACCCGACCGGGGCTGACCGGCCTGTGGCAAGTAACAGGCAGAGACGCAATCGATTATCCCAGTCGTGTCTCGATCGACAGCAGCTATGTGCGAAACTGGTCCATATGGGCTGATGTCGTCATTCTCGTTCGGACGATCTTCGCCGTGATGAAATTCGACCAGGCGTCCTGATTGGAGCGGCTCATCGTTTCACGGAAACGCAGAACCGCTCTATCCTTGGTTTCGACCCAATTCCGGACGGAAAACCACTACTGACTTTTCCTGGAATTGCTCTGGAGCCCAGCGCGAATTCTTGTTTTCATCCATGTCGTTGCGCCAAAGCCGCGGTGTGCCTTTGGAGACAGCAAACAGGTCTGGCGCCAGCCGCGACAAAGAAGGGGTCTCAGCCCGTCATTGCTTACGTGACATGCCATGACGCAACACGACGCCAAGGAAGAGGCCGAGCAAGTAGGTGCATTGCAGTGTGACGACCAGGAGCAGGATCGAAAGCAGGCGGTGCCAAGCAAACAAGCCGCCAGTGCCTCCTGCAACGGCGCCGACGACGACAGTCAGCGCTGTCACGACGATGAGCGCAGGCGCGCGAACGCGAAATCCCAGCAAAATGCCGATCACGCCGACGGTGACGAGGCCCCAAAGCACGACAAGCTCCTATGGTCTGTAAGACTCAATGCGCCACGCCCCAAGTCTCCCACATCTGCCAATCCTTACCAACGCTCAATCGTGGCTGCACCGGCTGACCGCTAGGTGGTGGGAAATCGCTGCACATGTGCCTCTTGCACAAAAGGCTTAGTACCCCTTGTCCAAATGCCCCCCTTTTCGCGCATTTCCTTGTCCATCGGCTGAGGCTACGCTGCTCATAGAATAGGTATGCGGAGTATTCACCCGCAGTGCGGCAGCTTGCCTTGGGTTGTTGCACGGGTACGAGCGCTGAGGCTTCTCGGTGTTGCTGTTCAGGACAAACGACGCCGGACCTCGGGCGTCGGCAAGAAGCCCATAGGTGCGCAGTTGCCGCTGACCGGCATTGAACCATTTTTCGCCACCGACAGCCTCATGGATCGCCGCAAGAACTGGCTCTTCTCAGAGTGACGTCCAAGCTATGCTGCAAGCATCTATTATCCTGCTTATCGCATCGATATGGTTCCCAGGCGCCGCGCGGATTGGCGGAACCGACGGCTCAATTTCCTTCTTGCTGGCCCTGTTCTGCGCCTTGCTAAGCTTCCCCTCCTACGGCGAGGCAGCAAGGCGCCTTCATCGGACCGAAGCGGCCTTGGCGGCTGCATTGCTGGCGACAGCTGGTCTCATCATCGTTCTTTCCCTGCTATCGATGACCTACGCCGACAATCCGATCAGGACTGGACGCGCGGTTTTCGCGCAGGTGTTTGGTTTCGCCATAATCCCGGCCGTTGCGGCAATCTCCATGAGACCCAAGGGGTCCGAGACGATTGACAGGATTGTAACGGCGATGATCATCATGAGCTTCATAACATCCTGCCTCGTAATAGTCGGCCTGGGCGGTGCCAGGTTTGCCGACAGGGCCGAAGGATATTTCAAGCATTCGAACCAATTGGGAATTGCCCTGTCGGCGGCGCTACCGCTTATTGCCGCGAAGCTGACCGTTTCGCGCAAATATCGAATTCTTCTCATAGGCTGCCTTGTGGCGGTGCTCCTGGGTTTGGTGAAATCGGGCTCAAAGACCAATTTCGTCGTAGGCGTTGCTGGCCTCGGAATATTCTATGTATTATACAGTATTTTCTTGATAAAAATGAAGAAGAATCCAGTATCAGTACTGGTCGGTATAATTTCAGCCCCAGTATTATTTATGGCTAGTTTGCGTTTACTGGAGCACCTCAATCCACGAGCTTACGGGCTGCTATTCGTTCAGCTCTCCGGAGGGGACACGCATTCCATGATATCGCGGCAGCGCCTATGGTCGATGTCGATCGATCTGGGCATGGCGCATCCGTTCCTGGGTGTGGGTGCCGGTCAGTGGATAGGTGACATAGCCCCCCACAGCCACAACTTGTTCATCGACTATTTCAGGACGCTGGGAGTGCCCGGCCTCGCTTTGGTGACGGTCATTGCCCTGCTGGTCATACTCTACCTGGCGAGCGCCGTTCTTCACACATTGATTGGCAACGATACGAGCAGTTCCGCGACAAAGACAAATGTGATGGTGCTCGGTGCATCGGTTTCCGTGTTGAATTACCTCGTCGCCAATCAGATGAGCGATTCCTTCGGCCCATCGACCGCGCCTTTCTTCTGGCTGCCGTTGGCGCTGCTCATGTTCTACCGCGGAACGCAGCGACTAGCGCAGACCGAGCGCGCCAACAATACGGCGCGGTACACAGGCACTGCGTCGCCGGTTTTCGCACACTCGGGAACTGAGGAAGAGCGGGGGCCTTTTCCTGCTCTCGCGGGTCTTCAGAGCACCATCTCCGGCGGCTGAACCCAATGACTTCGCCCATTGTTCGTGACCTGGCGGAAAGCCTGCCGCCAAATGCCGAGGCCCGCTTGCTCCCGTCAGGTGTTCGATTTGTGGAATTCTTTGGTCTCCCGGGGATTGGAAAGACGACCACCTCCAGCCTGTTGGTGAACAGCCTGCGCCAGTGCGGCTCGGGCGAAGTGAGGATGGCTCGCGAACCGAGAACATTCATCGCAAGGCAGCTGTACAGGATTGGTATTGTTGTCCCGAGATTCTGGAACCCCGAGTTTCGTTCAATGTTTGGACGTATCGCACGCTTTGCCATGGAAAGCGGGCAGGCCTCCGTTGTCGACCTGGTTAGAGTTGTCTGGAATCTTTCCGTTCTGGTCGCCTACATTGAGAACGAACGACTAGCGAGAAATTCGATCGTCATAATGGACCAGGGATTGTTGCAGGGGTTCTGGTCCATACTGCTGAAGAGCAAGCGTCGAGCAACATCCGAGAATTGGCTTGATATCCTGTCCGCCATTGGCGTGTACGACATGGTTTTTGTCCATCTGCGAAGCGAGGCGGGTGTCGCACAAGGCCGGCTACGGACGCGAGACGATCGCTCCTCGCGGATGCAAAAGATATCTCCTGACAGGGAATTCCAGCTCTGGTCCATGGCGGATCGTGGCTGCCGCGAGATCGCGGCGGATCTTGGCAGGAAAATGCGGGCGGAAGATCACGCCGGCTTGGTGGCCGCGGTCGATGTCGACAGGCTGGCATCGCCCAAGGATGTGGCGGAACGAGCGCTCGAGGCAGTGCTGCTAGCATGCCTCGACAGGCATCGCTTGTGCGATTCGGCAGAACAATGAAAATGAACCGCCGTTCATTCATGGGCCTCGCCGGTTCCTGTCCTGCCTTCGCCCTTTTGTCAGGCTCGCAAAAGGCGGAAGGTGGGCAGGCCTCTCTCCCGGCGCCTGACAGCAGGAAAGGCCAGCCGATCGTACTGAATGGCGACTACGGATACGAACAACAATCAATTCGGAACCTGCCGGAGGGCGCAACAATCGACGCACGGAATGCTTCCTTCCTGGTTGCCAACAGCAGGAACAGCGATCCGAGCGCCATCATGGGCTGCGATGAGGGGACGCTGCCGGTCAATCGCTATCCGGTCGTCGTCCGCGACTGCCCTGGCGTCCGATTCATTGGCGGGCGCTTCAACGGCCAGGTGCCGCTGACATCGGACTGGCAAGATACTTACTGCAACAGCGCGGCACTTCTCGTCAGGGGCGGATCGACCAACGCGACAATAGAAGGCGTACGCGCACGCCGCTGCTGGGACGGCATTCGCTTCGCCGAGCAGACCGAAGGCTTTCACCTCAAAGGCTGCTGGCTCAGTGAGATCAGGGATGATGCGGTGGAGAACGACTATCTGCTCAGCGGCACTATCGAAGATTGCCTGTTCGACGGATGCTTTTCGGGGATTAGCGTGGATCCCGCGAAAAACGACCGGGACGGAACGAAGGAAGTCGTGCGTATCGACGGATCGCTCATCCACATGCATGCCTATCTGGCCAAGGGCGAAATCACACACGAGGCACCGGTCAAGGCTACCGACGTGTCGCCCAGCTTTAGGATCACAGGATCGGTTTTCGCACTGGCAGCGGCAAACATGCGCGGATTTCATCGTCTGAAACGCACATGGCGAAAGACCATCGAAAGCCGCGACAACGTGTTGTTGTGGCTGCCCGATGAGCCGATCCCGTTCGACCTGCCATTGCCTCCGCCCGGCTTCAGGGTGCTGACGGGCAACGATGCCCGCGAATACTGGAACAAGGCGCATCTCCAGTGGGTCGCGGCGCATCAGGACGTGGCCCGGTTCTCAGACGAAGTGCTGTGAGAAGCTGAAGCCGTTCGCGTCCACGCCTGTGGTCGCATCTCATCGGCAAACTCGCGTGCGATAGGGGTTTTCGTGCCGATCTACTTCGCGCGCTCTGGCACGGGTTTTCCAGTCGCCGTCAAGCCGAAACCGCAGCCAAGCCCTTAGTGCCACGACGGATGGAAATGAAAGCTCAAAGCAATCGAATGGGCGCAATGAGTTTTCCCCGAAAGGGGTACTCCGCATTGCCCATCGAGCGCACCGGCTTTGCAACGATGGCTTGGACCACCGCAGCACATTGGTAGGGGACCCGACTTGATGAAGCAGAACGGAGCGGCCATGACGCGGGGCTCTGCCGATTACGGCACGACCCCATTTGTGATCCAAGGTCGGTTGGCGCGCGTTGGGGGGCAAAACATTCTGTTCAGCCCATCCCAGCAGGCCATTTTCGACGTCAACGATACGGCTGCCGACATCTGGCGATCTCTGGAAGAGGGCATGCCGCCGGAAGCAATCTCGACTGAGATTGCGCGTGCTGGCGTTGACAGTTGCGAGGCAAACAATCACGTCGAGGCAGCGCTTGGCGATTGGCAGCGGCTGAGCCTGATACGCCCCCGTGCGCCGTTGCCTTCGTCATCGGCGCAAGAGCTTGTAAGCCAGGTGGTCGCCGTTGCGGGCCTTACCATTCGCATCGTCTATCCAGCAGCATGCGCCTTTCCCGCGAGCACCGCATTTCGGCATCTCGAGGTCCAAAAAGAGACTGCTGACGTTCTGCTGCAGGTGGTTGAACGCGAGGGGCGGATTCACCTGTTCCGGGATAGCGGTTGGGTCCTGTCCTGTTCGCCCGACGAGCTGCCCGTCATGCTGAAAGGGCAATTGCTGACCGAGGTTCTCGACCGCAGCGCCTATGAACTTGCACTCCATGCGGCGGCGCTGATCAAGAATGAACGCATCGTGCTTCTTTGCGGCAATCCGGGCGCGGGCAAGACGACACTGACCCTCGCGTTGGTTCATGCAGGGTTCGGCTTCGCTGCGGACGACGTGACGCTGCTGGACTCAAGAGGGCACGGCGTGGGCCTTCCGTTTGCCCCCGCCGTCAAGGCGGGAGCCTGGCCGCTTCTGGCCAAATACTGCCCCGGTCTCGATGACGTTCCAATCTGTCGCCGTCCGGACCGCAGGCGCGTGCGGTTTGCGGTGCCCAGGGAGTTCGTGCCCTTGCCGTCGTCTCCCGTACCCATCGGCTCTCTGGTCCTGCTTCGTCGGGGCCGCGACTCGAAAGCTTGCCTGGAGCCTGTCGACCCAGCCAGCGCATTGCGCGGCCTGCTCAACGGCGCCTTTTCGCCCGGCCGAGAATTGAGTGCCACCGCGTTCGACGTGCTAACCCAGGTCGTCGGATCGGCTGAGACCTATTGCCTGACCTATTCGGGATTGGATGATGCGGTAAAGCTGATCACGAGTGCGTGCCGATGATGCGCAGAGGCAACGCGCTTGAGGCATTGATCGCCGGCCTTCGCGGCTGTCCGGCCGACAGGGCCGACTGGCAGGCTGTGATTGCGCTGGCCAATCACACTCTGCTCACGCCAGACCTGTTCTCGTCGCTTGCACGTGCCGGCCAGGTCCACCGGCTCCCACAGGATGTGCGCGAATATCTGCGGTTCGTCCACGACTGCAACCGGGAACGGAACCTTCGTTTGCGTACGCAACTGCGTGAAGCCGTTGCGGCGCTCAACCGCCACGACATCGCTCCGCTCCTGCTCAAGGGAGCCGTTCCGTTGTTCCTTTCCCCAGCCGGCCGGGTCCCTAGCAGGATGACGAGTGACCTCGATCTGGCCGTGGATGCAGCCGAGGGGGAGGCTGCCCGGGCCTGCCTTGAAGAGCTCGGCTACGTCGATGTGGGGGGCGGTCGAGGCATGGCCCGCCAGCAGGACGCCGGGATGCTGGAGCTCAGGCCGAGCCTGGCGAACGGCTTTGAGCCCCCCAAGCTGGTCCAGCGAAATGGTCTTCGTGTGAAAATTCCACCCGCACCGTCTCGCGCCCTGCACTGGATAGTGCACGACCTCCTCAAGGAGGGGGATTACTGGCGCGGAAGGATAGATCTCAGGCACCTTCATGATCTGGCACAATTGGTGGAAAGCGACGACGTGGACTGGACGGCGCTGCGGGCGTCCATGTCGGATCGAAGCGCCCGCAATGCGCTCGACACACAGCTGCTGGCCTTGCACCATTTCTTCGGGACCAGGATCCCGGCAATATGCGCACAGCGCCCGATGGTCCGTTTCCAGCACTGGAGGCGTATCTTCACGGCGACACACCCCATCATTGGCGCCCCCTTGCGCCTGGCCGGCAATCTGGTGTGGGGCACGTGGCGGTTTTCGCGTGCCGGTGGCTTGGCGCGACGTGGACCGGTCGATTTCGCGCGCCGCATCGCTCGCACACTGCTGAATGCCCGCACAAAAATCTAAGCCTTTTGGAGAAATTGTTTCCCTGTCCTGAAAGTCATAAAGTAAATCTGTTGAAAGATGGGGGTTGTGATATGGGAACCGAAAGTAAAAGACGCTCGGATTCGAAACCGGCAGGTTTGGCCTCAGAGGCTCAGGCGCGCCGGGACTTTCTCAAGAAGGCGGGACGGTTCGCGGTGGTAACGCCGCCGGCTATAACGCTTCTGCTCGGGACAAGCTTGAACTCCAAGGCAATAGCCAAGTCGGGCGGGTCGCGCCCGGGCAACGGCTGGGGGGACAAGAACCACACTCACGTCGGCCCTCCCGGTAAGTTGGGCAAGCTTTTCGACCATCACGGGCATTGAGAGCAACGTTTTCGGGTAAGACTCTAGCCTTCATTTGACAGCCCGGACCGCTCGCGGCACGCCAAAGTGCCGCCGGCGGCCGGGCTTTTTTGCGGGTCGCAACCAGCCTCGCACTTGCAGCATTTGAGCGCGATCGTACTCAAACAAAAAAGCCCCATTTCGATCCCGGGGCTTCATCCGCGCGCCGCGGACCTTGGTCTAAGCGCGTAGCGTTGAACGGATACTTTAGGTTGTTGTTTGATGCATGTCGTCGTCGCAAGACCGAGGTCACTTTTGCGCGACATGCATTAGGGCATGCTAAGCCAGCAGCAGGCTGCTCAGGAAGTTGTCGTTGTGGAACTGGTCCACATGAACACCGGTCAGCGTGATCTGATCTCCGCCACCTAGGGATGCCACGACATTCGAGCCCTGGTTCGTGGCCACCAGCGCGAATTGGCCGGCGTTGTAGATGCCAAAGGCCCTGAGATCGAGGACGTCGCCGGTCCCGGCGCCCGGCAGGAAATTCATGACCGTGTCCTGACCGTCGCCGTGGGCGAACAAGAACAGATTGTGCTGGTTGCCGGCAATCAGCATGTCGTTGCCGCGCCCGCCGTTTATCGTATCATTTCCGCCCAGACCCCACAGATAGTCTGCGCCGGTCGTTCCGTTTAGGACGTAGCCGCCGTTGACGATTGTCGGCGCGCGCCCCGCAGGCGTCGGGACAAAGTAGGAATCGGTGAGCGCGCTGGTAGCGGTCGTCCCGTTAAAGCTGCTCACCTTGTAGAACTCGATCAACATCCCCGCGTCAGTGACGGTCACCAGGCTGGCGCCAACATTGGGAACAGCCTTGCCGGCTCCACCGAGGCCTGTGGTCGTGTACGGAAGATAGACGCCATCGCTATTGTCGTCCCGATTCTCGCGATAGTAATTGTGCTCATGGCCGGCAAAGACAGCGTTGACGCCCCACTGCTCGAAGGGCCATTGCATGATGGTTGAGCTGCCGCTCGGGTTATATGCCGTATGATGGAAGTAGGCGACGTCGAAGCTCGCATCGGAATTCGCGAGAAGCGATTGCATCCAATGACCTTGCACCGAGGTGGAACTGCGTCCGTCCGGCTCCTGCTTGTTGCTGTCGAGAGCGAAGAAGTGCACTGGCCCGATCTGGAAGTCGTAGTACCTCTCACTATCGGGCAGCGTGAAATAGTTCAGGTAAGTGGGCACGTTGCCTTCGTCGTATTCGTGATTGCCTAGCGTGGGAAAGAAGCGGTTGATGGCGCTGCCGCTGCCGTATGCGCCCTGATAATTGCCTATGTAGTCATGGTACTGCTGGCCGACCGCGGCATCCAAGGTCTGTGGCGCATATACGTTATCGCCGACTGTCAGGATGAAATCGGGGTTCCAGGCATGGACCATAGCCGACACCGCCTTCTCGCCTGAGAGGTCGGTGTCGCCGTAATCACCAAAGATCGCGAACCGGTACAATGTCTGCGGCGCGGTAGTCGGAACGACGCTGACCGAATAGTCTTGCGCGGCGGTGCTCCCGTCGGACGAGGTCGCGGTGACATGGAGGTTGATTGACGCCTCGGTTGCGGCATTGAGCGTCCCGGTGCCTGAGCGCGTGATGACGCCGGTATTGGCATCGATCGCGAAGCGCGAGTCGTTGAGGCCGTAGGTGACCGTATTGGTGACGTCGGGATCCTTGGCAGCGGCTGTGACATGGATCACCGTGCCGGCGACGGCATGGTCGGTGATCTGATTGGCGGCGGAGTCGGCATCCTGTGGATGCTTGAAGGCGACCGGGCCGGTCGTCGGCACATAGTACTCGATGTGCAGAAGCGGGGCGCCGGTGGCGCTGCCATCGAAGGAATTGGCCCTGCGTTCGGCGCCGCTGCCGCTGACGACGAACGCCATGTCGTTGAGTGCCAACCAGCCCGAGCGGCCGATGATCTCCTGCACGATCGCCGACATGTCCGGCGTGCGTTCGGCGGGGCCAGTTTCATTGTTGACGGTCCAATCGGGTGGCGTCCACGCCACCGAGGTGTTCGTCATCGGGCGCAAGGTGATATCGCTTATCTCATTCTCGAAGACGATGGATTCGTCGCTGTTTTCGCCCCGGATCAAGAGCGATACAGCGCCAGTGCTCGCATTTTGGGCCTGGAACTGGATATAGGCGCTGGTGATGACGGCGTCGTACGGAATGTCGACGCCGGTGAAGCGCATGCCGACCGTGTAGATCTTGGTGCCGTCAAACACCATGTCGAGATTGCTGCTAGTGAGGTTCATACCGCCGGTTGGGCCTTGCTCAGCGTCGTCTGCGCTGGACGCAACCCTTGTCTCGAAGATAGGCCCAGTGGACACGTTGACCGCGTAGTCATGCGCGGCGGTGGTTCCATCGGAGGAGGTGGCGGTGACATGTAGGTTGACCGACGGCTCGGTCGCCGCGTTGAGTGTGCCGGTGCCCGAGCGCGTGATGACACCGGTGCTGGAATTGATGGCGAAGCGCGTGTCATTGACGGCGTAGGTAACCGTCGATCCGGCATCGGGATCCCGGGCCGAGGCAGTGATGCCGATTGCTGTGCCGTTGGCGGCGTTCTGGGCGATCAGGTTGGCGGCGCTGTCGGCATCCGACGGGGTGTTGAAGGCGACAGGTTCCTGGCTGTCGAGGACGCCGACGGTGAAGGTCTGGTTGGCGATGCTTCCGTCGGAGGACGTTGCCGTCACCGTGAGGTTGATCGACGTTTGAGTTTCGAAGTCGAGCGTGCCGGTGGCCGAGCGGGTGATGACGCCGGTGCTGGTGTTGATGGCGAAGCGGGAGTCATCGATGGTGTAGGCGACAGTCGAGCCGGCATCGGGATCGGTTGCCGAGGCGGTGATGCCGATGACCGTGCCCGCTGCGGCGAGCTCGGCGATCTGGTTGGCGGAGAGATTGGCATCGGGCGGCGTGTTGAACGCTACCGGACTGCCGGCCGGGCCGGGCAGCAGATATTCGATGTGCAGCAGCGGCGCGCTGGCCGGATTGTATTCATAGGAATCGGCGGTGCGCGTGCCAGTGCCGCTGACCAGGAATGCCATGTCGTTGAGCGCCGCCCAACCCGAGCGGTTGACGATCTCCTGCACGATCGGCGTGAGGTCTGGCGTGCGCTCGGCCAGGCCGTGGTCACCCACCTTGATCCATGGGTCCGGAGTCCAGGCCGTGGACGCAGTCGTCTTGGGAAGTGAGGACACGTTGAACTTGACGCTGGTGAAGACGCTCGCGTCGTCAACATTATCGCCCTGAATCAGCAGCGACGCCGCGCTGGTCTTCACCTCATTGGCCTGGAACTGGACATAAGCGCTGGTGATGATGGCGCCCTGCGGGATGTTGATACCGGTGAAACGGAGGCCGACCGTCTGGGCCGTGGAGCCGTCATAGCCCAACTCCAGGTCTGTGACGTTGGTCGATATCGCGCCGGTGCTTTTCTGCTCGACATCGTCGCCGGCGGTCGCCACCCTTGTCTCGATGATCACAGGCGTGGTGTTGCCCGTCCCGGAGACAGCGACCGCGAAGGCGTGGCTATCGGTGCTGCCATCGGACGACGTTGCAGTCACATTGAAGGTGACGGACGGCTCCGACGTCGCGTTGAGCGTGCCCGTGCTCGAGCGCGTGATGACGCCGGTGCTGGCATTGATGGCGAAGCGCGTATCGCTGATGCTGTAGGTCACGGTCGATCCGGCATCGGGATCCGCGGCCGCGGCCGTGATGCCGATCGCGGTGCCGGCAGCGGCGTTCTGGGCGATCTGGTTGACGGCGGGATTGGCATCCGGCGAGAGGTTGAAGGCGACCGGCTCCGGACTGTCGAGGGCGCCGAGGGTGAAGATCTGGTTGGCTGTGCTTCCGTCGGAGGACGTTGCCGTCACCGTCAGGTTGATCGATGCCTGGGTCTCGAAGTCGAGCGTGCCGGTGGCCGAACGGGTGATGACGCCGGTGCTGGCGTTGATGGCGAAGCGTGCATCGTTAAGA
>JBDSLV010000533.1:0-2638 GCA_039916205.1 Mesorhizobium sp. | reverse complement strand
CGCTACTTCACCTACATCGTCATCAAGACGGTGAAGGATGAGGTCGCGCTGCCCATAGCCGACCTGTTGCCGGCGTCACCGTAGCGCCGAAGAGATCGCCTGCCGGGGCGGCACAATTGAGAGAGTCTCTCTACGGGCGAGCATCCAAATAGCCTCTCTGTCTGCACATCGCGGATAGTCTTCCCCGCATCAGTCCGAACCGGGAGGCCTCGACCCATGTCCGCGCATTTCGCCCGCTCGTACCGCTATGAAGCACTCGATCGTCTCGCCGACCGCCGGCTGCTGCGCGAGCTCGCTTATGTGGACGGGCACTGGACGGCAAGCGAAGCTGCCGAAAGCTTCGAAGTCACCGATCCGGCCACCGGCACCACTGTGGCTTTCGTCGCCGCGCTCGATGCACGCCAGGCGACCAAGGCGATCGATGCCGCCGCGCGCGCCTTTCCGGCCTGGCGGTCGCTGTTGCCACAGGAGCGTTCCAAAATCCTGCGAAAATGGTTCGAGCTCATCATCGCCGCAAAGGACGACCTCGCTTTGCTGATGACCTTGGAGCAGGGCAAGCCGCTCGCGGAATCGCTGGGCGAGATCGACTACGCCGCTTCCTTCGTCGAGTGGTATGCCGAGGAAGCAAAACGCATCAACGCCGAGAGCGTCACCAGCCATCTGCCCAACGCGGAAATGATAGTGCGGCGCGAGCCGCTTGGTGTCGTCGGCGTCGTCACGCCATGGAATTTCCCGTCGGCGATGCTGACCCGCAAAGCGGCGGCCGCGCTTGCCGCCGGCTGCACCATCGTCGCGCATCCATCTTCGGAAACGCCACTGTCGGCGCTGGCGCTGGCGGAACTTGGCGAACGCGCCGGGCTGCCGGCCGGGGTCTTCAACATCGTCACCGGCAAGGCATCGACCATCGTCGGCCGGATGTGCGAAGATGCGCGCGTCCGCGCCATGAGTTTCACCGGCTCGACCGAGATCGGCAGGCTGATTGCCGCCCAGAGCGCGCCGACGATGAAGCGGCTGGTGATGGAGCTCGGCGGCCACGCGCCGCTGATCGTCTTTGCCGATGCCGATCTCGACAAAGCGGTGAGCATTGCCATCGACGCTAAATTCGCCACGTCGGGCCAGGACTGCCTCGCCGCCAACCGCATCTACATCCAGCGGCCGATCTACGAGCGCTTCTGCGCCGCCTTCACCGCGCGCATCGAGGCGCTACGGACCGGCAACGGCCTTGCGCAGGACATCGACATCGGGCCGCTGATGCATGAGCGCGCGGTCAAGAAGGTCGAGGAGCAGGTCGCCGACGCGCTGACCCATGGCGCACGATGCCTCACTGGCGGCGGGCGGCACCAATCCGGGCCGCTGTTCTACCAGCCGACGCTGCTGGCCGATGTCTCTGACGAAGCGCTGATCATGCGCGAGGAGACTTTTGGCCCGGTCGCCGCCGTGACGCCGTTCGACAGCGAGGACGAGGTAATCGGCCGCGCCAACGCCACCGAATATGGCCTCGTCGCCTATGTCGTGACCGAGAACGGCGGCCGCCAGCAGCGCATGGGCCGCGCGCTCGACTACGGCATGGTCGCCATCAACCGCGTCAAGATCACCGGCGCGCCGATCCCGTTCGGCGGCGTCAAGCAATCCGGCATCGGCCGCGAAGGTTCGCGCCACGGGCTCGAAGCCTTCACCGATCTGAAATACCTCTGCCTGGACGTTGCCTAAGATGTGTCGATATTCAGGTGATGCCGGCTTGCAAACGACTGATACCTGCGCTTCCGGTGCTCACGTACAAAAAGTACGCTCCGCTCCGGTTCTCGGTATCAGCCATTTTCGGCTCGGCCTGACCTGAATCTCAACACATCTTAAGTCGCGTTCGCTTTCCTCAAGGAGTCAAAAATGCTCGACCAGTCCAACGAACTCGCCGCCTGGGATCGCGACCACTTTTTCCATCCCTCGACGCATATGGGTATGCACGCGCGCGGCGAGAGCCCGACACGCATCATGGCCGGCGGCGAAGGCGTCACCGTCTGGGACAACAATGGCAAGAAGAGCCTTGATGCCTTCGCCGGCCTCTATTGCGTCAATGTCGGCTATGGCCGCCAGAAGATCGCCGATGCCATCGCCGCCCAGGCGAAGAACCTCGCCTACTACCACGCCTATGTCGGCCACGGCACCGAGGCGTCGATCACGCTTTCCAAGATGATCATCGACCGCGCGCCGCAAGGCATGAGCCGAGTCTATTTCGGCCTCTCGGGTTCCGACGCCAACGAAACCAACATCAAGTTGATCTGGTACTACAACAATGTGCTGGGGCGGCCGGAGAAGAAGAAGATCATCTCGCGCTGGCGCGGCTATCACGGCTCGGGCGTGATGACCGGATCGCTGACGGGGCTCGACCTCTTCCACAACGCCTTCGACCTGCCGCGCGCGCCGATCCTGCACACCGAGGCGCCCTATTACTTCCGCCGCGCCGACCGCTCGATGAGCGAGGAGCAGTTCTCGCAGCATTGCGCCGACAAGCTCGAGGAGATGATCCTGGCCGAAGGACCTGAAACCGTCGCCGCCTTCATCGGCGAGCCGATCCTCGGCACCGGCGGCATCGTGCCGCCGCCGGCCGGCTATTGGGAGAAGATCCAGGCCGTGCTGAAGA
>JBDSLV010000532.1:0-2856 GCA_039916205.1 Mesorhizobium sp. | reverse complement strand
CGACGATCTCGCTGCTGACGCGGCTTGGTGTCGAGGTGGTGGTGCCGCCAGGCGAAGCCTGTTGCGGTGCATTGGTGCATCACATGGGCCGCGAGCAGGCAGCGCTTCACTCGGCGAGACAGAATGTCGACGCCTGGACGCGAACGATCGAACAGAGCGGGCTCGATGCCATCGTCATCACTGCGTCCGGCTGCGGCACGACCATCAAGGATTATGGCTTCATGCTCCGCCTTGATCCGGCCTATGCCGACAAGGCGGCACGGGTGTCGGCACTGGCCAAGGACATCACCGAGTACCTGGCCATGCTCGACCTGCCGGAGCCCGTGCGCAAGCCGGGCACCATCGTTGCCTACCACTCGGCCTGTTCGATGCAGCACGGGCAAAAGATCACGCGTCAGCCGAAGGAACTGCTCGCCAAGGCCGGCTTCGTCGTGCGCGAGCCACGCGAGGGACACCTGTGCTGCGGCTCGGCCGGCACCTACAACATCCTGCAGTCCGAAATCTCGGCGCAACTGAGGGATCGCAAGGTGAAAAACATCGAGGCAACCGGCGCTTCGATCGTCGCCACCGGCAACATCGGCTGCATCACCCAGATCGCCTCGGCGGCGAAAATGCCGGTGGTGCATACGATCAAGCTGCTAGACTGGGCTTATGGCGGTCCGAAGCCTGGAGGTGTGGCGGATGAGGGCTTGGTCGCGGCGGAGTAACGGTCTCGACGATTCCGACTTTACTCGGCCGCCAACTTGTCCACCGTTCCATAAGTTGCCTGGTAAAGCGCCCGCTGGCGGTTGAGCGCCACCATCGTGTTGCGCAGCAGGATCGCCACGGTTATCGGACCGACGCCGCCTGGCACGGGCGTGATCCAGGACGCCACATCCTTGACGCTCTCGGTATCGACATCGCCGACGATGCGGCTGGAACCGTCCGGCAGCGTTTCGGAATTGATGCCGATGTCGATGACCGCGGCACCGGGCTTGACCATGTCGGCCTTGATCAGGCGCGGCTTGCCGACCGCGACGAACAGCGCGTCGGCGCGGCGTGCATGTGCGGCAACGGATCGCGTCATGTGGTGGCAGACCGTAACGGTCGCGCCTTCGCTCATCAGCAGGAATGCGATCGGCTTTCCGACGATTTCGGAATGGCCAACGACGACGACTTCCAGCCCCTTCAGATCGAGGCCGGTTTCCTTCAAAAGCTCGACCGAGGCGGCGGCCGTGCATGGCGCGAGATCAAGCTGATTGTAGACGATGTTGCCGATCGAGGCCGGGTGCATGCCTTCGACGTCCTTGAGCGGATGCACCGCCGCCTGCAAGGTCTTGACCGGGATATGGGCGGGCACTGGCCGCTGGATGATGATGCCGGTGACGCGCGGATCGGCGTTCAGGCCATGGATCGCCGCTTCCAGCTCGCCTGAGGTGATGGCGGCGGGAAACCGCCGCTCCTCGAAATCGATGCCGGCGAGTTCCGCCTTGGCCTTTTGGTTGCGCACGTAAACGCCGACGGCAGCCGTGTCGCCAACGGTGATAGACACCAGTTTGGGCGGAAATCCTTCTCTTGTCGCTATCGCGGCATCCTCGCGCACGGCAGCGATGATGCGCTGGGCGACCGGGCCACCTCTGAGATAGCGGCTGTCATCGGATAGGGGCATGAATTAATTCTCTGGCTGAAACGTGCCGCCGACATAGCAAAAGAAAATGGCGAAAGGCAGCACGAAAGCGAACCGCCATGCCCTTGCCGCGACGCGCGCGGTGGCGCGCCTGCTCCGGTATCAGTCTGAATTGGCCGGAAAACGGAAAAGGGCAGCGCGGTTTCCCGTGCTGCCCTTCCTGACTGACCGCATCCCCATACGGCCCGTCCCCCGTTGTCTCAGACTGGCGGCGAAAGGCGCAGTGCTTTGCCGGCCAAGTGATTCGTGGCGGTGACTATATCACCTCGACCGTGGTTCCGACATTGACCCGTTCATAGAGGTCCACCACGTCTTCGTTGCGCATGCGGATGCAGCCGGATGAGACCGCGCCGCCGATCGTCCACGGCTGGTTGGTGCCGTGGATGCGATATTCCGTCGTGCCGAGATAGAGCGCGCGTGCGCCAAGCGGGTTCTCCATGCCGCCGGCCAGATAGGTCGGCAGGTAACGGCCCTTGGCCGCTTCACGCTTGATCATCTCCGCCGGCGGGCGCCAATCCGGCCACTCGCGCTTGTTGGTGATCTTGTGCGTGCCCGACCATTCGAAGCCCGGCTTGCCGGTGCCGACGCCGTAGCGCCGCGCCTTGCCGTTCTTCTCGACCAGGAAGAGGAAATTCTGCGTCGTGTCGATGACGATCGTGCCCGGCTTCTGCGCGCCGTCGTAGGCGACTTCCTGCGGCAGATAGAGCGGGTTGATCTGCGGACGCATGACCATGCGCTTGGCTGGCGCTTGCACGGCCGCCGTCTGCACACGGTCGGGCTGCGCGGCGCGCAGGCGCGGTTGCTGCACCACCTGGCGGTTCTGGCGCACGATGCCAGGCGCACGGCCAAGCTGCAGCACCCAGGGCGCGGAAAGGTCGGGGCTCACCATCACCGGTGGCCTGTCGGCGTAGCGGTCACCGGCAATGGAAGGCGTGGCGGCAGCAGCAAGCATGGCTGCTGCACCGAACAGGGTAAGCAAGACTGTCTTCATCGGAACGCACCTTGATCGTCGAACATGCCGGGCACTCCCGGTTTTCGCGATCATTGGCGTGGAGCGGCAACCGAAGCATGAATCGGAATGCGTAAAATGCCGAGATGTCAGTAAACCTTTTGGTGTGGTTACCGCCGGGTTCAGGAATCTGGTAAAGCCGCGGTAAATGTTGCGCCAAGGCGCGTTAACGAATGGATTT
>JBDSLV010000531.1:0-5586 GCA_039916205.1 Mesorhizobium sp. | reverse complement strand
ACGCCGGCCAAGGACCTGTCCGGCGGCGAGAAAGCGCGTCTGCTGATGGGGCTTTCGGCCTTCGACGGGCCGAACCTGTTCATCCTCGACGAACCGACCAACCATCTCGACATCGACAGCCGCGAATCGCTGATCCACGCGCTGAACGATTTTCCCGGCGCCGTCATCCTGATCTCGCACGATCGCCATCTGCTGGAAGCCACCGCCGACCGGCTCTGGCTGGTCAAGGACGGCCATGTGAACCCCTATGACGGCGATCTTGCCGACTACAAACAACTGGTCACCGGCGTCTCCGGCGATCGCAAGGAGAAGCGCGAGGCCGACAAGGCCTCCAAGGCGGATCGCCGCCGCGAGGCCGCCCAGCGCCGTGCGGCCATGGAACCCGTCGCCAAGGAGATCAGGGCGACCGAAGCGCTGATGGATCGCATCCGCAAGCGCATCGACGGCATCGAGGACGAGCTGTCCAATCCGGCCGTCTATGAGAAGGATCCGTCGACGGCGACACGGCTGGCCAAGGAGCGCTCGCAACTGGCCCAGACGCTGGCCGGCCACGAGGAAAAATGGCTGACCATGTCGGCGGAATACGAGGAAGGCACGGCGGAGTAGGGGCGCAGTTCTTCCCTTCTCCCCTTGTGGGGCCTGAAGGGCGGGTGAGGCCCGTGACTCGCCCCGGGCGGTGGATCGGCGCGAAGCGCCGAGACGGATGAGGGGTGTTCCAGCGGAGTGAGACGTTGGCTTTCCCTGGAACACCCCTCATCCGTCGCCTTCGGCGACACCTTCTCCCGCAGGGGGAGAAGGGGGAACTAAGTCAAGAACGGCTTCGCCTTCATCGTCGCCGGCACCGGCACGCCAAAACGGCTCAAGATGGTCGGCGCGAGCTGCAACTGGTCGAGCAGCGTGTCGGCCTGCGGTCCTTTGCCGGCGCCGAAATAGTAGAGCGCGAAATCCTGCATCTCGTCGTCATGGCCGCCATGATGGCCGCGATCGGTCTGCCCATGATCGGCGGTGACCATGACCTCGTAGCCGGCTTCGATCCAGCGCGGCAGGAAGGCCGCCAGCATGCCGTCCATGGCATAGACGGCATGGTCCATCTCATGACAGTCATGGCCGAAGCGGTGGCCCATCGAATCCAGCGTGCAGGTGTGCAGGATGCCGTAGTCGATGCGATGGCGGCTGGTCAGCATGGTCAGCGTCGCGAACAGGTCGACATCGCTCGGCGTCATCTGGTTGCGGGCATTGTAGCCGGTCATGGTGTGGAACCGGCCATGCGTGATCGGGCCACCCGGCTCGTCAAACTCCATGTCCTCGACCAGATCGAACGGATAGGAGCGGAAGAATTCCGACCAGTAGGAATGGGTGACCGCGCCTGTCTTGCCGCCAGCCTTGCTGACCTCGGAGAAGATGTCCGGCTGGCTGACGCGGAACCGGTTCTCGTTGGAGAGGATGCCGTGCACCTGCGGCGACACGCCGGTATGGATCGAAGCGTAGCAGCAGGCTGATGTCGAAGGCAGCACCGAGCGCATCTTCCAGACCCGCGCCTCGCCCGATTGCACCCAGCCTTCGAGATTGCCCATCAGCCGGCGCCAGTTCCGGTAAGGCACGCCATCGAGAATGATCAGCAGAAGCTTGGTCTTGAGCGCCACGGGCTGCTCCACAAAATTGTCGTTGCAAGGAAACGCCGCGCCTCCATGATGGTGCGCGGCGCTGGGTTTTCACTCAAGCGATATTGGCCGGTTCCGCACAGGCAGGACCAGCCAAGCTTCGTTTCGCCGGATGCTACGCGTTCAGCCAGCACTCGGCCAGTGCGTAGCCGTCCATCATTTCACCGATCGGACTCTTGGCGAAGCCGCCGATCTTGTTGGTGGCGGCAGCGTCGATGAACTGGTTGAAGAAGGGCACGATCAGCCCGCCTTCATCGCGCATCATGACCGCCATGTCGTGATAGATCGCCTTGCGCTTGTCCTGGTCGAGTTCGGCGCGCGCTGTAAACAGCATCTTGTCGAATTCCGGCCGCTTGAAGCGCGTGTCGTTCCAGTCGGCGGTCGAGACGTAGCCGGTTGAATACATCTGGTCCTGCGTGGCACGTCCGCCCCAGTAAGAGAGCGAGAAGGGCTGCTTGTTCCAGACTTCCGACCAGTAGCCGTCGCCCGGCTCGCGCTTGATCTCGATCTTGATCCCGGCCTTGGCGGCGCTTTGCTGATAGAGCTGGGCGGCATCGACCGCACCCGGGAAGGCAACGTCGGAAGTGCGCAGCACGACCGAGCCGCTGTGGCCGGACTTCTTGTAGAGGGAGGCGGCCTTTTCCGGATCGAACTTGCGCTGTTCAATGGCGGTAAACAGCGGATAGGCCTCGTTGATCGGGAAGTCGTTGCCGACCGAGCCGTAGCCGCGCAGGATCTTTTCCAGCATCTCGTCGCGGTCCATGGCGAGCTTCAGTGCCATTCTGAGATCGCCGTTGTCGAAAGGCGCGGTGTCGCAGAACATGTTGAAGGGGTAGTAGCCCTTGCCCGAGGCGTTTTCGATGGTGACGCCGGCAATGCGCTTCACCAGGTCCACCACCTTCGGCTCGACGCGGTTGATCATGTGCACCTGGCCACCCTGCAAGGCGGCAAGACGGGCCGTCGCGTCATTGATGACGATGATCTCGACCTGGTCGGCGTGACCTGCCTTGTCGCCTTGCCAGTAATTGGCGAAGCGCTCGCCGCCGTGGCGAACGCCTGGCTGATTGACGGCGACTTTGTAAGGGCCGGCGCTGATGCCGGCATTCGGATTGTCCTTGCCACCATTCGGCTGGATGACGAGGTGGTAGTCGGCCATCAGGAAGGGGAAGTCGGCATCGGCGTCGCCAAGCGTGACGATCACTTCCTTGCCGCTTGCCTTGACGCCCTTGATGTTCTTGAGGATGCCGAGCGCGCCCGACTTCGACTTCTCGTCGGCGTGCCGCTCAATGGTGGCCGCGACATCTTCCGCGCCGACGGTCTTGCCATTGTGGAACTCGATGCCGTCACGGATCTTGATCGTCCATGTCTTGGCGTCGGCCGAGGCGCCGATCTCTTCCGCGATCAGGTTGACCAGCTTGTTGTCAGGCGTCAGGCGAACAAGATACTCGCCCCACAGCTTGCCGAAGCTGAAAGTAACCTGGCTGAGGTTGAGCGCGGGGTCGAGGCTGTTGGTCGATTCACCGCCCTGCAGGCCAGCCTTGATCGTGCCGCCCTTGACTGCCGTCTGCGCAAAAGCCTTGCCAGCAAGTGACGGCAGCAAAGCCGCCGACACGCCGAGTGCCGCGGCACGGCCGAGGAAGGCGCGGCGCGATATGCGGCCCTGGCCGGCGAGTTCAGCGAGATGGTCGAGTTCAGTCTTCATAGTCCAAGTCCCCTTTTTCACAACAAACACACTGCACGAGCGGCGCCCGTCCGGGCCGATCCTGATTGTTTCGCGTTGCACCCGAATGACGGCAGCGACGTTTGTGGCGTAATGCCACGTCTTCTCTTTGCTAGTTCCCCGCGCTGGCCATGCGCCGTCCCTTGATCGCCTTTTCCAGCCAGCCGATTTCCATTTCCGGAACCGAGGACAGCAGAAGGTCGGTATAGGCGTCGAATGGCGGGCTCAGCACCTTGCTCTTCGAGCCGTAGCGCACCACCTCGCCGCGATACATGACAGCGATGGAATCGGCGATCGACTTCACCGTGGCAAGGTCGTGGGTGATGAACAGGTAGGCGACGTTCTCTTCTTTCTGAAGCTCAAGCAGCAGCTTCAGAATGCCGTTGGCCACCAGCGGATCGAGCGCCGAGGTCACCTCGTCGCAGATGATCAGCTTGGGTTTGGCGGCCAGCGAACGGGCGATGCAGACGCGCTGCTTCTGGCCGCCGGAAAGCTCGGCCGGGTAGCGGTCGACAAAGCCCTTGCCCATTTCGATCTTGTCGAGCAGCTCGGCGACACGCGCGTCGCGCTCCCTGCCTCGCATGCCGAAATAGAACTCCAGCGGCCGGCCGATGATGGTGCCGACGGTCTGGCGCGGGTTCATCGCAACGTCCGCCATCTGGTAGATCATCTGCAGCTGGCGCAGATCCTCCTTTGGCCGGTCAGCCAGCCGATTGGCCAGCGGCCGTCCATCGAAGGTGACGCTGCCTTGTTCCGGCGGCAACAGCCCGGTGATGGCGCGTGCCAGCGTCGACTTGCCGGAGCCGGACTCGCCGACCACGGCCAGCGTCTGGCCCGGATAGATATCGACCGAGACGTTCTTCAGCACTTTGACATCGCCGCCGCCATAGGCTGCGGTGACGTTCTTTACCGACAGGAACGGCGTCGTGCCAGGCTTCTGCTCTGCATGCTCGATCTCGTGCACCGACACTAACGCATTGGTATATTCCTGGCGTGGCTCCTTGATGATCTGGCGCGTGCCGCCCCATTCCACCAGCCGGCCGTGGCGCAGCACCATGATTTCGTCCGAGACCTGGGCAACGACGGCAAGATCGTGGGTGATGTAGAGTGCCGCGACATGTGTATCGCGGATGGCGTCCTTGATCGCCGCCAGCACATCGATCTGCGTCGTCACGTCAAGCGCTGTCGTCGGCTCGTCGAAGACGATCAGGTCGGGTTCCGAACACAGCGCCATCGCTGTCATCACACGCTGCAGCTGACCGCCGGAGACCTGGTGCGGAAACCGCTCGCCGATGGTTTCAGGGTTTGGCAGGCTGAGTTTCCTGAACAGTGCTACGGCGCGCTTCTCAGCCTCGGCGCGCGTTGCGGTGCCGTGCAGCAAGGTGGCTTCCACCACCTGGTCCATCAGCCTGTGCGCCGGATTGAAAGCCGCCGCCGCCGATTGCGCGACATAGCAGACCTCGCGGCCGCGCAATTTGCGGAAGCCGTCCTTGCCGCCCTTGAGGATGTCGCGGCCGTTCAGGATGACTTCACCACCGGTGATGCGCACGCCGCCACGGCCATAGCCCATGGACGACAGGCCGATGGTCGACTTGCCGGCGCCGGATTCGCCGATCAGGCCAAGCACCTTGCCCTTCTGCAGCGTCAGCGAGACATCATGCACCAGCACGATGTTCTTTGGCGGTTCGCCGGGCGGGAAGACGGTCGCCTCGATGCGCAGATTGCGGATGTCGAGGAGCACGTCGGATTTTGGTCGCTGTTCAGCCATCACCCGCGCCCTCCCTTCAGGCTTGTCGTCCGGTTGAGCACCCAGTCGGCGACGAGGTTCACCGAAATCGCCAGCATGGCGATTGCCGCCGCCGGGATCAAAGCGGCCGCGATACCAAAGACGATGCCGTCCTTGTTTTCCTTGACCATGCCGCCCCAGTCGGCATCCGGCGGTTGGACGCCGAGACCGAGGAACGACAGCGTCGACAGGAACAGCACGGCATAGATGAAACGAAGCCCAAGTTCCGAAACCAGTGGCGACAGCGCATTGGGCAGGATCTCGCGGAAGATGATCCAGGCGCTGCCTTCGCCGCGCAGTTTCGCCGCCTCGACATAGTCCATGACGTTGATGTCGACGGCGACCGCCCGCGACAGGCGATAGACGCGGGTCGAGTCGAGTATGCCCATCACCAGGATCAGCGTCACCAGATTGGTCGG
>JBDSLV010000530.1:0-5372 GCA_039916205.1 Mesorhizobium sp. | reverse complement strand
ATTTTTTCGAGCACGGAGGCGCGGCTTCCGCTATCCCCGGCCGAAAGTCGATTGCCGTCTAGCACAGGCATTTTAAGACCGCAATGCATCGTCCGGCATGGTTTTCAGGCACTATTGTCGCATCCGGCGGCAGAGTCCAATCGCAAGCCTCGGATTAGGCTGGGATTCAAGGCAAAAAGCCGAAGGCGAATGCGAGCGACGGCACGGCAAGCGCCAGTTCAATCACCACCGAAACCCAGTTGTAGGGCGTGTTGGCGCCATCCGACATCATCGCCAGCAAGCGGCCGAAGGCCGAGAACAGCCAGCAGAAGCCCAGCGTCATATAGATCAGCGGCTGGGCAAGCAGGATGCAGCAGATGCCGACACCGAGATAGAACCCGGCCATGGCCGAACGGCCTTCGGCGATTGCCTCGGGCTTTTCGGGGACCGGTTGGATCCGCATGATCTTGAAACCAATGCGCGGCGCCAGAAACATCAGCAGGCCAAAGACCAGCGTCACGACAGCACTCGACCACGCCGCCCATTCGCCCTGGCTCATTGGCCACGGAAAGGCAAAATCCATCTTGTCCCCTCGAAAATGCCTGTTTTGATATTCGGGCATTCTAGCGAAGGTCGAGACATGCGCCAGAGAGGCGCGGCGATTTTCGAACGGAAAGGGATCAGCCCAGCGCGAACGCGACCGCCGCTTCGACATGAATGCGTGTCGTGTCGAAAACCGGCATGTCGAAATCCTGCTGTCCGATCAGCATGGTGATCTCGGTGCACCCCATGATGACGCTGTCGGCGGCTTCTTCCCGGCGCAGGCGGTTGGTCTCGGCGATATAGGCCGCCTTCGAGACATCCGAGACAATGCCCTGGCACAGTTCCTCGTAGATCACACGGTGAACCATGTCGCGTCCGGCGGCATCGGGCACCACGGGCTGGAGCCCATACTTCTCGGCAAGCCGGCCTTTGTAGAAATCCTGTTCCATGGTGAAGCGCGTCGCCAGCAGCGCCGGGCGCTTCATGCCGGCGCGCTGGATGGCGATGGCGGTGGCATCGGCAATGTGGATCAGCGGGATCGACACCGCCGCCCGCACCTGGTCGGCCAGCTTGTGCATGGTGTTGGTGCAGATAAGCAGACCCTCGGCGCCACCGGCCTCAAGCTTGCGCGCCGCCTCGGCCAGAAGCACGCCGGCGCCGTCCCAATCCCCGTGGTGCTGCCGCTCGGCTATCTCGGCGAAATCGAACGACCAGAGCAGCAGCTTCGCCGAGTGTAACCCGCCCAGCCGTTCGCGCACGATCTCGTTCAGCATCCGGTAGTAGATGGCTGTCGATTCCCAGCTCATGCCGCCGAGCAGGCCGAGGGTTTTCATGAAGGGCTGTTCCTTTTCGAGCAAGATACCTATATTATGACCACATGAGACCACAAGGAGATTTGCCGTGAAAACGATGCAAGTTCGGGAGGCCAAGGCGGGATTCTCCGCACTCGTCGAGGCGGCGGAGAGCGGCGAGCCCACCATCATCACAAAGCATGGCAAGCCAGCAGCGGCTGTCGTATCGGTCGAGGACTTGCAAAAGCTTTATCCAGTCAAGCGTCGGAATTTCGGGGCGTTTCTTCTGACCTATCCAGGAGGGATCGAGCTCGAAAGGAACGAGTCACCGTCGCGGGATATCGATCTTTGAGCGGCTATCTTGTCGATACTTCCATTTTATCCGCGTTCGCGCCCGGCAAGCCGCCGCTCGCCGAGGACATCTCCACATGGATCGTTACCCAAGGTGAAAAGCAAATGCTCTTCATACCGGTTGTGGCGATCGCCGAAATCGAGAAAGGCATACGCAAGCTCGATCGTGCTGGGGCCAAAAAGCGGGCGGAGAGTCTCACTGCCTGGCTCAACGACACCATTGAAGGATTCGCGGATCAAATTCTGTCAGTCAATGCGGATATAGCGAGAAGGGCGGGCCGAATGGAGGAAGCAGTCTCTGCGAAAGGGAAGAATCCCGGTCTAGCGGACATATTGATCGCTGCCACGGCTGAGGCTAACGAGCTTACCGTGATTACCGCCAACGTCAGGCATTTTGAAGCGCTTGACGTTTCATGCTGGAATATACTGCAAGACCCTCCAGGCGCCGACTAAGTCCCTTCCCATCTCTACAGAAAGCTCTGCGGATCGATATCGACCTGCACTCTCACCGAACCGCGCTGCTTCGGTCCATTGGCCAGCATGGCACGAATGAACCCTTGCATGTCGGCACGCCGTTCGCCCTGGATCAGCAGGCGAAAGCGGTGGCGGCCGCCGAGCAGCGACAACGGCGCTTCCGCCGGGCCGAGCACGAACAGGTCGCTGGCCTCCGGCGCAGCGCGGCGCAGACCGCGAGCGTGGCCCTCCGCCTCCGCGCGCGTCACCGCACTGACGATGACGCCGGCCAGCCTGCCGAACGGCGGCAGCGCCGCCCGCTCTCGCTCGGAAATCTCGCGTTCGTAAAAGGCCTCGGCATCACCCGAAACGATCGCCCGCATCACCGGATGCTCCGGCTGGAAGGTTTGCAGGAGCCCTAGGCTTTTCTTGCCGGTACGGCCGGCGCGGCCGGTCACCTGGCTCAGCAATTGAAAGGTGCGCTCCGCCGCGCGCGGATCGCCATTGGCGAGGCCGAGATCGGCATCGACGACACCAACCAGCGTCATGTTGGGAAAGTTGTGGCCCTTGGCCACCAACTGGGTGCCGATGACGATGTCGGCCTCGCCATTAGCGATGGCTTCCAGTTCCAGCCGCAGCCGCCGCACGCCGCCCATCAGGTCGGACGACAGCACGATGGTGCGTGCCTCAGGGAAATGCGAGACGACCTCCTCGGCAATGCGTTCGACGCCCGGGCCGCACGCCACCAGATGATCGAGCGTGCCGCATTCCGGGCAGGCCTCGGGGCGGCGCTCATTGTGGCCGCAATGGTGGCAGACGAGCTGGCCGCGAAAACGATGCTCGACCAGCCAGGCCGAACATACCGGGCACCCGAAGCGGTGGCCGCAGACCCGGCACAGGGTCAGTGGCGCGTAGCCGCGCCGGTTGAGGAACAACAAGGATTGTTCCTGCCTCGCCAGCGTCCGGCGCATGTGGTCGATCAGCACCGGCGACAGGAAGCCGCCGCGCGCCGGCGGCGCACGCCGCATGTCGACGGTCTTGAGATCGGGCAGCGCCGCCTCGGCAAAGCGGGCCGAAAGCACCGCCCGGTTGTATTTGCCCTGTTGCGCGTTGACCCGGCTTTCCACCGATGGTGTCGCTGATGCCAGCACGACCGGGAAGCTGCCGAGATGGCCGCGCACCACCGCCATGTCGCGTGCGTTGTAAAAGACGCGGTCTTCCTGCTTGTAGGCAGGGTCGTGCTCTTCGTCGACAACGATCAGGCCAAGTTCCTTGAACGGCAGGAACAGCGCCGACCGCGCGCCGGCAACGACTCGCACGCCGCCCTCCGCCACCTGCCGCCACACCCGTTCTCGCATCCTTGGCGGCAGATCCGAATGCCATTCGCCCGGCTTGGCGCCGAAGCGCTGCTGGAAACGCTCGAGAAAGGCATGCGTCAGCGCGATTTCCGGCAGCAGGATCAGCACCTGCTTGCCCTGGTCGAGCGCCGCCGCCACCGCCTCGAAATAGACCTCGGTCTTGCCGGATCCGGTCACGCCGTCGAGCAGCGCGACGTTGAACACGCCGGCCGCGACATTGGCGCGCAGCATAAGCGCTGCATCGCTCTGGTCCGGCATCAGTTCGGGTATGGCGTAAGTTGGATCGGGCGCGGCCACCACCGGCCGTGGCGGGATCATCACTGTCTCGAACACGCCTTGCGCCTTCAACCCGTCGATCACCGTCGACGAAACGCCGGCCGCGTGCGCCAGTCCGGAGCGCGTCCAGGCGAGCCCGCCTTCCGCCGTCTCCAGCACCCGCTCTCGCGCACCCGTCATCCGGTCGGGGACAAGAAGCGTGCGCTGCAGCCCTTCGATCCACGGTTCGGGATCGAAAGCCTCCGGCGCTCTGAGCAGCATGCGCGCCACCATGCCGGGCGGCGATAGCGTGTATTGCGCCACCCAGTCGACGAAGCGCCGCATGGCGTGGTCGATCGGCGGACAGTCGAAAACCTGCTCTATCGGCCGCAGCTTTTTGGCGTCGATGTTTTCAACGACGCCGTCCCAGACGATGCCGGCAACCTGGCGTGGGCCGAGCGGCACGCGCACGATCGAGCCCGGCACCACACGCATGCCGGCCGGCACCGCATAGGTATAGGGGCGCTCGGCCGGCATCGGCACCAGCACGGGGGCGGCCGCGACAAAGGGCGAATCTTCCATCATGATGTGCGTGACCTTGCCCCGACTATGGTCTAGATCAAAGAGCAACACTGAACGTGCCCTCCCCAGCACGACGAAATCGTCAGGAGACCCGCCATGAAATTTTTTGTCGATACCGCCGACGTCAAGGATATCCGTGAGCTCAACGATCTGGGGCTGCTCGACGGCGTCACCACCAACCCGTCGCTGATCCTCAAATCCGGCGGCAAGATCGCCGAGGTCACCAAGCAGATCTGCGACATCGTCAAGGGCCCGGTCTCGGCCGAAGTCACCGCCACCGAATATTCCGAGATGATGCAGCAGGCCAAGGTTCTGGCCAAGATCGCCGACAATGTCTGCATCAAGGTGCCGCTGACGCTGGACGGCCTGAAGGCCTGCAAGACGATCCGCACCGAGATGAACCGCCTGGTCAATGTGACGCTCTGCTTCTCGGCCAACCAGGCTTTGCTGGCGGCCAAGGCCGGCGCCTCGTTCATCTCGCCTTTCGTCGGCCGCATCGACGACATCGGCATCGACGGCATGGAGCTGATCCAGGAAATCCGGCAGATCTACGACAATTACGATTTCCAGACCGAGATCCTCGTTGCTTCGGTTCGCACCGTGAACCATGTCAAGCAGGCAGCCCTTATCGGCGCCGACGTCGTTACCGCGCCGCCGGCGACGCTGAAGGCGCTGGTCAAGCATCCGCTGACCGACAAGGGCCTGGAGCAGTTCCTCGCCGACTGGGCCAAGACCGGCCAGACGATCGGCTGAGGTCAAGAGCCTGTTCCATCCCGATGGGATCGGGATGGGGCTCTATCTGTTTGTTTGAGCATGATCATTTCCGAAAACCGGATTCCACTTTTCGGGATCATGCTCCAGCCGCACCGCGTAACAAAAAAGGCCGAGCAATCGGCCTTTTTTCATGCGGCAATTTTCAATCCAACAGATCCAGGCAGGAAAGGTCTAGCCCGAGGCCTTTCCATGCTTGACCAGATCCTGGGCAATGGACAGGCGCAGCAGATCCGCCAGCTCGCGCGCCGCGCGGTTCTCGGCATCGATCTGCGCCCGGTAGGAGGCG
>JBDSLV010000529.1:0-14459 GCA_039916205.1 Mesorhizobium sp. | reverse complement strand
CTGCAGATAGAGCGCGAAATCCTTGCGGCCTTCGTTCCACAGCCAGTGCGCAAGTCGGTGCGTCTGGATGGCATGAAAACCCTTGAAGTAGAGCACCGGCATCATGAAGCGGTCGCAGGCCGGGTCGCGGTCGTAATAGGCCTGGATGTCGACACGCACGGTCGTCGACCAGTCCCTGTCATCGGCCAGCATCGACTTGAAGGTCTGGCGAATGAGGTCGGAGCCGATGTCCTGATGGGCAAGCCGCTCAGCAATGCGGTGGATGACCGCCTCTTCCAGGCTCTCCTGGTTGAGAATGGTCGAATACAGGAAAGCAGCGAGCAGCGGGTCGCGGTTGACCGCGTCCATCGCCTCGTCACGGATCGAGCGCCAGATCGGGTCGACCGGCTGCAATGCGCTGTGTCGGGAAATGCTGATGCTGTTCATCGACGTCGTCCTGCCGGCTTGCCTAGTGTCTAGCGGCACCTATAAGCCAAATCGTAGCACGATTGAACTCAATTTTCCTTAGTGCAATGTCAAATGGATTTGGTTCGCGGGAATTCAAGCAGCCATGGAAAACGAACCCTTGATCGATGATGCCCTGAAACGAGCCCTCTCCAGGCTCCATGAAGCCGACGGCCGCCACTACCATGGCATGGCCCATATCAAGGCGATGCTGGCGCTGGGTGGCGACTACCGGGCATCACTGCACGACGCTGGCGCCGTCGAAGCGGCGATCTGGTTCCACGATGCAATCTATGATAGCCGGGCTAAAGACAATGAGGCCAAGAGTGCGGAACTGGCGTGCAAAGAGCTCTCAGGCCGTACTGACCCGGAGCGCCTCGGCCGTATCTCGGCAATGATCATTGCCACCGCTACGCATGAATTGCCGGGCCTTGACGATGCCCGAGCCATGCGGGATGCCGCACTCTTCCTCGACATGGACCTGGCTATCCTCGGTACGGCACCGGACATTTTTGATGGCTACGAACAGGCCGTGCGGCGAGAATACCAATGGGTGGACGAGCCGATGTGGCGCGCCGGGCGCGGCGCGGTTCTGAAGAATTTCCTCGCCCGCCAGCATATCTTTCACACTGAGGAGTTCCGGCAGCGCTTCGAACCGCAGGCCCGGTTGAACATGGCGCGGTCGCTCAAGGCCCTTGCGACAGGCTGACGGCAATCAGGTGAAGGCGCCGATCGTGGAGGCCATAGCCGCCAGGATACCCAGCCCCGCCATCACCGAGAGACCGTTGAGGATGACCCCGAGGAGGCCGAGCGCGCGGCTGTCGTTGGAGCGCACCAGCGCCATGATACCAAAGACCACGCCGGTAATGTGAGCCAGCGGGGCGGCCAGCAGGAATACCAGCATGAAGAAGCCGGTGGCGATGTTCTGGGCAAGCTGCGACGCGTCGCTCGGCATCGCCACCAGGATGGTTATGGCAATTGCCCCTGCCGCGAACGCGCACAACGCCAGTATGACGGAGCGCTTGCCAAGCCTGCCTTGCGCGACGACGCCCGGCGCCTCGGCCGTTCTTCCCCATTGTGCCACTGTTTTGCGCCCCCTGCTTGCCGCCCGCTCAGAGCGGATTGTCGGCATAGAACTCCAGCACCCGCTGCTTGAAGGTCTTGTCCCCGACGGCAAGCATATGGTCGCGGCCCTCGATATGAAAGGCCCTGGCATTCGGCATCAGCGCGGCCAGTTCGTCCGGCGAGCCGCCAATGTCATCCGTCGTTCCGACAGCGACCAATGTCGGTTGGGCGATATGCGTGATCTGATCCTCGGTCAGCAATTCCCGTGATCTCGCGATGCAGGTGGCGAGAGCCCGCCGATCGCTGCGCGTCTGGTCGGCGAAGGCGCGGAATGAACGGCCGCGAGGATGACTGGTCGCACCGGGATCATCGGCAAGCAGGGCCGCGGCGATCGGATCCCAGTCGCCGACGCCGTCAATCATGCCGATACCGAGACCGCCGAAGACCAGCGTTGCCACCTTGTCGGGATCGGACAGCGCCAGAAAGGCCGCGATGCGCGCGCCCATCGAATAGCCCATGACATGGGCCCGTTCGATACCGAGGTGGTTGAGCAGCGCGGCGCCATCCGAGGCCATCATGCCCGGCGTGTAGTCGGCCTCGTCATAACTCTTCGACGATGATCCATGGCCGCGGTTGTCGAAGGCGATAGCGCGGTAGCCGGCGTCGTTCAGCGTCTTGAACCAGCCGGGCGACACCCAGTTGACGTAGTGGCTCGAGGCAAAGCCGTGGATCATCAGCACCGGATCGCCTTGTCCTGATGCCGGTTGGCGGTCGAGGAAGGCGAGGTCGAAGCCGTCATGGGCGAAAAACTGCATGTGTCAGGCGCCCTCGGCGTTCAGTCGGACTCGACATTGGGTGTATCGCCCTTGTCCGCCGGCGGCATGCCGGGGCCAGATGCGGTGCCGATGGCGGGATGACGCAAAAGATCGCCGTTCTCAATGCCATCCCTGGCCGCGGTACCCGCCTTGAGTTCCAGCACGAAACGAACCGGCTCGCCTGGCGAGATAACCGCCTCGGATTGCGGCTCTCCTTGCTTGATGGCGCGGATCTTGCCGTCCTGACCAACGAAGATCAGATCGAGAGGCATCGGCGTGTTCTTCATCCAGAAGTTGACCTCGCGCGTGGCCTCGAACACGAACAGCATGCCGTGATCGTCGGCCATCTGCTCGCGATACATCAGGCCGGCCTCGCGCTCTGCTTCGTTGTCAGCGACTTCAACCGAGAAAGACCGATCGCCGCTTTTGGTCACCGCGACGAGCGGAGCGGGATCGACAGGCAGGATCATCTCCCGGCTGTCGGCCGCACTCGGTTCCTGTGAATAGAAGTAAGCGCCTGCGGCGACGATGACGGCCATCATGGCGCAGATCACGCCCGCCGTCAGCCTGTTCCTGTGAGCCATCCAAAATCCTCGACCGGAAATCGTCCTAGTGCGAAACCGGCAAGGTGCCCATATCGGGGTGAATTTCGGCAGCCATAAGGCCTTTGTCACCGCGACCGAAACGAACCAGCACAACCTGCCCAGGGCGAAGTTCGGTTATGCCGTAGCGGCGCAATGTTTCCATGTGGACGAAAATGTCCTCGGTGCCCTCGCCCCGAGTCAGGAAGCCAAAACCCTTGGTGCGATTGAACCACTTCACCAGCGCGCGTTCGAGGCCGCTTTCAGGCGTCACCGAAACATGGGTGCGCTGTTCCTGCATCTCTGCCGGATGGATTGCCGTGGTGACATCCATCGACAGCACGCGAAAGGCCTGCAGTCCGCGATCGCCATGTTTGACGAGGCAAACGACCCGGGCACCTTCCAGAGCAGTCTGGAAGCCGTCTCTTCGAAGACATGTCACATGGAGGAGAATGTCGCCGGAGCTGCCGTCATCCGGGAGGATGAAACCGTAGCCCTTGGCCACATCGAACCATTTGATGGCGCCTGCGACTTCGACCAGATCAGCGGCATCGCCACCATCGTCGCGCGGCAAGACGTCGCCAAGGGTCCCGTCCCGCCCCATAAAAGAGGCCTTTTCCCCCATAAGAATGCCCCCTTTTTTTCAAGAACACCGCAACTGATTCTTGACACCAGATTAACACCGCGGCTTCCGGTCTGTGCAAGACCTGCCGTGCCTTTTTTCACGGTTCAATACAGGAATACCGGATTTGTTATTTGCCGGCGTCCACCAGGCGCATGCGTTGTCCTGACGATTGCCCTTTGACCGGGCCGCCCCTATGTTGCGCCGCATCACAACATCTCGAGGAAATCACATGCGCTATCTCCATACCATGGTCCGCGTCGCCGATGTCGATGCCTCGCTCGATTTCTATTGCGGCAAGCTTGGCCTCAAGGAGGTGCGGCGCTACGAGAACGAGCAGGGACGGTTCACGTTGATCTTCCTCGCCGCCTCCGAAGACGAGCAGAGCGGCATCGCCGACAAGGCGCCGCTGGTCGAGCTGACCTACAACTGGGACCCTGAAGACTACAAGGGCGGACGCAATTTCGGCCATCTCGCCTATGAGGTCGACGATATCTACGCCACCTGCCAGCAGTTGATGGACAAGGGTGTCATCATCAACCGGCCGCCCCGCGACGGCAACATGGCCTTCATCCGGTCGCCGGACGGCATCTCGATCGAGCTTCTGCAGAAAGGCCCGGCCAAGGCGAAGGCCGAACCATGGGCTTCGATGGCCAATACCGGCAGCTGGTAACCGCCGGCTTCGCCAGACCAGATGGTGCCGGCTGGCGATTGGCAGGACAATGCCTATCTAAGCGATGTGATGCCGGCTTGACGGTTGGCGCATTCATGCGAATGGGCGGTTGCCCACGGAGAACTCATTCATGCAGACCAGTCGTGCCGACGTTACCACCGAACATGCCAGCCGCTACCTGCAGCAGCTCTGCAAACACTGGGCACATAAGTTTCCCGTGGAATTTGATCCAAACCACGGCGTCATCGACCTGTCGATGGGCCGCACGGTAATGGATGCGGACGCGGCGACGCTCCCCATCACGGTGACCACGGAAGACGCCGGTTCGATCGACCGCCTGGAAGAAGTCGTGGCCGACCATATCAAGCGCTTTGCCTTCCGCGAGGAATTGACCTTCGACTGGAAACAGGCGCCCCCGGCCTAGGTCTCGGCTCAGCTACCTGCCTTCGCAACCATCTCCAGCAATGCCTGCACCGTGCGCCAGTTGCGCGCGGTGCCCGGTACTTTCAGCGTGCGCGGGATAAGATTGGCGAACTTCGATTCACCAAGCCCTTCCGGCGCGTGCAGGTAAAGCACATCGCGTTTGATCTGGAACGTTTCGGGACCGATGCATTTCTCCGTGAGTTGCGCCGTCTCTTCGGCGGTCGGCTCGCGCTCCAGCACATAGGCGTGAAGCTTCTTCGGTTCGCCAGCGATTTCCGGATAGGGATTTTCCTTGTCCAGCCCCTCGAACCAGTCAGCATCGCGCACCATGATGCGCGAATAGAACCCCCATTTTTTCTCGAAAGCCGCCTCGATCTCTTTCGTCAGTTCGGGCGCATCACCCTTCCGCGCCCTGAACACGGCATTGCCGCTCTGCACATAAGTGGCGACATCGGTAAAGCCGAGTGCCTCGAAGAACACCCTCAGCTCCGCCATCTTGACGATGCGGTTGCCGCCGACATTGATGCCGGAAAATAGCGCGACGAACACCTTGCCCTTATCGCTCATATGATGAACCCCGCCAACGTCTCGTTGTCGGTAATGTCCTGATATTGGACGCCCTCGGCTTCGAAATTCGCCTTCAGCAGGTCGAAGTTGCGGCGGTCCTTGGTTTCGATGCCGATCAGCACCGAACCAAAATTACGCGCTGACTTCTTCAGATATTCGAAGCGGGCAATGTCGTCGTCTGGACCCAGCATGTCGAGGAAGTCGCGCAATGCACCTGGCCGTTGCGGGAAGCGGATGATAAAGTACTTCTTCAACCCTTCGAAGCGCAGCGCCCTCTCCTTCACATCCGGCAGCCGTTCGAAGTCGAAATTGCCGCCGGAGACCACGGCGACGATGGTCTTGCCCCTGATATCCTTCTTCGAGAAGTCCTTCAGCGCATCGATCGTCAGCGCGCCCGCCGGTTCCAGCACGACACCCTCGATATTCAGCATCTCGATCATGGTCGCGCAAAGCCGGTTCTCGGGGATAAGCCGCACCGTGTCTGCCGCGAACTCCTTGAGGTGGCGCAGCGGCTCGCGGCCGATCTCGGCCACCGCAGCGCCATCGACGAAATTGTCGACCTTGGCGAGCTTCAACCGCTTTCCGGCGGCAAGGCTTTCGCGAAGGCTTGGCGCACCCGCAGGTTCGCAGAACACGAACCGGGTTTCGCGGCCCTGATCGGCGAAATAGTGCGTCACGCCGGCAGCAAGGCCACCGCCGCCAACCGGCAGCATGATGATGTCGGGCATGCGCGCGCCGGGCATCTGGTCGGCGATCTCATAAGCGACGGTCGCCTGCCCCTCGATGATATCCTTGTGGTCGAAGGGCGGCACCATATGGGCACCAGCCGTTTCGGTGAATTCGAAGGCGGCGCGGTAACAGTCGTCGAAAAAGTCGCCAACCAGCCTGATCTCGACGAACTCACCGCCAAACAGCCGCGTCTTGTCGATCTTCTGTTGCGGTGTCGTCACCGGCATGAATACCACGCCCTTCTTGCCGAAATGGCGACAGACGAAAGCAAAGCCCTGGGCATGATTGCCGGCGGAGGCGCAGACGAAAAGTTCGGCCTCGTTGCCGGCGGCAAGCGCCTTGCGGAAGAAGTTGAAGGCGCCCCTGATCTTGTAGGAGCGCACCGGCGACAGATCCTCACGCTTCAACAGAATGCGCGCACCGGTCTTCTTCGACAGGTAGTCGTTTTCCTGCAGTGGTGTTTCCGGGAATATCTGGCGGATCGCGGCCGTGGCCGTGGCGACGCGTGTGGAGAAACTGTTCATCGAGAAATCACCTGGCAGGGCATGTCTTTGGCAAAGCCTGTATCATTGATTGAGCCCGTCAGCGCCTGTTTGTTAGGAGCCTGGTTGGCCGCGGGTGTTAAGTCTCGGCCTATTGCATGTCTGGCCCGACGACGCCATTGTCGAGCCAGCCATGCACCCCGGTAACGGGGAATTCGCGGAATCCTTGCAAGCACTTGGAGGCGTTTGTTCATGCCTGTCGCTTCGGTTGGCCTGAAATCGATGACCTTGCCGCATTTCGGTGAGCCGACCGTAATGCCGTTGCTGGCCCGTGCCACTTACGAAACGCGCATCGAGACGCTGTTGAAGCTCGGCGCCAAAGCCGGCTTCGATGCATTCGCCATCTATGGGGACCGCGAACACGCGGCCAATGTCGCCTATCTCTCGGGCTACGATCCTCGTTTCGAGGAAACGCTGCTGATCATCGTTCCGGGCCGCCGGCCAAAACTTCTCGTTGGTAATGAAGGCTGGGGCTATGCCGAGATTTGCGGCGGGCCTTATGAGCGTATCCTCTACCAGACGTTCTCGCTGCCGGCGCAACCGCGCGACCGCTCGCAGGCGTTGATCGACATCCTTGCCGACTGTGGCCTGAAGGCCGGCCAACGGATCGGCGCCATCGGCTGGAAGCCGTTTGGGCCGGGCGATGCCGGCTTTGGTGAGACGGCATTGGACCTGCCGTCCTTCATCGCGGACACGCTGCGGGCGCTTGCCGGCGACAAGGGCGCGGTGGTGAATGCGGCCAATTTGCTGATGAACCCCACCGATGGCCTGCGCGCCGTCAACGAAGCCGACCAGCTGGCCTCATTCGAATTCGCGGCTACCTTCACCTCACAGGGGTTGCGCAATGTCCTGCAAGGCATCGAACCCGGCATGACCGAGCTGCAGGCGGCACGGCTGATGGGCATGAACGGCCTGCCGCTTGGCTGCCATCCGATGCTGTCGGCGGGAAAGCGGGCGGCCTATGGCCTGCCCAGCCCGCGCCTCGACATCATCAAGCGCGGCGATCCGGTGACCATGGCCTACGGCATCCATGGCGCGCTCAATGCTCGCGCCGGTTTCCTTGTCGAAGCGGCATCCGAGCTCCCGCATGCCATTGGCGACTATGTCGACAGGCTGGTCGCTCCCTACTTCGCTGCAGTCGTCGACTGGTATGAGACAATCGGCATCGGCGTCACTGGCGGCGCGCTATGGAAGGCCGTGCATGACCGGATCGGCGACCCGTTCTTCGGTGTCACGCTCAATCCCGGCCACCTCGTCCATATCGACGAATGGATGCATTCGCCGGTGTTTTTTGGCTCCGAGATCAAGTTGCGGTCAGGGATGGCGCTGCAGGTCGACATCATTCCGGCGACCGGCACGGATTACTTCACAACCAACATCGAGGACGGCATCGCATTGGCCGACGAGCCGCTGCGTGATGAGATTGCCGCACGCTACCCCGAAGCCTGGGGCCGCATCCAGGCACGCCGCGCCTTCATGACGGAGGTGCTCGGAATCCGCCTCAAGCCGGAAGTGCTGCCCTTCTCCAACATTCCGGCATTTCTTCCGCCATTTTGGCTTTCGCGCAACAGTGCGATGGCTGTCGCACGGCGCTGACCACATTTCGGCTGGGCACGACTTAGTTCTGCCGCACTCTCCCTGTCCGGGAGATGTCGCGGGGGTGGCTAGGCCTTTTGGCGATGGATGGGCCTTTAGGCCGGAGTGGAATTCAGACGTGCCTTTGAAGAAGATTTTGACAGTTGTCCTTGCCTTGCTCGTCGCCGGTTGCGCGGGCCCGCAAACCCAGGAACTGCTTGGCAGCGCCGTCGTCGCGACATCCGTCACTGACATTGCCGGCAACCACAGCATCTTCATCGCCACGACACGCAAGAAATCCGACGACCCCAACAAGGTTTTCGACGGTGAGCGTTCGGCCACGCTGAACTACGCCCGCGTCAATGTTACCGTTCCAGGGCTTCACAAGACGGGCCAGATCGAGCGGCGATCACGCGGCAAGTCCGATGACCCGACCAAGTATTTCATGGCCTCGGAGGTCGTCGGCTACGACACCCAGCCGAAGTTCTCCAGTGCGCTCAACGCCGACATCGCGGCGCGCGGCGGACGCGTCATGGTCTTCGTGCACGGCTACAACACCGGCTTCGACGACGCGGTTTATCGCGTTACCCAGATCGTCCATGATTCCGGCTATCCGGGCACTCCCGTCCTGTTCTCATGGGCATCCGGCGCCCGCACGACCGATTATGTCTATGACAAGGAAAGCGCCAGCGTCGCCCGCGACCAGCTGGAAGTGACATTGAGGATGCTGGCGCAGTCGGGCGCGCGGCGCATCGACATCGTCGCGCATTCGCTTGGAACCTGGGTCACGATGGAGACATTGCGCCAGCTCGCCATCACCGGCGACCGCGATCTCGGCGGCAAGCTTGGCGACGTGGTGCTGGCTTCGCCCGACATCGACGTCGACGTGTTCAAGAGCCAGATGCGCCGTTACGGTAAGCCCGACAAACCCTTCATCCTGCTTCTGTCCGACGACGACCGGGCGTTGAGGCTATCGGGTCTGATCGCCGGCTCCCGTCCACGCGTCGGCGATTACAAGGACGCCGCCGACCTCGCCTCTTACGGGGTCACGGTTGTCGACCTGTCCAAGGTCAAGGGATCGGACAGTTTCAACCACACGAAATTCGCAGACAATCCAGCATTGGTGAAGATGATCGGCCAGCGATTGCGCGAAGATGACGGCTTTGCCAGCGACCGCGATGTGACCGACCGCATCAACCTGCTCGGGCAGTAGGCGTGGGGTCCGCCGTCAGGCCCGGTTTGGGATTGCCGCACCATCGGCTCAGTTTGAACTGGACCGGGCTAAGCTCTGCCTCTATCCAGATAGGCAAGGGCGTGACGCGTTTGATGCGCCCACGGGAGCCTGTGTGACCGTGCGTTCGAACACTTTGCTTGTCGCTGCCATCGCGCTGCTGGTCGCAGGCTGCGCCGGGCAGAACACGCATGATCTCCTCAGCAAGACGACGATCACCGCGCCTGCTTCGGACATCGCGGCCACGCACGAGATCTTCGTCGCCACCACCCGCCAGAAGGCGACAAAAGATCCACGACAGGTGTTCGACGGCGATCGCTCGCTGACCACCAGCTATGCCCGTGTCGACGTCACCGTTCCAAAAAGCCATCAGGTCGGCGCCATCGAGCGCGCCAAAGGCTCGGCCAACAGCAACCCGGCCAAGGATTTCACGGCAAAGAACGTCGCCTTCTATGACGGCGCGCCGCAATTCGCCAAGGCAGTAGGCGCGGATATCGCCATGCGCGGCGATCGCGCTCTGGTCTTCGTGCACGGCTTCAACAATGGCTTTGATGACGGCATCTATCGCCTGACCCAGATCGCCCACGACACCAAATATCCCGGCACGCCGGTGCTGTTCTCCTGGGCTTCCAGCGCCAAGACGACCGGCTATCTCTACGACCGGGATAGCGCAACGGCGGCGCGCGACGACCTTGAGGCGACGTTGCGGATGCTGGCCAAGACCAAGGTCAAGAGCATCGACATCATCGCTCATTCGATGGGAAACTGGCTGACGATGGAAGCGCTGCGCCAGCTTGCCATCACCGGCGACCGCGATCTCAATGGCAAGCTCGGCTACGTCATCCTTGCGTCACCCGATATCGATGTCGATGTGTTCAAGAAGCAGATGATCCGTTACGGCAAGCCGACCAAGCCTTTCGCCATCCTGCTTTCGGGCGACGACCGTGCCTTGAAACTCTCTTCGTTCATTTCCGGCGACAAGCCGCGCGTTGGCGACTACGGCAACGCGGCGGACCTGGCCAGCTATGGCGTCGCCGTGGTCGACCTGACCAAGACCAAGGGCGGCGACCAGCTGAACCACGCCAAATTCGCCGACAACCCGTTCCTGGTGCAGTTGCTTGGCGATCGCTTGCGGGCGCCGGCAGGCCTGGCGTCGGATGAAGACCGGCAGCCGATCGACAATCTCGGCCAAGGGCTAGGCAAGGCCGTCGGCTCGGTGGCGGAGATCGTCATCACCACGCCGTTCAAGGTGCTGACCATCGCCACAGGCGGATAAGCGGGGGCTGATCCCGATGGCAGCATCTGCCTCGCGAAGTCACATCTGCCTCGCGAAGTCACATTTGCCTCGCGAAGTCACTTGCGACCGCTCTCCCTGTTGAAAAACCGATCGATCGCATCCGCCGCCGGTTTGATCAGCCGCGGATCGTCATAGAAGTCGATCTGCCCTTGCGACTGCAGCCACAGTTCCTGTTTGTCGACTGAAAGCGCGGCAAAAAACCGATGCGCCAAGGCCGGCATCAGCGCTCGCTCGGAATGGATGAGAACCGTTGGAACATGGATGTCGCCAGCAATGTGCTGGACATCGAAAGGCAGCGTGTAGGCGCGCGACTGTACCGCGAAACCGTTCACATAGTTGGACACCGATCCACGCGTCGTTCCATAGTATTCAAAGGCTTCTGCGAGCGGCATGGCCACGTCGCCATTGTCGGGCGCGACGGCTGCAATGGTCTCGCTGACACCAGTCTCGCGCCAGCGTCGTTCGGCGGATAGCGCACGGTCGATCGCCGGCTGATAGTTTTCCCCCATCCAGGCCCTGGTCTGCTCGACATCGGGATAGACGCCGGCGACGCCGGCAAAGGCGCGAATACGTGGATCCCGCGCCACCGCCAGAGCCATATAGCCGCCACCGGCGCAGACGCCGACAGCGAACACCGGCAGACCGCCGGTTGCCGGATGCGCGAGCAAGGCGGATACGGCGTGGCCGATATCCTCTGCCTTTCCTTCCGGGTTTTCAAATTGACGTGGCTGGCCGTCGCTCTCGCCGAAGCTGCGGTGATCGAAGGCGAGCGCGGCGTAGCCGCGCTCGGCCATGGCGCGTGCGTAGATGCCCGCGGCCTGCTCTTTCACTGAGGTCAGCGGCCCTGTCGTCACCACCGCGCCTTTCGGCGTACCGCTTGGCAGATGAAGATTCCCGACGACGCGGTCGCCGCCGACTTCAAACTCGAAATGCTCTTGGCGCATGTCTGCTCCTGTCCGGTTGCGCGCACGGAATGCCCTTTGCGCGGTCATGACAGCAGTTGTGGTCATGCACGCTATTATTCAAATCGATAGATGCTATATTCGGTATTTGTATGGTGGATTTGAAATCATTCGACCTCAATCTGCTCAGGGCGCTCGAAGCACTGCTGTCGGAAGGTCAGGTCTCGGCGGCGGCGCGGCGGTTGAACCTCAGCCAGCCGGCGACCAGCGCGGCATTGGCACGCCTGCGCGCTGCGCTTGGTGATCCTTTGCTGGTTCGCTCGGGCAACCGCATGCTGCTCACCGCTCTCGCCGAGGAGATACTGCCGAAGATATCAACCTTGCTAGCGGGGATCGAAACCGCGCTCAATCCGCCAAGGGCGTTTTATCCATCCACATCGGAGCGCACTTTCCGTATCCTTGCCAATGACTACGCGGCGGAAGTTTTGCTGTCGGCGCTTGTCGAAAGGCTGCGCCGCAGCTGGCCCGGCCTGACATTGGAGATCCTGCCGCTGGACGAGAATTTCGGCGAGCGCCTTGCCGCGGTCGACTACGATCTTGCCATACGCGACCAATGGTCGATGCGCACCGCGCGCCATATCGAAACGCTCTACAAGGAAGTTATGTCGGCATCGTACGGCATGACCATCCGCGCCTTTCGCCAAGGCCGACCCTCGAAGAGTTCGTCGCGGAAAGCCATGTGCTGATTTCGTCGCAAGGCCGCTCGCAAGGGCCTGTCGACAGCGCGCTGGCACGGCTCAAGGCCGAACGGCGCGTCGCGGTTACCTTGCCGCATTTCCTGGTGGCGCCGACCATCGTCGCGAGAACTGATCTGGTGATGACCATTGCACGGCGTGTGGCGCTGCGCTTCGCGGGCCAGCACGCGCTGCGTATTTTCGACGTACCGCTGCCCCTGCGCGGTTTTTCAGTCGCCATGGCCTGGCATTCCAAAAGCATCGGTGATCCGGCCGTCGAATGGCTGAAAGACGAGATCAGGGGCCTGGTCAAAACCGTCGACTAGACGAACAGATCGACCTTCTGGAACGTCGTCACGTCGATCAGGCCGACATCGGAAATCCTGAGTTCAGGGATGACGACCAGTGCCAGCAAAGAGTGCTGCATGTAGGCGTTGTTCAGCGAACAGCCCATCTTGCGCATCGCCTCGGTGAGTTTCTCGGCCTTGGCGGCGACGATCTCGGCACGCTCGTCAGACATCAGCCCGGCGATCGGCATTTCGACCAGCGCCAGTTCCTTGCCTTTGGAGAACAGCACGACACCGCCACCGACCTCGCCCAGCCGGTTGACCGCCAGCGCCATGTCTTCCTTGTTGGTGCCGACGCAGATGATGTGATGTGCGTCATGCGCCACGCTGGATGCCATGGCGCAGTCGCCGATGTAGCCGAAGCCTGAGACAAAGGCATTGGTGACACCGCCTGTACCCCTGTGGCGTTCAACCAGCGCGATCTGGCAGACATCGTTGCGGCGATCCATGGCGACCAGTCCGTCCTCGACAGGCAGATCGGCTTCCAGCGCCCGGGTGGGAGCCTGGTTCTCGATGACGCCGATGACCCGCACCCGTACTTCATTGGCGCCCTGGGGGGCGGCGATGTCGAAATCTCGGGCTTTGAGCTTCTTGCCGAGCTTGACAGTGTTCTTGGCGGTCTTCGGATAGTCGTAGGCCGGAATATCGATCTCGAGTTTGCCACCCTTGGCCAGCCTGACGCCACGAGCATAGACCTCGTCGATGGTCATCTCGGCCAGATCCGAAACGATCAGCAAGTCGGCAAGGCGCCCCGGTGCAATCGAGCCCAATTCGCGTTCCAGCTTGAAATGCTGGGCGGTGTTGAGCGTTGCCATCTGGATTGCGGTGACCGGCTTCAGCCCTTGCTGAATGGCATGGCGCACCACGCGGTCCATATGGCCCTCATGGACCAGCGTGCCGGAATGACTGTCGTCGGTGCACAGGATGAAGTTGCGCGGGTCGATGCCGCTTTCCGTCACCGCCTTGATCTGCGTGGCGACGTCATACCAGGCAGAGCCCAGCCGCAGCATCGCCTTCATGCCCTGGCGCACACGCGCAATGGCGTCCTCGGCGCGCGTGCCTTCATGGTCGTCTTCCGGTCCGCCGGCGACGTAGCCGTGGAATGGCAGGCCGAGATCGCGCGAAGCATAGTGCCCGCCAACGGTCTTGCCGGCTCTTACAGTCGCGGCGATCTCGCCAGACATGACCGGATCATTCGCGGCAACGCCGGGGAAATTCATGACCTCGCCGAGCCCGATGATGTTTTCCCAGGTCATCGCCTCGGTGACGTCGGCGACGGTCAGCACTGCACCGGCATGTTCAAGCCCAGGCGCCGACGGCACGCAGGACGGCATCTGCACATGCACATTGATCGGCATGGCAACGGCTTCGTCATGCATCAGCCGGACACCCGGCAGGCCCAGCACATTGGCGATCTCGTGCGGATCGATGAACATCGAGGTGGTGCCGTGCGGAATGACCGCGCGGCAGAATTCGGTCACGGTCACCATGCCGCTCTCGACATGCATATGCGCATCGCACAGGCCAGGCACGAGATAGCGCCCCCCGGCATCGACCACCTTGGTGCCTTGCCCGATGGCGTGACCGGCATTCGGCCCGCAATAGGCGAAGCGCCCCCCGGCTATCGCAATATCGGTGCCGGCGATGATTTCGCCCGAATGAACGTTCACCCAGCGGCCATTGCGGATGACGAGATCCGCGGGTTTGCGGCCCATGGCAACATCGACAAGGTGTGTCGCCATCTCTGTCCAAGGTTTGGGTTTGGCGGCGCTTTCGGCTTTGGCAGTCGGCATCGGGCGATTCCTTCGGTTGCGGTCAGTGTCGCAAATGTCGGCGCCTGTAGCCAGAGGCGCGGGTCGGTGGGGTTGGCTGAAACGACCCCGCCCTCGAGGTGACAGCCGCCTGACGTCGT
>JBDSLV010000528.1:0-4104 GCA_039916205.1 Mesorhizobium sp. | reverse complement strand
GGCGCGGCTGGCGAAACGGATGCCGTTGACGGGTACGCGGATAACCGTGCCGCCGTCCGACACCAGCATGATCTGGTCGTCATTGCCGACCGGGAAGGTCGCCACCAGGCTGCCGATTTCAGCTGTCTTCGACACATCGGTGGCGCGAATGCCCTTGCCGCCGCGTCCGGTCAGGCGGAAGTCGTAGGACGAAGACCGCTTGCCGTAGCCATATTCCGTCACCGTCAGCACGAACTGTTCGTGTGCCTTGAGGAACTCGTAGCGCTCGTCGGAGAGCTCCGTCTCTTCGCCAACCTCTTCATTGGTCAGAGCGATCTCTTCCTCCTCCCCAGCAGCGATGCCGGCGGCGACACGCCGTTCGGCGACAACGCGCTTCAGGTAGGCGGCGCGCTCGGCCGGCGGCGCATCGACATGCTCGATGACGGCCATCGAGATGACGCGGTCGGTGTCGGCCATGGCGATGCCACGCACGCCAACCGAATTGCGGCTCTGGAAGACGCGCACGTCGCTGACCGAGAAGCGGATGCACTGGCCGGAGCTTGCGGTCAAAAGCACGTCGTCATTGTCGGTGCAGGTCTCGACGCCGAGGATTTCGTCGCCTTCCTCCTCCAGCTTCATCGCGATCTTGCCATTGCGGTTGACCTGGACGAAGTCCGAAAGCTTGTTGCGGCGTACGGTGCCGCGCGTGGTGGCGAACATCACGTCAAGCTCGCCCCAGCTGGTCTCATCCTCCGGCAGCGGCATGATAGTCGTGATGCGCTCGCCTTGCTCCAGCGGCAGCATGTTGATCAGCGCCTTGCCGCGTGACTGCGGATTGCCGATCGGCAGCCGCCAGACTTTTTCCTTGTAGACGATGCCGCGCGAGGAGAAAAACAGCACCGGCGTGTGCGTGTTGGCCACGAACAGCCGGGTGACGAAATCCTCTTCCTTGGTCGACATGCCGGAGCGGCCCTTGCCGCCACGGCGCTGCGCCCGATAGAGCGACAGCGGCACGCGCTTGATGTAGCCGGAATGGCTCACCGTCACGACCATGTCCTCGCGCTGGATCAGGTCTTCGTCCTCCATATCCGCCCCACCATCGGTGAGCTCGGTGCGGCGCGGCGTGCCGAATTCGTCGCGCACGGCGGCCAGTTCGTCCTTGACGATCTGCTGGATGCGCGCACGCGACGACAGGATGTCGAGGTAGTCCTTGATCTCGTCGCCGATTGTATTGAGCTCATCGGCGATTTCATCACGACCAAGCGCGGTCAGGCGCTGCAGGCGCAGTTCGAGGATGGCGCGTGCCTGTTCCTCGGACAGATTGTAGGTGCCGTCCTCGTTGATGCGATGGCGCGGATCATCGATCAGCAGGATCAACGATTCGACGTCGCCGGAGGGCCAGCGCCGCTCCATCAACTGTTCACGCGCCGTCTGCGGATCCGGCGCGGTACGGATAAGCTTGATCACTTCGTCGATGTTGGCGACAGCGATAGCGAGGCCGACCAGGATGTGGGCACGGTCACGCGCCTTGCGCAGCAGGAATTTTGTCCGCCGGCTGATCACCTCCTCGCGGAAGGTGACGAACGCCTTCAGCATGTCGGTCAGCGTCAGTATTTCCGGCTTGCCGCCGTTCAACGCCACCATATTGGCGCCAAACGACGTCTGCAGCGGCGTGAAACGGTAAAGCTGGTTGAGAATGACGTCGGCAACGGCGTCACGCTTCAGCTCGACGACGACGCGGTATCCCTGGCGGTCGCTCTCGTCGCGGATGTCGGAAATGCCCTCGATGCGCTTGTCGCGCACCAGTTCGGCCATCTTCTCGATCATCGACGACTTGTTCACCTGATAGGGAACTTCGGTGATGATGATCGATTCGCGGTCGTTGCCGCGCTGTTCGATGTTGACCTTGCCGCGCATGACAATGGAGCCGCGGCCGGTCGAATAGGCGCTGTAGATGCCGGAGCGGCCAAGCACGATGGCACCGGTCGGGAAATCCGGCCCGGGGATGATCTCCATCAGCGCCGGCAGGTCGATCGCCGGATTGTCGATAATGGCAATGGCGCCGTTGCAGATTTCGCTGAGGTTGTGCGGCGGGATGTTGGTGGCCATGCCGACGGCGATACCGCCGGAGCCATTGACCAGGAGATTGGGGAACCGTGCCGGCAGAACCTTCGGTTCGCTGCCCGACGCATCATAAGTGTCCTGGAAATCGACGGTGTCCTTGTCGATATCCTCAAGCAGTTCATGGGCGACCTTGGTCAGCCGCGATTCGGTGTAGCGCATCGCCGCCGGCGGATCGCCATCGATGGAACCGAAATTGCCTTGCCCGTCGATCAGCGGCACACGCAGCGACCAGTCCTGCGCCATGCGCACCAAGGCGTCATAGATCGAGGCGTCGCCATGCGGATGGTATTTACCCATCACGTCGGCGACCGGACGGGCCGACTTCACATATTTGCGGTTCCAGTGGTAGCCGCTCTCATGGGCGGCGAAAAGGATGCGCCGGTGAACCGGTTTCAAGCCGTCGCGCACGTCGGGCAGCGCACGGCTGACGATCACGCTCATGGCGTAATCAAGATAGGAGCGCTGCATCTCCTCGATGATGGATATCGGCTCGATGCCGGTAGGGCCGCCGTCGGCGCCGCGCGGTGTCTTTTGGTCGGTCAAATTGGATCACAATCTAATCAGGAATCACTTGACGCTTATATAGGAAGCGACGGCGAAACTCCAATGATCGCAAGACTTTTCCAGTGTCAATTTCGGTGGTAATTTCAAAAGGATACCGCTCATTGCGACGATATGGCCAAGGCGTGATTCAAGGCTTTCGAAGCAAACCCCGCATTGGAGCGAATCTCTCGAGCGAAAGCCGCTAGCGCAATGAATTGGACCCCGTGGCTGCCGTTTCGCGCTCTGAGTGGCTGGACATCCAGGGACTTGAATGGCGACCTCGTCGCCGGCATCACCCTGGCGGCCATCGCCATTCCCGAGCAGATGGCAACCGCCCGCCTGGGTGGCTTCGCACCCGAGATCGGCTTTTTCGCCTTTGTCGCGGGATCAGTGGCCTTTGCCGTCTTCGGAGCCAATCGCCACCTTTCCACCGGCGCGGATTCGACCATTACACCGCTGTTTGCCGGCGGACTGGCGCTGCTCGCCACCGCTGGCTCTCCACATTATCTGGCCCTGGCGGCGGCATTGGCGGCCATGGTCGGCGCTCTCGTCCTGCTTTGCGGCGCCTTGCGCCTCGGCTGGATCGCCGATCTCTTGTCGGTGCCGGTCACCACAGGCTTTCTCGCCGGCATTGCCATCCACATCATCGTCTCGCAATTGCCAGGGCTGCTTGGCCTGCCGCCTGAAAGCGGCGAAACCCTGCGGCGCATCGGCGAAATCGCCGGCAGCCTCCACCTCACCAACCCCTACAGTCTTGTTCTGGGGCTGGGTGTTTTCGCCATCGTGTTCTTTTCCGAGCGTTTCAGCGCCCGCATTCCCGGCGCCCTGATCGGCCTCGTTCTGGCCACCTTCGCTGTCATGGTCTTCGGTCTCGCCGATCGAGGCATCGTCGTGCTCGGCGCCTTGCCGAATGGCCTGCCACAAGCAGGCGTTCCGCTTGTCAGCCTCGACGACCTCCAGGCGCTGGTTCCGCTAGCACTGCTGATCGCCATCGTCGTGATGGTGCAGACAGCGGCCACCGCCCGCTCCTTTGCGCCGCAACAGGGTGAGTCCGCCGACATCAATCGAGATTTTGTCGGCGTTGGCGCCGGCAGCATCGCCTCGGGCCTGTTCGGCGCCTTTCCGGTCAATGCCAGCCCGCCACGCACGGCCATCGTTGCCCAGACCGGCGGCCGTTCGCAACTTGCCAGCCTCATCGCGGCGGCGATCGTGCTGGCGCTTGGTGCGTTTGGTGGTGGTTTGCTGGCCAATGTCCCGCAGGCCGCACTGGCCGGCGTGCTGTTGTTCGTGGCGCAGCGCATCTTGCGCTGGCAGGTATTCGCCAATGTCTATCGGCAGGCGCCGGTCGAGTTCGCCCTCATCCTCATCACAATGGTCGCCATCGTTGTGCTGCCTATCCAGATCGGTGTCGCCATCGGCATCGGACTTTCCCTGCTGCACGGCATCTGGAGCACGACG
>JBDSLV010000527.1:0-7150 GCA_039916205.1 Mesorhizobium sp. | reverse complement strand
GCTGGTGCAGCCGGAAAGCCGCGCCGCCTTCTCGGCACTGCTCGAACAGGGCTGGGTTGACGCGCTGCGCAAGAAGCATCCCAAGGAGACGCTCTACACATTCTGGGATTATCGCCGCAACCGCTGGGCGCGCGACGCCGGGCTCAGGCTCGACCATATCCTCTTGTCGAAGACATTGGAGCGGCGGCTGACCGCCGCCGGCATCGACCGTGAAGTACGCGGCGAGGACGGCGCCAGCGACCATGCGCCGGTGTGGGTGACGCTGAAGTAGGCGAGCCCTTTTCATGCCTTTCGGCGAACGCGGCCCAGGCTGTCGAGAACTCGAATTCTTCGGCTTGGGACACCAACATATTCGGTTGTGGAGCGGCGTCCGCGCGCATCTTCTATCGTGATGGACAAGTATCCGCCGTTTGAGTAGCGCGCCGTGATTTCGCGGAAATCGGAAATTGACGCGCCATGTTTCTCGAAAAAGCCGGGAAGGGCATTTCGACAACTGACTACGGCCTTCGAGAGGAATTCCGATGGAATGCCTTCTGTAACCGTGCCGCCGAGAAAATCGACGGTCATGAACCCTTCGAGGCTTCCGCGTGCTTCTTCGAATATGTCCGAGCCAAGAAACCGGATATGCCGCCATGTCCGCTGGCCAGCGCGTCAGCGACATTGTGGGCTATCGCCCGAAGTTCATTGTGCTTCATGATTGCTGGATCGCGCCTGTCGCCTCAGGCTTTTGCGCGTGCCGCGGCGCAACATGGGAAATAAGAACCCTACGTTCGCCTTTCGGCGAAACATAAATGGCGAATGCAGAACGATCTGGTTCTGATGCGTTGAAATCAGCCAGGGGTCTTCGAAGTGCCGGCGGTGATCGCCTTGAGGTTGCCCTTCTTGACCAGGACCGGGCTTTCGTAGGTCTTCTTCATGTTCGGATTCTCCAATATCCCACCGGGATAGTGCCTGATCGGTTCATGTTGTCAAGAAAACCCCTGTTCGTCGCGTGTTGCCGAACCGGCGCACAGGCACGGTCCCATGCGCCGATCAGGCTTGGACGTTCGACGCGTTCGCGGTGATTGTCTTGAGGTTGCCCTTCTTGACAAGGATCGGGCGTTCGTAGGTTTTCTTCATGCTTATGCTTTCCAGGATTTCGCGGGCAATCCGCCTATGATCGGCGCACCAAGATCACAATACTGGCCCTGAAGAACCAGCGGTGATCGTTTTGAGGTTGCCCTTCTTAACAAGGACAGGCCGCTCGTAGATTCTCTTCATGGCAGCGTCGAAGGGGTGGCTGTAATGGTCTTGAGGTTGCCCTTCTTGACCAGGACCGGGCGTTCGTAGGTCTTCTTCATGTTCAGAATCTCCTAGTACTAACGCCGGATTGTGGCACATCACAGCCCGCTGTCAACCAAGCCGGCTATAGAGGTGGCCTCGCCTTGGCGAACCTCAATCAGACCAGGTTGATAACAGAGTGCGGGCGTGTCGCCCATTTTGCGCTCCGCGATTCACGCTGATATCCTGCCGAGCCGCATGATGGACGTCGCCGTGACATCGCCACCATTGCAGGCGAGAACCGATGGCCGGCAAGGCTGGACAATGGGGGCCCGATGAACAGATTGGCTGACAGGGTGCTCGCGCTCTTGCTGGCGGTGGTGGCCATTGCCTGCCTGGTCCATATCTATCTTTTGCCGGGCAGCATGGATTTTACCCTCGACGGGCTGCCGCATCGGCTGCGGGAGGCGGGCGCGCTGCAACTGGCGGCGTTCTCGGTGCTAGCACTCGCTTGCCTGATTGGCGCGGTGCTGTTCTGGGGCGGCGGTCTGCCGGGCCGGGCCAGTTTGCCGGCAGGTGCGCCGCTGTTTGGCCGTGCCGCGGAGACGCAGGATACCGGCAGGCCGCGCCTGCGGCAGGCTTTTCTTATCCTGCCGGCAATTGCCGTGCTGGCGCTGCTGGCCGGCAACCTTGGCCCGTGGCGGGCGCCAGGACAGGATGTCGCCAGCGCGCCTCCGGCGGAACCGTCGCCGAAGCCTGTTGCGCCATCGCCCCCAGACCAGGCCGCAAAGCCGCCAGAGCCGGCACCCGTCACGCCGGCACCGGCCCAACCGTCCGTGCCTGCCCCACCGCCGGAGCAGGCGGCCAAACCGCCGGAACCCGTTCCGGCGACGCCACCCGTCGCCCCAACGCCACCCCAACCTGTTTCGCCAACGCCGCCGGAAGTGGCTGATATCCCACCTGTTGCACCGCCCACCGTGGCGCCCTTGCCAAAAGCCCCGGTGCAGCCGACGCAGCCTGATGGCCATCGCGACGCCGTCGTCTGGCTGTCGGTGGCGCCGGATGGGCACTCGATCCTCAGCGCCAGCACCGACCACATGATCAAGCTGTGGGACATTGGCGGCAAGCGGCTGATCCGCAATCTCGGCACCCACAAGGACATGGCGCGCTCGGCGCTCTATCTGCCTGATGGCCAGCGCGCGCTGACGGCGGGCGACGATGGCGAGATCGTGCTGCGCCAACTGTCCGACGGCGCCGTGCTGCATGTCTTCCAGGCCGGCGACAATGGCGGCGCCAACAAGCTGGCCATCACGCCCGATGGCAAGCGCGCAGTCAGCGTGCATGAGGCCGGCACCGTCATCGTCTGGGACCTGGAGAAGGGCGCCGTGCTGCATGTCATGGCGGGGCATGACTGGTCGGCTGTCGCGGTGGCGGTGTCGCCCGATGGCACCCGCGCCATTTCAGGCAGTATCGATGGCACGCTGAAATACTGGGACATCGTCGCGGGCAAGCAGCTGCGCAGCTGGCGCGGGCACGAGCAGGGCGCTTATGGAGCGGTGTTCACGCCAGACGGCCACCACGTGATCACCGGCAGCGGCGACGACACGATCAAGGAGTGGGACCTCGACACGTTCAAGGCGGTGCGCGAATTCGACGGTCATTCCGGCACGGTCTATGTGCTGGCGTTGTCGGGCGACGGCAAACGCCTCTTGTCCGGTTCGCTCGACGGCACGGCGCGGCTGTGGAACATGGCCTCGGGCAACGAACTTGCCGAATATGACAGCCAGTCCGGCCCGGTCTACGCGGTGGCCTTCGCCGCCGACGGCACGGTGCTGACCGGCGGCTACGACCGCACCATCCGCGACTGGCCGGCAGCCGGCGGCGAAGCGGTGGTGCTGTTTGCCGGTGCGCCGGAATAGCAAGACATCCAACACAGCGGATATTCCAGAATTACGCGACTTGCGCTAAGTCATTAGTGGCGACCGCAAATGGATTGAGCACCGTGAGCAATAAAGACTGGCCACTTGAAGCGGATACAACTGTTACCACTCCATCCAAGCGGCGGTGGCCAGGAATCCTGTCCGTCGTCCTGGTACTGCTGGCCGCCTTCGTGCTGCTTGGACCAGTCCGGAATTACTATGTGCAGTGGTCCGCCATAAGGAAGATGCAAGCTGCCTTCCTGGCCAAGGACTATGCCGAAGAGTATCGCCAGCTGTTGCTGCTGGCGAATATGGGCAATGTTGATTCACAGGGCTATCTCGGCGCGATGTACTGGGGTGGCCAGGGCGTGGCGCAGAATGACGGCCAGGCAGTGTATTGGTGGAAGAAATCCGCCGATGGCGGCAATGTCGGAGCCACTGCCGCACTGAGCCTGGCCTACTCTCTGGGCAGGGGAGTCGATAAGGACAATCAGCTAGCCGTGAAATTGGCACAAAAGGCAGCGGACAAAGGCAATGCCAATGGTCAGTATCAGCTCGGCGCTTTGTACTCACAAGGCCAAGGGCTGACCAAGAGTGACGAGCGGGCGCTCTACTGGTGGCGCAAGGCCTCCGACGCGGGAAGCGTCGAGGCCGCATACAGTCTTGGTCAGGTTTATTATCTCGGCCTTGGCGTCAAGAGAGACGACAAAATGGGCGCCATGTGGACCCGCAAGGCGGCCGACAAGGGGTATGCGGAAGCCGCCTATGCCCTCAGCAAGGCTTACAAGTTCGGGTTAGGTGTCGATAAGGACAGCCAGCTTGCCGCCTCATGGGCTAGCAAGGCCGCGGATCAGGGCAATGCGAATGGCCAATACATGCTCGGACTTCTCTACCACCTGGGTGAGGGGTTGGCACAGAACGACAGTCTGGCGTTCCAATGGTGGATGAAGGCAGCTGTCGCCGGCGTAGCGCAGGCGCAATACGGTGTCGGCATCGCGTACGGTACAGGAAAAGGTGTCGGCAGGGATGATGCCCAGGCATTCCTTTGGACGAGCAAGGCAGCCAATCAAGGTGACGCGCCCGCGCAATCCGGCCTGGGCACGTTGTATTGGCTTGGCATGGGCGTGCGGCAGGATGACGTTCAAGCCGTTGCCTGGTGGCGCAAAGCGTCGAAGCAAGGCAACGCAGAAGCTCAGACATGGCTCGGAAATGCGTATCTGGAGGGCAGGGGTGTTACCAAGAGCGCGTCGGATGGCGCCGCCTGGTGGCTCAAGGCCGCCGAGGCAGGCAACGCTAAGGCCCAAGGCCAACTCGGCATCCTGTACCACAAAGGCGTAGGGGTGGCTCAAAACGACCGGCTGGCGGTTGAATGGTGGATGAAGGCAGCGCCCAGTGGCGTTGCGGAGGCGCAATACAGCCTGGCGAGCGCCTATCTCACAGGAAATGGCATTGGCAAGGACAGTGCCCAGGCATTCTCCTGGATGAGCAAGGCAGCCAATCAGGGCACCGCCCTGGCGCAATCCGCCTTGGGTGGAATGTATGCCCTCGGTTCTGGTGTGCGGCAGGACTATGCTCAGGCTGTTGTCTGGTGGCGCAAGGCTGCCGAGGCAGGAAATGCGGAAGCGGGGTACAATCTCGGCAGGGCCTATTTGCTCGGCGAAGGCATCGACAAGGATGACGGGCTGGCCGCGAAATGGACGCGAATGGCAGCCGACCAAGGCTACACCGATGCCCAGTACCAGCTTGGCATTCTCTATCATGAAGGCCGCGGATTTGCGCGCGATGACGGGCAGGTCTTCCAATGGTGGATGAAGGCCGCGGTCAACGGCCATGCTGTCGCGCAATACAATGTCGGCACGATCTACAGATTGGGACAGGGCGTCAAACAGGATGACGCGCAGGCACTCGCCTGGTTCGGCAAGGCAGTCGACCAGGGCAATCCGTTGGCACAATTCAGCCTTGGCGGCATGTATTCGGATGGTGCCAGCGTACCAAAGAATGATGCCAAGGCAGTCGCTTTGTGGCGCAAGGCGGCGGACCAGGACAACGCAATGGCCGAGGAGGCGCTCGGCGACGCCTATTCCACGGGCCGAGGCGTCGTTCAGAGCAAGGCGGATGCGGCTGTCTGGTGGCTCAAGGCCGCGCAGCAGGGAAATGTCAACTCCGAGCTCAACTTGGCTTATGCCTATGCAAACGGCATAGGCATCGCCAGGGACGACAAGGCTGCGGAATCCTGGTGGCTGGCTGCTGCCAAGACCGGAAATGCCGATGCCGAAGCCAGTCTCGGCATGCTGTACTATCGCGGCATCGGCGGAAAACCGGACTTTGCGGAAGCCGCCAAATGGTTCCTCAAGGCTGCAGCGCACGGCAACTCCAGCGCAAAGACTTATCTAGAACTCATGAAGGAAAACGGCCAGATAAGCAGCAAAGTGCTGTGATTTCGGGTGGTGACGGCACGCGGTCAGCGCCGTCCGTCGAAGACGTTGCCCACCGAATTCTACCTGCCGCTTCCGGTGACGCGGTAAGATGAGCTATCCTTCCATGCCGATTCAGCATCCGGCCGTATCTTGCTGTTCGGCATGATGTTTTCTGGACGCGCCAAGAAACAGTTTCCACCATTTGTCGTGTTGACGCTGGCGTTGCACGCATGGTCTAGCCCTAGCATCACGACCCAACTGATGGTGACGCCTTGACCGCCTCTTCGAACATTCTCTTCACCAATGCGACGCTCGCGGATGGCGCACTGGCCGATCTCAGCGTTGCAGGCGGACGCTTCAGCGCCATCGTGCCGGCGGGCGGCAAGATGGCGACCGAGGCTACGGTTGTCGACCTTGGCGGCCAGCTTGTCGTGCCCGGCTTCGTCGAAGGCCATATCCATCTCGACACCAGTTTTTATGGTGATGTCTGGCGCCCGCACATTCCTTGCACCAACGGCTTTGACGTGCGCGAGCGCGTCGCGTTCCAGGCGCAAAACCTTGCCGCTGCGGCACCCATGGAGGAACGCGCGAGGAACCAGCTCGAGCTCTGCATCGGCAAGGGCAGCCTCGCCATGCGCAGCCATGTGATGGTCGATGGGTCGGTCGGCCTCAAGCATCTGGAGGTGATCCTGGCGGTGCGCGAGCAATATCGCGACCTCATCGACATCCAGCTCGTCGCCTTTCCGCAAAGCGGCATCCTCTCCTCGCCGGGCACGCCGGAGCTTCTGGACGAGGCGCTGAAGCTTGGCTGCGACCTGATCGGCGGGCTCGATCCCGCGAGTTTCGACCGCGATGTGAATGGCCATCTCGATGTCGTGTTCGGCCTGGCGCAAAAGCATGGCGTCGGCATCGATATCCACCTGCATGACGGCGGCAGCCTTGGCCTGTTCCAGATCGAGGAGATCGCCGCGCGGACCAGGGCGCTCGGCATGCACGGACACGTCGCCATCAGCCACGCCTATGCGCTGGGCGATATCGACCACGCCGCACTGATGAAAGCCGGCGAGATGCTGGCCGCCTCGGGCGTGGCGATCATGACCAACGCGCCGGGCAATCACGCCTTCCCGCCGGTCACCGCCTTGCGCCAGTCAGGCGTTACCGTGTTCAGCGGTTCCGACAACATCCGCGATTCCTGGTGGCCCTACGGCGACGGCGACATGCTGTCGCGCGCCAACCTCATCGGCTACCGCTCCGGCTTCTACGAAGACTGGGAACTGGCGTCAGCCTTCGACGTCGTGACCCATGCCGGAGCGAAGGCGCTGGGGCTGCAGCGTTACGGCATCGCGGTTGGCGCCAACGCCGATTTCGTGACGATGCAGGCCGTTCATGTGCCCGAGGCGGTGGTGGCCGTGCCGAAGGGCCGGACTGTCTATCGCAAGGGCAGGGCGATTGCGAAGGACGGGAAGCGTTTCTAGCCTCTCGCCCGGCGCCGGTCCTCCATCGCATCCAGCCGCTCTTGCAAATGCCCGTTCAGCACGATCATCTCCTTCAGCG
>JBDSLV010000526.1:0-4317 GCA_039916205.1 Mesorhizobium sp. | reverse complement strand
AGCGCTCGACGCCGGCAGCCCGGAAGACGCTGCCAGGGCAGCGCGGCGGGGCGCCGAGGGCACCGCCGCCATGCGCAAGGCGAAGGCCGGGCGCTCCGCCTATATCGGCAGCCAGCTCGACGGCATTATCGACCCCGGCGCCTATGCCGTCGCCGAAGTCTTCGCCGCCGTGGCCGCGTTGCTCGCAACAGCCTGACGGGGAAGATGATGCTTCAATTGCCGGACAAGGAATTTTCCCATACTGCCGAGAGTGCAGGAGCCAAGAGCATGGGCGACATCACGGCAGCGGATTTTTCCAGGCTGATCTCGGCAGCGGCAAACACGATCGCGGCGCATGCGGAAGAGCTGACCACGCTCGACCAGGCGATTGGCGACGGCGACCATGGGCTGAACATGAAGCGCGGCTTCGAGGCGCTTCGAGCCGAGGCCGAGGCGTTCGCCGTCAAGCCGTTACCCGAGGCGCTGAAGGCGATCGGCACCAAACTGGTGATGACCGTCGGCGGCGCTTCAGGCCCGCTGTTCGGCACGCTGTTCATGGCGCTTGGCAAGGAGATCTCGGCTGAGCCGGATCGCTCCGGTCTGGCGGTGGCCTTCGGCAAGGCAATCGAGGCGGTGGCGGCGCGCGGCAAATCGCAGGTCGGACAAAAGACGATGCTCGATGTGCTGCAGCCGGTGCATGACGCCTTGCTGCGAGGCAAGACGGCCTCGGAAATCGTCGAGATCGCCGATCGGGCGGCGGATGCCACTGTTCCGATGAAAGCAATCCGGGGCCGCGCCTCGTTCCTTGGTGACCGCTCGATCGGTCATATGGATGCCGGTGCGCGATCGGTCGCGCTGCTGGTGCGGACCGTGATTGAAACTGTCGGGGAGCGCACATGAGCAATGTCGGCATCGTCATCGTCTCGCATTCACCGCTGGTCGCGGAAGGCACAGCGGACATGGTTCGCCAAATGGTCGGCGACGAAGTGCCGCTTGCATGGTGCGGCGGAAACGGCCATGGCGGGCTCGGCACCAGCGTGGAAGCGATCATGGGTGCCATCGACAAGGCATGGTCGGAAGCCGGCGTCGCCATCCTGGTTGATCTCGGCGGTGCCGAGACCAACAGCGAAATGGCCGTCGAGATGATCGGCGAGCCGCGCGCGCAGAAAATCATCGTCTGCAACGCGCCGATCGTGGAAGGCGCCGTGATGGCGGCGACGGAGGCGTCCGGCGGCGCCTCTTTGAAAGAAGTGGTGGCGACGGCGCATGAATTGTCGCCGTCGTGAACGAACAGGATTTTTGACCGAATGTCCGTCTCCGCCGAAGCAACCGTTTTGATCACCCACGACGTGGGTTTGCATGCGCGCCCTTCGGTGAAGTTCACCAAGCTCGCCAAGACCTTTGCCGCCGAGGTGGAGGTGGCGCTTGCAGCCAACGGGCCATGGTTCGACGCCAAGAGCATCGTCAAGGTGATGGCGGCGAAAGCGCCAAAAGGCACGATGCTGCACATCCGCGCCAGGGGCGATGGCGCCGACGAAGCGGTCGATGCGCTGATCGAGCTGGTACAGCGCGATTTCGACGAGGGTGCGGATCATGCCCGAACCGCTTAGGCTCCAGGGCATTTCAGCATCGGCTGGCTATGCCGAAGGGCCGTTGTTCGAGTTCGACCGGCTTGCGACGACCTACACAGCCAAGGGATCGGTCATCGATGAGAAGGCGGCGCTCGAAACCGCAATCGGCATCGCCAAGGATCGGCTCGCGGCGCTGATTAAAACGAGCGAAGGCGACGCCGCGGACATACTCGAATTCCAGATCGCCATGCTGGAGGACGACGCGCTCAGCGGTCCGGCCTTTGCGTCGATCGCCTCCGGCCAGCCGGCGGATGCTGCCTGGCGGCAGGGGCTCGACGCCGAGGCCGCCGGCTACGAAGCCTCGGATCAGGATTATTTCAGGGCCCGCGCCGCTGATATCAAGGACATTCGCGATCAGGTGCTGCGGGCGCTGACCGAGGACGGCGAGGTCACCGCACCTCCAGGCGCCATTTTCTATGGCGAGGACATCGCGCCGACGCGCTTTCTCGATACCGACTGGAGTGGCGGCGGCGGCATCGCGCTGAAAGCGGGAAGTGCTGCCAGCCATGTCGCCATGCTGGCGCGCTCGCGCGGCGTGCCGATGATTGTGGGCCTTGGAGCGGTTGACCCTGACGTCTCGCCCGGCAATCTCGCCGGCATCGCACTGCTCGACGCGGAACACGGTGGCGTCGTGCTTTCACCGTCGAAAGCCGAGATCGATGCTTTCCGCCAGTCGTCGTCGTCGTTCGCGGCGCGGCGCGATCAGGCCGCGACCTTTCTGGCGCGGCCGGCGGTGACCAGAGCCGGCACGGCGGTGCGCGTGCAAGTCAACATCGCCGATCCGCTTGAAGTCGACGGCATCGATATCGCGACCTGCGACGGTGTCGGGCTGATGCGCACCGAGTTCCTGTTCGGCAAGATGCTGCCTGATGAGGAGACGCAGTATCGCGCCTATCGCAAGGTACTGGAATGGGCCGGCGACAAGCCGGTGACGATCCGCACCGTCGACGCCGGCGGCGACAAGCCAGTTCCGGGCTTCACCGTAGCGGAAAGCAACCCGTTCCTCGGCCTGCGCGGCATAAGGCTGTCGCTGGCGCGGCCGGAAATCTTCCGGGCGCAGATTCGCGCCTTGCTGCGCGCATCCATGCACGGCAATCTGAAGGTGATGTTTCCAATGATCGCCGTGCCGGACGAGTATGAGCGCGCCGCCGCCTTGTTCCATGAGGAGCAGGCCGCGCTTGCCGCCTGTGGCATCGCACAGAAAATGCCGCCGCTCGGCATCATGGTCGAGGTGCCTTCGGTGGCGATCGCACCCGAAGCCTTCGCGGATGTCGCCTTCCTGTCGATCGGCTCCAACGACCTGACCCAGTATGTGATGGCCGCCGCTCGCGACAATGCGTCGGTTGCGCACCTCAATTCGGTCCGTCATCCGGCGGTGCTGCGGCTGATCGCATCGGTCGCCGCCTTTGGCAGGGTGCGCGGTATTCCGGTCAGTCTGTGCGGCGATGCCGGTGGCGATCCAGCCGCCATTCCCACATTGATCGGGGCCGGCCTGCGCGATGTCTCCGTGGCCCCGGCTCAACTCGCCATGGCCAAGGCGGCCATCGCGGACGTTTCGGTCTAGGCGCATGACCGACAAGACACCCGAACCGGGTTCCGAAGCGGCGATCCGCGCCTACAAGACGATCCTGTCGCAGGTGATCGACCAGCGTCCATCCGGGATGCGTCAGCGCCTCGCCGATGCGCTCGGCAAGCACCGCAGCTTCGTCACCCAGATCTCCAGCCCGGCCTATTCGATCCCGATCCCTTCAAAACATTTGCCGGCTATTTTTTCCGTCTGCCATTTCAGCCCGGCCGAGCGCGATCATTTCCTCGCCGCCTATCATCAGGCGCATCCAGGAAAAATGTCGATGGCAGCCGGCCTGCGCAAGACGCGGCATGTATCCCTCATCGTTCCCGATTTCGGCGATGACAAGCAGAATGCCGCACTCGACAAGGCGGTGAACGATTTCATCCAGAAGATCACCAGCATCACCGGCAAGGGCAGTTGACCCCTATCGTCAGCTATTTCGGAGGAAACCGCCGTGAAGAAGTTCCTGAATTCCGTGGACACGGTGCTGACCGAAAGCCTCGATGGGTTCGTCGCCGCCCATGCCGACATCCTGGTGCTGGGCGACGGACACAAGTTTGTCCGCCGCAGGACATTGAAGCCGGGCAAAGTGGCGCTGATCTCCGGCGGCGGTTCTGGCCATGAACCATTGCACGGCGGGCTGGTCGGCCACGGCATGCTGGATGCCGCCTGTCCCGGCCAGGTCTTCACCTCGCCGACGCCGGATCAGATGCTGGCCGCGGCGGAAGCCGTCGAAACCGGCGCCGGCTGCCTGTTCATCGTCAAGAACTACGAAGGCGACGTGATGAATTTCGAGATGGCTGCCGAAATGTCGGAAGGCATCCTGCAAGTGGTGACCAATGACGATGTCGCCGTCGAGAATTCATCCTACACCACCGGACGGCGTGGCGTTGCCGGCACCCTGGTGGTTGAGAAGATCCTCGGCGCCGCCGCCGAACAAGGCATGGCGTTGAAACAGTTGAAAGCACTGGGCGAGCGTGTCAACGGATTGACGCGCTCGATGGGCGTGGCGCTGACCAGTTGCACGGTGCCCGCCGCCGGCAAGCCGACCTTCGACATTGGCGATGGCGAGATGGAATTCGGCGTCGGTATCCATGGCGAACCCGGACGCCGCCGCGACAACTTGAAGAGCGCCGA
>JBDSLV010000525.1:0-8776 GCA_039916205.1 Mesorhizobium sp. | reverse complement strand
CGCGCGTGCAACCTTGGCCGGTAGCCCCGGCGCTCTTTCTGCCTTGTTATTCACCAGGTCCCCAAAGCCCCGCCCCGTGGTCTTTCGCTGTTGCCTTGCCGATGGGCCGGCCCGACACCAGTTCATGTGTCCGGAACCATCGTAGCGAGGAACCGTTACCCGACTGTGTGTTGGCGGGCGCGCCCGCCGGCGCGACGCAGGATGAGGGCCGACCGTGACCAAGTTCATTCCCGAGGACAAAGCCAGCCAGGGAGGCTGGGGCCGGCATGGATTGCGCATTCTGATCGCCGCGTTGCTGTTCGCGTTCGTTGCCTGGGGCGCCATTGAAATCTATGGCGAAATGATCAAGACGGATATGACCGAGCAAGGCACGGCACCCGGCGGCTAGGCTATCTCTCATTTTCGTCGCCTGGGATGGCATCAGGCTGCCTTTGCTTGAGCTGCGCGCGCTGGCACAAGCACATTCAGTGCGCCCGGCTGGATTTCGATCGTTGTTTCACGCTCGAGCTTGACCAATTCGCCGTCCATGACGGCGCGGAATTTGCGGCTCGCCGAATGGATTCTCAACACCGTTTTGTCGGCCTGGTGAATCTCGACATGTTCGTTGTCACGCCACTTGCCGCGCGCCACGTTGAAGACGAATTTGATCAGGTGCGCTCGCTGCTGTGCCACCGTGACATAGACGCCGAGCACGCCGCCGGACGGATTGTCCGCATAGGGGAGGTGGCCTTCGCCGAACAGGTTGTTGGTGATGCCAATGCCGGATATGCGCGCCGCCATCTCGGCTTCGCCAATACTGAGTGTCACATTCATCGCCGGCGGATTGTTGATGGTCGCCCAGGCGGCTTTTGCCGAAGCGCCGATTTTTCCCAGGCGGGAGCCGAACTCCATTCTTTCGCGCAACTGCACCATCCTGGCATGCATGCCGATGGAAAACTGGTGGACGAATGGCCGGCCGTTGGCGGTGGCAATATCGACAGGAATGATCTCGCCATCGGCAAAGGACTGCAGTGCTGTGTCGAGTGTCTGCGGGATGCCCAGGCCGCGCGCGAATAGGTTCATCGTGCCGGCCGGCAGGATGGCCAGCGCTTTCTTCTTTCCCATCAGCCGGGCGGCCGCGGCCGAAATGGTGCCATCGCCGCCGCCGGCGAGAACGGCGTCAATGCCGCGCCGCGAAGCAAGACGATCAAGCGCTTCCACCACATCCTTGCCAGCGACGATCTCGATGTCCAGAGTGTGCCCCGCTGCCTCCAGCGTCTGGTGCATACGGTCGGAGAAGGCGGCAAGGTCGGTGGTGCGCAAGGTGCCGCCATCCCGGTTCAGCACCGCAGCAAATTTCATGCCCCGCTCCGTTTTTTCAGCCACCATTGGGCCGAGACGTGCCCAGCCAAAGGCTGAAACGAAGCGGGGCGGGAAAGGTTCCGGCGAGAAGCCGTGAAATCGATGGATATCGCCTGATTTCTTGCCAGGCACACCGCTGTCTTTTGTCGGAACAACCGTGTGGTCACGACGTTGTGACCCTGTAGAAGATGCCGCGTCCGATCTCCCCAGCGACGGTTCAACCGGACGCGGCGTGCATGAAATCACGCACCAGGAGAGACTATCATGATCCGCAACCTTTTAGCCACGACCGCCCTCGCGACGCTGATCGCGACCGGCGCTTACGCGCAAAGTTCGACCGCTCCGGCAACCTCGGCGCCATCGGTCCAGCAGCCCGCCGTGGCCACCCCTTCGGCGCGCGCCGATGGCATCATCGTTTCCAACATCATTGGTGAGTCCGTCTATAACGGCACCGGCGACGACGCCGAGAGCATCGGCAAGGTTGCCGACGTCGTTTTCGACAAGGATGGGCAGGCGAAGTCGGTCGTCATCGGCGTCGGCGGGTTTCTTGGCGTCGGTGCCAAGAACGTTGCCTTTGACTACGACAAGCTACAATGGGCCGAAAAGAACGGCGACCGCTGGCTGGTTGCGCAGACTACCAAGGAGGAGCTGACGGCGCAGGCTGAGTTCGACAGCAAGTCCTATGCACCGGCTCCGGCAGCTTCGACCGACACCATGGCGCCAGCGGCACCCGCGACATCAACCGATACCGCGCAGGCTCCCGCTGCGGCTGAACCGGTGAAGGGTGCCGATGGCAATCTGGCGACCAACATTGTCGGTGAAACCGTTTACAATGGCACCGGCGATGACGCGCAGAACATTGGCAGCGTCAACGACATCGTTCTGACCAAGGAAGGCAAAGCCCAGTCCTTGATCATCGGCGTGGGTGGCTTCCTTGGCCTTGGCGCGAAGAATGTCGCCTTTGATTTCGGCAAGGCACAGTGGGCCGAGAAGAACGGCGACCGCTGGCTCGTAGCCCAGACCACCAAGGAAGAGCTTCAGGCTCTGCCGGATTTCGACCGCAAGGCCTATGATCCGGCTCCTGCAGCAACGGCGTCCAATGATCCGGCGACGCCAGCGCCGATGGCGGCGGCTCCGTCTGACACCGCTGTTGCTCCGGCGGACAAGACGGCTGAAGCACCGGCCGCATCAACGCCCGACCAGACCCAGACCGCGGCAATCGACAAGTCGACGCTGACCGAAATGCCGGTCGGCGAGATCAGAGGTGACGACCTGAAAGGCACCACGGTCTACGGCGCCAATGATGTGAAGGTTGGCGAAATCGGCGACGTTGTACTGGCGCCGGACAGCAAGGCAGACGCGGTGATTGTCGATGTCGGTGGTTTTCTGGGCATCGGCGAAAAGGAAGTCGCGGTCGGTATGGATAATCTCAAATTCATGGCCGACAAGGATGGCAAGAAGTACCTCTACACGACCTTTACCAAGGAACAGCTTGAAGCGCAGGCCGCCTATGACAAGGGCAGTTATGCCGAGAAGCGTGACCAGCAACGCTTGATCGTGCAATAGCTCATCCTGATGAAAGGGCCCGCGCCGGCAACGGCGCGGGCACTTTTCACGTCAGGCGAGGCGGCATGCCGGCGGCATGGCCGGCGACGCCATGTTCTATCAGCTCAGCGAGTGCCAGCGACTGGTCGAGGTGTTCGGCTCGCCAAGCGAGCAGCTTTTCGGCGAACTCCAGCCGAACCGGCATGAGGGCCGGGTCGGCGGCAAGATTGTCCAGTTCGCCCGGGTCGCTCTCCAGGTCAAAAAGCAGTGGCGGCAGCCCGCCACCGAAATGCACGTATTTGTATTTACCAGTGCGGATGACGGCGAGATTGCACCCGCGTGATGCAATGCCGAAATGGCGTTCGGCCTCGCCTTCGGCGATGGAGCGGAAATCGAACTCCCAGTGCGCGGCGTCACGCCAGGTTTCTGGGTTGTCGCCCTTTAGGAATGGCTTCAATGAATGCCCGTCGAGATGTGGCGGTGGGGCTTCACCAAGCAGGTCAAGCAGTGTCGGCAGAATGTCCACGGCTTCGGTGAAGCGATCGACGCTGGCGCCGGCTGTGTCGCCGTGGCGCGGGTCGCGGACAATCAGCGGGATATGATAGCTGCCGTCGAAGTAGCCGCCCTTTCCGAGCATGAAGTGGTCACCCATCATCTCGGCATGGTCGGAGGTCAGCACGATGATGGTGTCGTTCCATGCATCCTCGGCCTTCAGGGCTTGCCAGATGCGGCCAAGCTGGGCGTCGGTCTCCGAGATCATGCCATAGTAGATCGCGCGGATGCGGCGGAAGTCGTCTTCACTCCAGTCATGCACCTTGCCTGCGGCGCCGGGGCGGAACTTGCCCTGTTTTTGCCGGCCGAGGTCATAAGCGAGATAGGGGTGGCTCCGCACTTCGGCCTGCCAGCTTTCGGCCCGCTGGAAAGCGGGGCCGTCTGCTGGATCATAAAGCGTGTTGTAGGGCTCCGGCACGATGAAGGGCGGGTGCGGGCTGATGAAGGAGAGATGCGCGAACCAGGGTGCGCCATGCTGCTGTTCGCCCAGCCAACGGATGAACTCCCCTGCCAGGAACGCTGTCGGGGTCTCATCCTTCGAATAGATGGGCGGGGCGTTGCTGACGGCGCCGTCGGCTCGAGCGGCGGCCGGGCGGTGGATGTCTGGAAAACCGGCGCTGGCATCGACACCGCGCAGCTTCAGCCAGGAGAGCCACTGTTTCTGGTGCTCGGGCAGAAGCTGGCGCGGGCTGAAGCCCGGCAGCACGCCCTCATAGCTTTGCAGCCGTGGATCGCCTGGCGCCAGCACGCGTGGGTCGAGCGATACGTCGGTATAGCCGAACAGCGTCGGATCGTAGCCGAGGCTTCGCGCCGAGAGCGCGATGTTGCCATGGCGAGCGTCGAGCGGCGTGCCGTTGCGGCAAACCCGGTTGTTCATCTGGTAAAGGCCGGTGTAGAGGCAGGCGCGGGCCGGGGAGCAAGGTGCCGCTCCACCATAGTGCCTTTTGAACAGCATGCCGTGGGCCGCCAGGGCATCGGCGTTCGGCGTCTTGACCACGGGGTGTCCGGCAGCCGACAGGCAGTCGCCGCGCCACTGGTCGCAGGTGATCAGGAGAACGTTCGGGCGTCTGCCGTTGATGGCCAATCGAGTATCCTCGTCGGGTTGGGAAACGCTGCTCATGGAACCGAATTTTCGCGGCGGCGCAAGCCTGGTCTCTTTGTCGAATGGTGAACAAATGCTCTTTCATTGTTCACTATTGTCGCACAGTCCATTCTGTGTTTGCCGCCTTTGCCTTGAACGGGCGTATCCTCATATTGGCGTGGACAGCGGCGAGGGCCGCACCGAACATAGGAAGGAGCAAGAACATGCTCGACCAGATCAAGGGCCTGCACCACGTCACGTCGATGGCCAGGGACGCGCGCCAGAACAATGACTTCTTCACCAGGAAGCTTGGCCAGCGCCGGGTCAAGAAAACCGTCAATTTCGACGCCCCCGACGTCTATCATCTCTATTATGGCGACGAGGCCGGCGCGCCCGGCTCGGTGATGACCTATTTTCCGTTTCCCAACATCGGCAAGGGCCGCCATGGCGTCGGCGAGGTTGGCACCACGGTCTATTCGGTGCCGGAAGGCACGCTCGCCTATTGGGAAAAGCGGTTCGCCGACGAGGGTATTGCCGGTGTCTCGCGCGACGAGACATTTGGCGAGAAGCGTCTGGCCTTCGCCGGTCCCGACGGCGATGGTTTCGCACTTGTCGAGAGCAAGGCCGACAGCCGTGCGCCCTGGGCAAAGGGCGGCATTCCCGTCGACGAGGCGATCCGCGGTTTTCACTCGGTCTCGCTGCGGCTGAAGGATGGCGGTGCCACCGAGGAGTTGCTGAAGTTCATGGGCTATGACGAAGTGGAGACATCAGGCAATGTCAGGCGGCTGGCGGTGAAAAATGGCAATGGCGCCGATGTCATCGATATCGAATCGCTGCCGGGTGCTGCCTTTGCCGATCTTGGCGCCGGCTCCGTCCACCACGTTGCCTTCGCCGTCGAAAACCGCGCCAAGCAGCTGGAAGTGCGCAAGGCGCTGATGGACACGGGCTACCAGGTGACACCGGTGATCGACCGCGACTACTTCTGGGCGATCTATTTCCGCACGCCCGGCGGCGTGCTGTTCGAGGTCGCCACCAACGAACCGGGTTTCGACCGCGATGAGGACACCGCCCATCTTGGCGAGGCGTTGAAGCTGCCAACGCAGCATCAGCATCTCAGGGCCTATCTCGAACAGCATCTGCAGAAGCTGGAAGGCTGAGGATCAGGTCATGAGCAAAGATAGTTATATCAACAAGGTTCTGCCCGGTTCGCCTGATAGCCCGCTGCTGTTCGTCTTCCATGGCACCGGTGCCGACGAAAGCCAGCTTCTGTCGCTCGGGCGCGATCTCGCGCCCGGTGCGACCATCGTTTCGCCACGCGGCGATGTCTCGGAACACGGCGCCGCGCGCTTCTTTCGCCGCACCGGCGAGGGCGTCTACGACATGGACGATCTCGCCCGGGCGACCGAAAAGATGGCCAGCTTCGTCAAGGCGCATGTCGAGGCGTCAAAGCCCTCGGCGGTGCTTGGTCTCGGCTATTCCAACGGCGCCAACATCCTGGCCTCGGTGGTGTTTGCCGCGCCAGCGCTGTTCGATGCAACGGTAATGATGCATCCGCTGATCCCGTTCGAACCAGAGGTGAAAGGCAGCCTTGCCGGTCGCCGTATTCTCTTGACCGCCGGCAAGCGCGACCCGATCTGTCCACCCAACTTGACCACGCGGCTGGAAGCCTATTTGCGCGCCGACGGAGCCGATGTCACAGTGGAATGGCACGAAGGCGGGCACGAGGTGCGGCCGAACGAAATCGAAGCGGCGCGGCGCTTTCTTGCCAGCCCGCAAGCGAAAGGAGCCTGAGCGATGCCTGACCAATTGCCGGAGATCGAGCTCGAGGATCGCGGTTCCAAAGGCCGCTATGTTTTGCGCGGACCTGACGGCGCCGAGGCCGAGATGACCTTTACCAAGATTGGCGAACACCAGATCATCATCGATCACACCGAGGTGCCTGACGCGTTTCGCGGCCAGGGCGCGGGGCTCCGCCTCGTTACCCGCGCGGTCGAGGACGCGCGGGCGGCGGGCAAGAAGATCATCCCGCTCTGCCCATTCGCCAATGCGCAATTCCGCCGTCACCAAGAATGGGCCGACGTCTTGAAGCAGTAGGCTCCCGCTGACGGCAGCAAAGATGTTGGTGAAAGGGCCAGTCACAACGGCAAGGTGGGTTCTGGCATTTGCACAGGCCGCCCATCTTGCCTAAGTAGACATGATATATGGCGGGCGCCCGCCGACCAATCAAAGTGAATGATCCCCTGATGACCGATACCGACCTCGTTCCCGTCTTCGACGGCCACAATGACACGCTGCTCAGGCTCTACCAGGCGAAAGACGCCGACGTTGAAAAGCTGTTCATCGAGGGAAAGTCAGGCGGCCATATCGACCTGCCTCGCGCCAAGGCCGGCGGCTTCGTCGGCGGCATGTTCGCGATCTTCCCGCCACCGGTCGAGAAGGCCAAGCGCGCTGCGGTGCCTTCGGCTCCGAGCGACAGCGAACCCCTGCCGCCCGAGGTGCCGCGCAGCGATGCGCTGACCTCGACCATTGCGATGGCCTCCATCCTGTTCAGGCTGGAACGGGCCGGAGCGCTCACCGTCTGCCGCAGCGCCGGCGATGTTCGGGCCGCCATGGCGAAAGACTCCATCGCCGCGGTGTTCCACATCGAAGGCGTCGAGGCGATCGATCCTGAACTCACCATGCTCGACGTGCTGCATGCCGCCGGCCTGCGCTCGCTCGGCATCGTCTGGAGCCGGCCCAATGCCTTCGGGCACGGCGTGCCGTTCCGCTTTCCGTCATCGCCCGATACAGGCCCCGGCCTCACCGATGCCGGCAAGGCGCTGGTCAAGGCCTGCAACCAGCTGAAGATCATGATCGATCTCTCGCACCTCAACGAGAAGGGCTTTCGCGATGTCGCCGCGATCAGCGACGCGCCGCTGGTGGCGACCCACTCCAACGTGCATGCGATCTGCGGCCATTCTCGCAATCTCACCGGCTGGCAGCTTGGCGCCATCCGCGAGAGCGGTGGCATGGTCGGGCTCAACTTCGCCACCGGTTTCCTGCGCGAAGACGGCAGGGTGAACAGCAACACCGACCTCGACATCATGGTGCGCCATGTCGATTCCCTGCTGCAGGCATTGGGTGAGGACGGTGTCGGTCTTGGCTCCGATTTCGACGGCGCCATGGTCCCCGCCGTGATCGGCGACGTCGCCGGCCTGCCCAAATTGCTTGATGCACTGGCCGCACGCGGTTTCGGCCGCGCGCTGATCGAAAAGATCGCCTATCGCAGCTGGATTGGCATGCTGGAACGGACCATAGGGTAGCGCTTCGGCGCTATTTGAAACCCATCCGCTTCAGCCAGTCCTTGCCGGCGCCGCGATCACTGACGATCGGCAACGGGTTTTCCGAATCGAGCCGCGCGCAGATGCGGTAGACCTCAAGCGTCTCGGCTGTCATCTCGCCGCGCTTGTAGAAGAACATGGCGGCGGCATAGCGGGTGCGGCCGGACCATTTTTCGCCAAGCGGCGTGTTGACCAGTTCCCACTGTTCGGCGGCCTCCGCCTCATCGTCCTGCTCGTCGGACATCGTCAGAAATCCGCCGGCGGATTGGCGGTGCGCCGGTCAAGCTTGATAAACGGCCGCGGAACGACCTTGGCCCGCTTCATCAGCTTTTGATATTGCAGTTCGCGCATGGCGTAGATCTCGACCCAGAGGTCCTCGACCATCGTATCACCGAACGGTCGCGCCAGCGAGGCGATGGCGATGTTGCGCTTGGCCATGGGTGACCACATGGCGGCGCTGACCAGCCCGACCTCCTGGCTTTTCTTGTAGTAGACGATGGCGTGCTCGGCCGGAATATTGCCTTCGATTTCCAGCCCGACCAGAACATGGCGCAGTTTGCGTTTGGTGCGCGCTTCGAGAATGGCGCGGCGGCCGTTGAAATGACCTTTCCCGGGATCGATCATGAAGCCGAGGCCGATTTCATCGGGCGTGCGCAAGCGGTCGGCGCGGATGGCGTGTTCCGATGTCGTGAAGTCGGCATTGGCAACGACCAGTCCGGCTTCGAGCCGGGCACGGTTGAGCGCGGTGTAACCGATGGCGCGGATGCCGCGCAATTCGCCAGCCGTCATCAGCCGGTCCCAGAGGCTCAACGCCTTGTCCGCTGCAACGAACAGCTCGTAGCCGAGATCGCCGGTGAAGCCGGTGCGCGAAATGGTGACTGTGTCACCGTCATGATCGAAATCGGCGAGGTCGAAAATTTTCAGCTTTTCGACGCCT
>JBDSLV010000524.1:0-6542 GCA_039916205.1 Mesorhizobium sp. | reverse complement strand
TGCCTATGATGAACCTGTTGTCCTTTGTCATGACGGTGCTGCGCGGCGCCGGTGATTCTCGCACGCCCTTCGTCTTCATGGCGCTGGCGGTCGTGCTCGACATCATCCTCAACCCGTTGCTCATCCGTGGCATCGGGCCGTTTCCAGAGCTCGGCATCGCCGGCTCGGCGACCTCGACGCTGATTGGCCAGACGGTCAGCGTCATCGCCATCCTCATCGTGCTCTATGTGCGCAAGCATCCATTGCGGCTGGCCGGCGCCGATCTCGCCTTGCTGCGGCCGGATCCCGCCCTGCTGCGCATCGTCGTCTTCAAGGGCGTGCCGATGGGCCTGCAGATGATCGTCATCTCGGTCTCGGCTCTGACGGTGATGGGCATCGTCAATTCCTATGGCTCGCAGGTCGCCGCCGCCTATGGCATCGCCGCGCAGCTGTGGACCTATATCCAGATGCCGGCGCTTGCCATCGGCGCGGCCGTGTCCTCGATGGCGGCGCAGAATGTCGGCGCCGGCCGCTGGGACCGGATCGGCCGCATCGCCGCCTCCGGTGTCGGTTTCAATCTGCTTCTGACCGGAGCGCTGGTCGCCCTTCTGTCGGTCTTCGGCCGCTCGATCCTCAGCCTGTTCTTGAGCAGCGACAGCGCCGCGATCGATATTGCCGCCCACATTAACAATGTCGCGTCCTGGTCGTTCATCCTGTTTGGCATCACCATCGTGCTCTTCGCCACGGTTCGCGCCACAGGCGCTGTCATGCCGCCGCTGATCATCCTGGTGATCTCGGTGCTGTTCGTGCGCACCAGCTTCGCCTACTTCCTGCGCGGCGTGTTCGGCGTCGAAGCCCTGTGGTGGAGTTTCGCGGCCGGCTCGATCACCTCGCTGGTGCTGGCCACGGCCTATTATCGTTTTGGCGGCTGGCGCAGCACACACATGATCGAGAACAGGCCGGCCGCCGGCGAGCCGCCGGACACCGGCCTTGGCGTGCCGCGCCAGCGCGCGCATCTGTCGCCCGAAACGCCGAACGGCTGAATGCTGTTGAAAGCCCGCCGGGCTTTCCGTCGGCCCGGCACCGGCAAGCCTGGCTGGTCACCTAGCCATAGCGGTAGTTCGCCGCATGAGAGATGGCGTCCTTGAATTTCCTCCCCTAAAGCTGTGCCAGCAACCAGGGAGGTTTTATGGGCAAAGGCAGGGTCGAGGCATTTACCGACGGCGTCGTCGCCATCATCATCACCATTATGGTGCTTGAGCTGAAGGTGCCGCATGGCGAGGATTTTTCCGCCCTGGTGCCGCTCTGGCCGGTCTTCTTCTGCTACATCCTGTCCTTCGTCACTGTCGGCATCTACTGGAACAATCTGCACAACATGTTCCACACCGTGCAGCGGGTCGACGGCCGCGTTTTGTGGGCGAACCTCAACCTGCTGTTCTGGCTGTCGCTGATGCCCGTGACCACGGCCTTCATGGGTGAGAACCACTTCGCGCCGGTTCCGGTCGCCGTCTACGGCGCCGATCTGGTTTTGTGCGCCATTGGCTTCAACATCCTCACCATGACCCTGCACAAATTGCATGCCAATGACAGTGCCTTTGCCAGGGCGCTGGGCAGCGACAGCAAGGGCAAGCTCTCGCTTGCCCTCTATCTCGCGGCGGTCCCATTGACCTTCATCAATCAATGGATTGGCGTTGCAATCTATGTGCTGGTCGCGACGGTCTGGCTGGTGCCGGACAGGCGGTTTGCGCGCATGATCGAAAAATAGGAGCCCGCGCCTACTTGCGCATCGCCTTCAGCTTTTCCGCCACGGAAGCGGCAAGATCGGCGTAGCGCTCCTCCAGCCGCTCGGCTGCCTTGATGATCGAAAAATCATGGCCGAATTTTTCCAGTGCCATGCGCAACTTCTCGACAAACTCGGCCTGTTTTTCCAGGGCCGAGAACAAGGTTTTCACCTGCGTCTCACTGATGTCGGGATTGGCCAGCATCCGCGGCACCTCACGGCCCATTTGGTCGCCGGTGGCGTCTGCTGTCTCAGGATTTCGACCCAGTCCGCCAATCAGGAAATCTCCGGTTTGTGGCGGCACAATGCGCAGCCACGATCAGGCTGGTCAACCCGAGGGCACACGAGGGAGGCTTGCGTGAACGCCTTGCCGCGCTAAGTTCGGCATCATCAGGACAAGGAAATCGCCCATGACCACCGACGCCAAAATCCAGATAGCCCTGCCCGCGCTTGGCGCAGGCAATGTCGCCGTCATCACCGGCGCTGCCGGCGGCATCGGCCTTGCGGCGGCAAAGCGGTTGGCGGCAATGGGCATGAAGATCGTGCTCGCCGATATCGGCGGCAAGCGCCTTGATGAAGCAGCTGGCGCCGTCGGCGAGATCGCCGGCAGCAGCGCGGTGCTCGCGGTCGCCACTGACGTCTCACACGCCGACGAACTCGACCGGCTGGCCGATCATGCGTTCGATACCTTCGGCGGTGTGTCGCTGCTGATGAACAATGCCGGCGTCGGCAACAACCCGGGAAAGCCATGGGAAAACCGCGATGCCTGGAAGCAGCTGCTGGGCATCAATTTCTGGGGCGTCGTGCATGGTGTCGAGGCTTTCGCACCGCGCATGTTGGCATCGGCCAAGCCCGGGCTGATCATCAACACCGGCTCAAAGCAAGGCATCACCACGCCACCTGGCAACCTTGCCTACAACGTTTCCAAGGCTGGGGTGAAAACCTTCACCGAAGGCCTCGCGCACGCACTGCGCAACGAACCCGGCGCCCATATGTCGGCGCATCTTCTCATTCCCGGCTTCACCTATACCGGCCTCACCGAAGGCGCCACCGAGAAACCCGCCGGCGCCTGGACTGGCGAACAAGTGGTTGATTTCATGCTGGAATCCCTGGTCAGCGGCGACTTCTACATCCTGTGCCCGGACAATGAGGCCCAGCGCCCGATGGATGAGAAGCGCATGGCCTGGGCGATCGGCGACATCATTGAAAACCGCCCTGCTCTGTCGCGCTGGCATGCCGACCACAAGGATGCGTTTGCCAGCTTCATGAGGTCTTGACGGGATCACGCCGCGCGCTTTTTCGGCGCACGCTTCTGCGTCACGGCTTTCTTCGCCGCCATGGCGGCGATCTGCCCGTCATGGCGCTTCGCTGCCCGCTCGCATCTGTCACGGATTTCCTCGACCTCGGACTCGGTCAGGTGCTCGATGCCGATGAAGTGGTTGTGCCCCTCGCTAACGCGGATCAACTCGTCGAGCTTGGCCTGAATGGCCGCGCCATCGCGGTTCTGGGTGTTCTGGATAAGAAACACCATCAGGAAGGTGATGATCGTCGTGCCGGTGTTGATGACCAGTTGCCATGTGTCGGAGAAGCCGAAGAACGGGCCGCTGACCGCCCAGGCAACAACGATCAGACAGCAGGTGGCGAAGGTCAGTGGCAGCCCTGTCAGGTGCGCAACCCAGTTGCAAACCTTGGTAAAAGTCTTCTCCATCATCGAAACCCTCAAGCTGCTGCAAAGCGCGGCGTGACTACATTCAAACGGCCCGCGCCAGGCGTACGTTCCGAATGAAACATTCGGCAGCTGCTTCCGGTTCCCTGCAAGGGCAAATACAACCGGTACAATTGAATACACGTAATACGAGCAACGAAAGGAAAACACACTTTATGGGTTTATCGGGATAGTAACCCTGCAGGCATGAGAGCCTGTTCCTTCCGCTTCACAGCGGTTTACCTCCAACCCCTTCCGCCGCGCCACCCCCGCATGGCGGAAGGGGTTTCAGTCCGGAGAGCGCGGAGCATGGTTCCCCCGGATTTCGGTCGAGGACGATCGTGCGCTTGCGCTGTCGGCGGAAGTCTTTCGCCGGTTTGGTCCCGGTCTTCCCAGGCTTAAGCAGGTTTTGGCTACTGGCGATGTCTTTCGCTCGATCGCGTCGACCACAAATACCTAGTCTAGTGATTCCGGGGTACGACTGCTGAAATTGCCGCGATCAAGCGGCGTCATTTTCCCAGCGGTCGAGGAAGGCCTCGATCGGCATGGCCTGCATGTCGGGGATTGACCTGGCCAGTTTTTCGACCGGCCAGTCCCACCAGGCGAGCCTCTCGATCCGCGCCGCCACCTCTACGTCGAAACGCTGCCTGATGGGCTTCGCCGGCACGCCGGCGACAATGGCATAGGCTGGCACATCGCGCGTCACAACCGCGTTGGCGCCGACGATCGCGCCATTGCCGATACGAATACCAGGCATAATCACCGCGCCGTGGCCGATCCAGACATCATGGCCAATGGTGACGGCTTTCGCCTGCCGGCGCGCGCGAAAGTCTGCATCGACACCCAGCCAGCGAAAATACTCGTTCGGCCGATAGCTGACCTTATGCTGGGTCAGCCGTTCGATCGGATGCTCCAGCGCATTGATGCGGCTGTTGGCGGCGATCGAACAGAATTTGCCGATCACCGTGTAGATCGCCTCGGCATGCCGTTCGAAATAGGAGAAGTCGCCGACCGTCACCTCGCGCAACACGACCCGTTCGCCGATAGAGGCGTAGCGGCCGAGCTTGCATGCCTTCAGTTCCGCGGTCTGATGGATGCGCGGCTCTGGATCTTTCAGGACGAGGTTTTCGGCACGGTCCATGCGGCGCATTTACGCCGGCATGGGTTGTCCCGCAAGACCGGCTTACTTTGGTTTGCCGTTGGTCCACACCACGTTCTGGCCGTAGAGCGGCACTGTTGTGACCGACATTTTTGCCGAGCCGTTCTGCACCTGGCGCGAATGCGAGAGATAGATCAACGTCTCGTTGGCCTTGTCGTAGATGCGGTTCACCACCTGCTTCTTCCAGATCAGGCTGATGCCTTGCTTGAACACTTCCTCGCCGCCCTCGCCCATGTCGATATCGCCGATGGTGATCGGCCCGGTCTGGCGGCAGGAGATCGAGGAATCGGACGGGTCCTCGAACCAGTTGCCCTTGTGCAGGCGGTCGATGATGCCGCGATCGAAATAGGAGACGTGGCAGGTCACACCCTCGACCTTCGGGTCCTTGATCGCCTCGACGATGATGTCGTTGCCGAGCCAGTCGACACCAACCTTGCCCACTTCCTCGGCGGCAGCGGCACCAGCGCCAAGAACAACACACGCGGCCAGCGCGCCACCAAGCAGTTTTCGCAAAGGAGCCTCCTGCGGTTCGAGTTTTGCCGATCTCAGGTGGGATAAACCGGCCTTCTTTACAAGCGGTCGCTCTTCTCAACCCCGGAAAGTCCCGCCGGTTGCGGCAACGCGACATCTTTGCCTGAGTGGTGCCGAACCGCTAAGACTGTTCCTCTTGGCGCGGCGGCGTCACCAATGAAATCGACAAACGGACTTTACTGATGATGCGTTCCATCCTGATCGGCATTCTCGTCCTGATGGCAGCGGGCATCGGCTGGCTGACCTTCGACTGGTATCGCGGCCATTATGGCGGCGAACCGTTCGGAGCTTCCTTTACCCTGGTCGATCAGAAGGGCGCGCCGATCACCGAAGCAGCCTTGCGCGGCCAGCCCAGCATCGTGTTCTTCGGCTTCACCCATTGCCCCGAGGTCTGCCCGACGACGCTGTTCGAACTGGCCGGCTGGCTGAAGACGCTGGGCGATGACGGCAAGAACCTGCGCGCCTATTTCGTCTCCGTCGACCCGGAGCGCGATACGCCCGAGATCATGAACGCCTATGTCAGCAATTTCTCCGACCGCATCACCGGCATCACCGGCGACCCTGACAAGGTCCATGCCATGGCCAAATCCTTCGGTATCTACTGGAAGAAGGTCGATACCGGCGACGGCGACTATACGATGGATCACACAGCCTCGGTGCTGCTGCTCAACGCCAAGGGTGACTTTGCCGGCACCATCGCCTATGGCGAGAGTGCGGATACCGCGATCGCCAAGCTAAAGCGGCTGGCGGCGAAAGGCTGACATCCCTGATATGACGCAGACGCGGCTCCATTTCACCACCGGCAAGGTCGAGGCCGAGCGCATTTTCGCGGCCCTTGAGATGGCCTTCGAGGAAGAAGGCCTGCCGATCGCGGTGCTGGAGGTCGATGAAGACGCCGACATCCACGAAGTCTCGCTCTACACGGAGGATGATGTCGACGCGGTCGAGACGCGGATGAAGGGCGCCCTTGCCGACCTCTCCATCACAAAGTTGATCGAGCGTGAGTCCCTGCCTGACATCGACTGGGTCGCCCGCTCGCTGGATGGGCTGAAACCGGTACGCGCCGGCCGCTTCTTCGTCCACGGCGCGCATGACCGCCGCAAGCGCCACAGTGGCGAGCTGGCGATCGAAATCGAGGCCGGCCTTGCCTTCGGCACAGGCCATCACGGCACCACCGCCGGCTGCCTCGAAATGCTGGATCGGGTCGTGCGGCGCGAGCGCCCGCGCAATGCGCTCGACCTCGGCACCGGCAGCGCGGTGCTGGCCATCGCGGTCGCCAAGCTGGCGCATATTCCGGTGCTGGCCACCGACATCGACCCTGTGGCGGTAAGGGTTGCCGCGGCCAACGCCCGGCTCAACCATGTCAAGGCGCTGATCGAAACGGTGAC
>JBDSLV010000523.1:0-19314 GCA_039916205.1 Mesorhizobium sp. | reverse complement strand
GCCGCCCGCCCGTCCGGAATTGGTGCCGGTGCCGCCGAACTTGATCGCCTGGACGCCAAACTGATCCTGATTGAAGAAGATGTACCAGGGGAAAAGGGCGCAGATCAGCCCGAGCGTGAGGCCGAGCGCGGCAACGACGAAATCGCTGCGCCGGTCGGATTTCTTTTTCAGCCTGGGAAACTGTGCCTTCGGCGGCTGTGGCCATTCGGTGAGCGGGAACAGGCCGTCGATCAGCGACTCGCGGCTGGCTTGCGTCATCTCGGCGATTTCCACCCGGGGCGCCTTGGGCAAAACCGGCTTGACGACAGGCTTGGGTGGAGCAGGCTCGGCTTTGACAGTCTGGGTCGGAAGAGGCTCGGCTTTGACCGCCATGGGTAGAGCTGGCCCGGCTTTGGCAAACCTGGGCAGGATTGGCTTGGCCGCCCTGGCCAGGACAGCCTCGGTTTTCGCCGCTATGGCGCGGGCGACCTTTGCCTTGGCAAGCCTGGCTTCGGCATTCCTGGCTTCCTCTGCGGCATTCGCCTCGGCGATCATCTCGCGCAGGACGCGCTCGGTATATTCGCGTTCAGTCTCCGGCATCGGCATTCAGCTTGCTCTTGAGATGGCGGGCGAGATCGGAGAATGGATCGGCGGACGGGCGGTCCTTCGGCGCTTGCGTCAGCGCCTCGTAGATCAGCGGCACCTGGCGCACGGCGATGTCGAGCTCGGCGTCGACGCCGCCCTGATAGGCGCCAAGCAGGCGGATATCGCGTGTGTCCTCGAAGCGGGCGATCATCGACTTCAGCCTTGTCACCAGCGCGCGCTGCTCGACGCTCCAGGCCTTGCCAGCCAAGCGCGAAATGGACGACAGCGGGTTGACCGGCGGATAGCGGCCTTGCTCGGCGATCGCGCGGTCGAGCACGACATGGCCGTCAAGAATGCCGCGCACGGAATCGGCGACCGGATCGTTGTGGTCGTCGCCGTCGACCAGCACGGAGATGATGGCGGTGATCGAGCCTCTGCCTTCCGGTCCCGGGCCCTCGGCGCCGGGTCCCGCACGCTCGAGAAGCTTGGGCAGTTCGGTGAAGACCGAGGCGGGATAACCGCGCGCAACCGGCGGCTCGCCGGTTCCGGTTGCCACCTCGCGCAGCGCATGAGCGAAGCGGGTGATCGAATCCAACACCAGAAGCACACGGTGGCCCTGATCGCGAAAATGCTCGGCGACGCGCATGGCAGTGTCCGGCGCGCGCCGGCGCATCATGGCGCTCTCGTCGCTGGTGGCGACGACAGCCACGGTCTTGGCCATGCTCTCGCCGATCGTGTCTTCCAGGAATTCGCGGACCTCGCGCCCGCGTTCGCCGATCAGCGCCACGACGACAGTGTCGAAGGCGTCGGCGCCAGCCAGCATGGCGAGCAGCGTCGACTTGCCGACACCCGAGCCGGCGAAGACGCCAAGGCGTTGGCCGAGACAAAGGGGGGTGAAGATGTCGATGACTTTCACCCCGGTCATGAATGCGGTGCCGACACGCTGCCGCGACATGGCACTAGGCGTCGTCGCCGCGTCCGCCGTATCGCCACCCCTCACGAGGGGTGGGCCACCGTCGATGGCGCGCGTCAGTGCATCGATGGCGCGCCCGCGCCACGATGTGTGTGGCGTCACCGTCAGCGGGCCACGGCGGAACACGGCATCGCCGATGCCGGCGTCGGCGCTGCGCTCGAAGGGCGCCACGACGATCTCATCGCGATTGATCTTGACGACCTCGCCGCGGCGCGTGCCAGCCTGGCCGCGCTGCTCGACGACGTCACCGAGCCTGGCGAATTCGGAAAGGCCGCGCACCTTGTAATGCGTCGGCGTGACCTCATTGATGCGGCCGCCGCGCTTGAGCAACATGTCTTCATCGCCAAAACGCCGCCATATGCGTTCCAGCGCCGCAAGCCGGTGTTCCGGCTGTGCCTCCTGCAACTGCTGCCTTTCGGGCTCGCGTATGGATGGCAGATCGTGCGACATGCGGCTACTTCGAGCCGAGCGTCTTGATCGCCTCGTCGGTCGACGAATCCGTCTGGCGCATCAGCGCCGCGGTGTTCTCGAAGGCGCGTTGAACCATGATCAGCCGGGTCATTTCGAGCACGGGATTGACGTTGGATTCTTCCACAAAGCCCTGGGCGATCCCGATATCGGAACGGTCGGTGACAGGTTCGGGCGTGCGCGCCGGAATGATGCCGGAATTGCCGTAGCGCACGAAATTGTCGCCGGGATCGAAATTGTAGAGGCCGATGGAGCCGACCAGTTGATCGCCCTGTCGAAGCGAGCCATCGGCACCGGCCCTGGGCGGACCATTGCGCGGGTCGAGCTGTATCGGTGCGCCGCCGGAGTCCAGCACGGGATGGCCTTCGATCGACATCAACTCGCCATTCTCGTTCATCGAGAAGCGTCCGTCACGGGTCATTACCGTGCCGGCCGGCGTGTCGATGGCGAACCAGGCATCGCCCTGGACCGCGAAGTCGAACGGATTGCCGGTTTCGGTCAACGAACCATGCGCGCCGGAAAGATAGGTTTTGCCCGGGGACGCGAAGGACACGGACTTTGGTCCGGTGCCGGACACGACGTCCTCGAATTTCACACCGGTCGAGCGGAAACCTATGGTCGAGGCATTGGCGACATTGTCGGCGATGGTGTCGAGACGACGCTCAAGCGCCATCTGCGAGGAAAGAGCGACGTAGAGACTGTCCCGCATGATATTCTCAGAACCTCAGCTTCTGCATGGTCATCATCAGATCGGTGGAAATGCCGACGGTAATTGGCTGCGCGAAGAGCACGCTGACCGATGTCACGGCAGTCGAGGTCGGATTGTTGATTTCCCACATGCTGGTGAAGCGGGTCAGGAACTTGCCGAGTTTCTGAGGGTCGGAGAAGTCAGCGATGTTGAGCTTCTGCCCGAACAATTGCGCCTGCTTGTCGATGTTGGCCGTGGCGAAGGAATCGGGCAGGCCAAGCGCGGTGCGCGCGACGCTGGCAAGGGCGGTATCGGCCAGAACGTCGTACCAGTTGGTGATGGTGGGCGCCTTGCGCTGGAAATAGAGCGCGAGCCGCACGCCTTCGTTGGATTTGCCGGCATCCTCTTCCAGCGACTGGCGCATGTATTTGTCGACGGTCGGCTGCCGCGCCGCATTGTAGGTGGTGGCGTTCGTACCATAAGCCTCGAAATTGAAGGCGGAGGCCAGGCCGGCATAGGCCGGGTTCGTCAGCGTGTTGGCGACGCTTTTGGGATCGCGAACACCGCCTTGCAGGACCGCCTTGATCTGGTCCTTGTTCTCTGTCGCCGCATCGAGCCCGAAGGCAGCGAGTGCATAGGTGTATAACCGGCTGTTGCCCATCAGGTCGTCGATGGATTTCACCTTGGGGATGTTGGCGAGATAGTAGGTCGTCTCGCCCTTTACGTAAGCCGAGTTGGGATCGACACCGGCGATCCGCGCCTGGATCGCGTAGTTCTTGGTGACCAGTTGCTGCGCCTTGCTGTAAATGGTCGCGTCCGCGCCGTTGGCGGCGAAATTGAAGGCGGTGACGAACTCCGCGTAGCGCTTGTCGGTCAGCTTGTTGGCGAAGCTGTTGGGATCGGTGACGCCTTCCTTGAGCGCCTTGACCATGAAGGCCTTGGCGTAGTCCATCTTCTCCAGCCCATAGGCCTTCATCGCATATTTGAACAATCGATCGTTTTTGACGAAATCGTCGATCGATTTCACCTTGGTGATGTTGTCCAGATAATACTTGGTATCACGGTCGATCGTTGGCTGCTGCTCGATCCGGTCGAGCGACTTGGCCATGTCCTTGGTGATAAGCTGAAAGGTGGTAATCGTACTGAGCAAGACGCGCCTCCGGTCGAAGCTATCCGGGTACAATACCTGTACTTCCTTGCGCGAAGCTGAATCGGCCGCCTCCGCTTCGATTCAAGCCTCACACAAGGCACGGGGACTATCCGTTGGTCTTGACGTGAAATGCGGAAGGACCTTTCGTGGGCATTCTGATTGGATTGGTGGTGACGCTCGGCTGCGTCCTTGGCGGCTTCATGGCCATGGGCGGGCATCTTCATGTGCTGGTCCAGCCATGGGAAGCGGTGGTCATCTGCGGCGCGGCGCTTGGCACGTTCCTGGTCGCCAACCCGATGAAGACGGTCAAGGATACCGGCAAGGCCATTCTCGAGGCGTTCAAGCAGGCCGTGCCGAAGGAACAGGATTATCTCGAGACGCTGGGCGTGCTGCACAGCCTGATGCGCGAACTTCGGTCGAAATCGCGCAGCGAGGTTGAAGCGCATATCGACAATCCGGAAGAATCGGCGATCTTCCAGGCCTTTCCGACTGTCCTCAAGAACCACGACCTGACGCATTTCATCTGCGACTATTGCCGCATCATCATCATCGGCAATGCCCGCTCGCATGAGATCGAGGCGCTGATGGATGAGGAAATCCAGACCATCAAGACCGACAAGTTGAAAGCCTATCACGCGATGGTGGCGGTGGGTGACGGCCTGCCGGCGCTCGGCATCGTCGCCGCCGTGCTCGGCGTGGTCAAGGCGATGGGCGCGCTCGACCAGTCGCCGGAAATCCTCGGCGGCCTGATCGGCGCCGCCCTTGTCGGAACGTTCCTCGGCATCTTCCTGTCCTACGCCGTGGTCGGACCGGTCGCGACCAAGATCAAGACGGTGCGCGAAAAGAAGAACCGCCTCTACATCATCGTCAAGCAGACGCTGCTGGCCTACATGAATGGTGCGCTGCCGCAGGTGGCGATCGAGTTCGGCCGCAAGACCATTTCATCCTATGAACGGCCAACGATCGACGCCGTCGAGCAGAGCACGATGAACACCGGCAACGCCGACAAGAAGGCGGCCTGAGCGGTGCGTGGCGACAACAGGGGCCGTACACGGTCATGACCAGTTCCGGTAGCCCTTCAGAGGCCCGCTCGCTGATCATCGAGCGTCTGGTTGGCGACAGCGGCGAGGCCCTCCAGGTGATCGAGGCCGGTCAGGCCATGGCCGAGCGTGCCGTGCCCTTGCTGCAAAAGAGCCTGGCCAGCGAGCTTGGCGTTCCGGTCATCGTCGATCTCAAGACTGTCGAGGTCGGCCGCGTCACGGAAGCGCGCTCGCGCGCCGGCGAAACATTCGCCATGACCGTCGTGCCGTCGCCGGCGTCTTCCGACGCCGTGACGGTGGTGATGGATGCTCCTGCCATCGCGGTCCTGATCTGCACGCTGTTTGGCGGCGATCCGGATCTGCCGATCTCGCCAATCGAACGCGAGTTGTCGCAGATCGAAGCCGATGTCTCGACCATGGTGTTCCAGGAGGTCGCGCAAGCGCTGAACGGATCGGGACGGCGTTCGCTCGAACTGCGATTGCCGGTGCCGCGCGCGATGTCGGGCATCGAGGCGAGAAAACATGTTTTGCGCGATGGCGCGGCGGTCCGCATCGTCTTCAGCATCTCGACGCCGGCCGATACCGGCACCGTCACGGTGATGATCCCGCAGCGCATCCTTCTGGCCGGCCGTGGTGGTGCTGCCGCAGGGGTCAACGAGGATGACCACAGCTCGAGCTGGCGGGCGCGCTTTTCGGAAGAAGTCATGCGCTCGACCGTGGCGCTTGAAGCCACCATGCCGCTGGCACGGATGACGCTCGGCGATCTCGCCAATTTCGAGGCCGGCCAAATCATCGAATTCGAGGAAACGGCGCAGTCCCGGGCGCGGCTCAGTGCCCGCGACAAGACGCTGTTCGTATGTGAGTTCGGCAAACTCGGGCAGAATTACACTGTCCGAATCAGACACCCATACGATGCCGGACAGGACTTTATCGACGGGCTCATGCCGGCTGATGCCGGACGCGCCCGAGCATTTGGAGACGACGCATGGCCAAGACCAAGGTAGAAGCCGAACCCGATCAGCCGGACGAGCAGCTCGATCGTGCCATCGAGGAATTGCGCGGCGTTCTCAAGGAGGAGGAGCAGCGCCCGGATGCGGCGTTCAGGGCGGCTGGTGCCAATTCGAGCGTCATCATGAACATTCCGGTCGATGTCCAGATCATCCTCGGCAGCACCGAGATGCCGGTGTCCGATCTGATGGCGTTGCAGAAGGGTTCCACCGTGGCGCTCAACCGCCGCATCGGCGAGCCTGTCGACGTGGTGGTCAACGGCCGCAAGATCGCGCGTGGCGAGATCACCGTGCTGGAAAGCGACCCATCGCGCTTCGGCATCAGGCTGACTGAAATCATCGCCGGCACGAAGGGCGCATAAATGAGCGACGGACAGCAGGGGCGAGGGGCATGACGATGCCGGTAACGCTGACGCGTGCGCAGAAGGCCGCCGCGATCCTGGTGGCGATGGGCAAGCCCTCCGCCAGCCGCCTGCTGAAATTCTTCAAGCAGGAAGAGCTGAAGGCGCTTATCGAGGGCGCCCGCCTGCTGCGCACCATTCCGCAAAGCGATCTCGAGCGCATCGTCGCCGAGTTCGAAGCCGAGTTCACCGAGGGCGCTGGCCTGCTCGATTCCGCTGACCGGATGGACACCATCCTCAACGAGTCGCTGTCGCCGGAAGAAATGAGCGCCATCATGGGCGACAAGAAATTCGAAGTGGCGCCGGAAGGGCCGCCGCCAATCTGGCCCGAGCTGGAAAAGCTCGAGCCGACGCGGCTTGGCTCATTCCTGGCCGGCGAACATCCGCAGACATCAGCCATGGTGCTGTCCAAGCTGGCACCGCAGACGGCGGCCAACGTGCTGCTAACCCTGGACAAGCCGATGCGCAGCGAGATCATCAAGCGCATGGTGACGATGGCGAAGGTTCCCGACGCCGCCACCAGGATCGTCGAGAACCGCCTGCGCACCAGCGTGCTGACGGAGACCTCGACCAAGGATACGTCGGCCGGACAGGCGCGGGTCGCCAGTGTGCTCAACGAGCTGGGAAAGACGCAGCTCGATGAGGTCATGCAGGATCTGGAGGCCGCCGGCACGCCGGATCTCGATGGTGTCAAGGCCCGGCTTTTCTCCTTCGACGATATTCCGCTGCTCACCCAGAAGGCGCGTGTGCTGCTGTTCGACGGGCTGTCGACCGAGCAGGTCACGCTGGCGCTGCGCGGCGCGCAGGCAGGGCTTGCGGAAGCCGTGCTTTCGGCGATCGGCGCGCGCTCGCGCCGCATGATCGAGTCCGAACTGGGACAAGGCTCCGAAGGTGTCCCCGCGGCCGACATCATGACGGCACGCAAGACGATCGTGGCGACGACGATCCGGCTTTCGCGCGAAGGAGCATTCGATCTCCCCGCGACGCAAAACGCCGAAGTCCAGAGCGCCGCGGCCTGACGGACGCTAGGCGGTTAGAGCACCATGTCCGACGGACCCGACAAGGATTCGAAAACCGAAGACGCGACGGAAAAGAAAATCCGCGACACCGTCGAACAGGGCAAGCTGCCCCATTCGCGCGAAGTCGCGATCCTCTCTTCCTTCGTCGCGATCCTGGTCTTTACCGTCTTCTACGCCAAGGATGCCATCGTCGACCTCGGTATGTTCCTGTCCATGTTCTTGGAGAAGCCGGAAGCCTGGCCGATGGACACCGAGACCGATGTCATCGCGCTCTACAAGATGGTCATCGTCGAGGTCGGCCGCGCTGTCCTCAGCCTGCTGGTGCTGCTGACGGTCGCCGGCATCGGCGCCTCGGTGTTCCAGAACATGCCGCAATTCGTCGGCGAGCGGATCCGGCCGCAGATGTCGCGCATCTCGATCACCAAGGGCTGGAGCAGGATGTTCGGCGTCCAGGGTTGGGTCGAGTTCCTGAAGTCGCTCGGCAAGCTGGGCTTTGCTATTGTCGTGCTCGTCTTCACGCTGTCGGAAGACCATCGCAAGCTGCTGGCCGGCATGATCACCAACCCGGTCGCCTTTGGCCTCGTCATCCGCGGCATAGCGGTCGATATCCTGGTGGCGATCGTCTTCGTCATGGGCCTGATCGCGGCCGTCGACCTTGTCTGGTCGCGCTTCCACTGGAAGCAGGACCTGCGCATGAGCAAGCAGGAGGTCAAGGACGAGTTCAAGCAGTCCGAAGGTGACCCGATCATCAAGGCCCGGCTGCGCTCGCTGGCGCGCGACCGTGCCCGCAAGCGGATGATGACGGCGGTGCCAACCGCCACATTGATCATCGCCAACCCGACCCACTTCTCGATAGCGCTGAAATATGTGCGCGATGTCGATGCCGCGCCGGTGGTGGTAGCCAAGGGGCAGGATCTGGTGGCGCTCAAGATCCGCGAGATCGCCAGGGAAAACAACATTCCGATCTTCGAGGACGTGGCGCTCGCCCGCTCCATGTACAAGCAAGTTTCGGTCGATAATGTCATCCCATCGCAGTTCTATCAGGCCGTCGCCGAACTGGTGCGGATCGTCTACTCGAAAAAAGCTGAGCGCAGACTGACGTCATGAACCGGCAACCGCACGCAAACACACGCGAGATCATCGTCGCCAACGCCATCGAACAGGTGGTGGGAGAGCTGCGGCTGATCGATGTCGCCGACTATATCGCCTTCATCCGGCTGGAGCATTTCGCCTGCCTGTCGGATCTGGTGGATTCAGCCGTCGAGCTGTATTTCATGCCAGGCACGCTGAGGCTCGGGCATGGCGGCGAGGCGCATGTCGACTGGAGCGGCAGTCCGCGCATCGTGCTCGACCTCGAACTCAGGCCGCCGGGCGTCACCGTCTATTTTCAGCTGACGCTGAGCGAGAACGGCGCCTCTGTCGTGGTCAATTACGTGTCGTTCGAGAAGCCCGGCGAGGATCCCGAACACAACACCGCCTTGCTGGAGGTGGTGATCGACCAGGCGCGCATCCGCAGGGTCGAGCCGCTGGCTTTCTGAAACTATTCAATAAGCCCAAGCCGCAAAGCCTTGGCCACGGCCTGGTTGCGGTTGACGGCATTGAGCTTCTGCGTCGACTGGGTCAGATACTGGTTGGCGGTATGGACCGACAGCTTCAGCAGCCGGGCGATCTCTTCGCTGGTGTTGCCGTTCGCCGTCAGCTTCAGACATTCGAGCTCGCGCTTGGAGATTGCGCGCGTCTTGCCGGCATCGCCAGGGCGAATGCGGGCAACGGCGGCGAAGAGTGAAAAGCAACGGGCGTGAATTTCGTACAGCGCTTCCTGCGGCAAGGCGATCTCCGAACCCATGAAGACGACAAGTCCGCACTGGCCGCGATCGGCGTGGACAGGAAAGGCGATGCCGCTGGTGCCGGGCGCCAGCGGCGCCATCTGATCCGTCCATGCGAGGTCGCTGAAGGCCTCTTGCATGCCAGGCAAGCCGTCATCCGCCCACCAGCGCGGTTCCGTCGAGATGCGAGTGTGGCGCACAATCTCTTCGCCGTTGGCGCCGGCGATGAATTTCGTCGCGACGGCAATGCCGGGATAGTCGGAATCGAGACAAGGGACGAGCCGCGCGCGCTCGAGCGAGGGGCTGACGAAGAACAGGCCGAAGGCCATGGCGTTGATGTCGACTGATATCCAGCGGCAGCGGCGCACCGCATCGGGGATGGTGACAGCGTGGTGTGTTTCGGAGCCAAGCGAGAAGGCGCCGAACGGGTTGCGTTGCGCATTGAAAAGCGCCTCGGCAGCCTCCTTGATGTCAGCGTGTTTCAAATGATGCCGCTCCTGATCGCCGTGGCGATGGCCATCGCACGGTTGCTGGCCGCGAATTTCTGTATGGCGTGGGTGATGTAGCTGTTGACGGTGTTGGACGAGACGCCAAGGATCACGGCGACCTCATCCGTGGTCTTTCCCTCGGAGACCCAGAACAGGCATTCGCGCTCGCGGTCCGACAGTGGGTCCTGCATGGCGGCGGCGGCGATCAATTGCGGTATATGCGAGAGCGCGTAACAGCATTTCAGCTGGGCTCTCATCAGCGCCGGTTGGTCGATCTTGCCTGCGCCCGCGGCCGAGAATAGTGCGAAGAGGCGCTGGCGTCCGACGTTCAACCTGAGCGAATAGATCTCGGCGTGGCCGAGCACGTCGAGAAGACGCGCTTCCTCACCTGATATCAACCCATCCGCGTCGGGTGCCTGAGACGCCACCAGTGGTCTTGGTCGGATGCCCGGCGCGACGGTAAGCGCACCTTGGGCGAGACCGGCGATCAGCCTTTTGCCGATCAGCTCGATGGCGTCGAAAATCCAGTTGGATGACACGATGCGGGCGTCGTTGCGGTCCTGGTCATGGACGATGGCGACAAGCATGTAGCTGTCGGCACCGATCTCGGCGGTCAGCTGCATGAAAAAGCTGGTGAGATCGCCGCGCGACGTCAGGCGCGAGCCCAATGTGTCGGATTGTAGAAGCGCGGCGGGACTGCTCATTCTTGTTGCTTTTGGCCGGAATCGTTTCTGCTGTCCGGATGCTGGAAACCAGCGGCCGAACCCGAATACGCATTACTTTGACGAAGACACACTCAGGGTGCATGGCCACCCCAATCAGGCCGGAATCCTTGCAGGGAACGCGAAACCGTCCGCGTCTGGTGCCGGAAAACTCCGGAACGTGAGACTTTGGGTGGTGGCCGCGCCCCCCAGGACCGGCTGATTCGTTTCTAATCTATCCGCAGATGAATCCGACATCAAACGCGATTTGACAAAATCGAATCCGGTGGACTCCTTCGCGACTCATCGGCAGCCTTCGAGGCCTTCCTCCGCCCTCGATTGCTGAAAAAACCGACACGAAGAGGTTGTTGCAAACCTGCCGTATCGAGAACCGATCGATTCCGATAGGTTCTCGACGAATGGCGGGGATGGGCATCCCTTCGATTTGACTGGGCGACATTGGCGGCGCTGTTTCGCGGCCATCGGCATTGGGGGTTGATCATGAAGCCGGTTTTCCTGGTATTCACGATGGTGCTTGCACTTTGCGCGGGTGCGTTGGTGGCAGCGCCCGCGATGGCCGAGCCGATCGTCACCTACGCGCTCGGCAACGGGCTGCAGGTGGTGCTGGTGCCCGACCACCGTGCGCCGAAGGTGGTGATGAACCTGCGCTACCGCGTCGGTTCGATGAACGAACCGGCTGGCCGCTCGGGTTTCGCGCATCTGTTCGAGCACTTGATGTTTTCCGGCACGCCAGCCTGGCCGAATGTGTTTGGTGCGCATGCGGCGCTGGGCAATGAGATCAATGCCTGGACCACCGAGGACGGCACCGTGTTCTATGTCGACGGGCTGTCTTCGTCGCTGCCGATGATCCTGTCGCTGGAAGCCGACCGTATGGCCAATCTCGGCCGTTCGGTGACGCAGGCAAAGCTCGACCTGCAGCGCTCGGTGGTCAAGAACGAGATGCGCCAGAATGTGCTCGACAAGGCCGGCGCGTCCGGCTGGGAGGCCTTCTGGTCCGGGCTGTTTCCAAAGCCGCATCCCTATAGCCGCATGGTCATCGGCTCGGTCGCCGATCTCGACGCGGCGACGCTTGGCGACGTGCGCGGGTTCTTCAACACTTACTACCTGCCCAACAATGCGGTGCTGGTGCTGGTCGGCGATCTCAACGTCGATGACACCAAGGCTCTGATTGCCGACACGTTCGGCCGGGTAGCGCGCGGCGCCGATGTGGCGCGGCCTGCAATACCCGAGCCGACCCAGGCCCGGCTCAAGCTGGTGCTCGAGGACCGTGTGCCGTCTCCCGTGGTCGTGATGGGCTTCAGCGGCCCGGCGGCGCAGTCGCCCGACAATGGCGCGCTCAGCATTGCCGCCGAGCTGCTGGGCAATGGCGAGTATGGCTTCCTGCGCAACCGGCTGGTTTCGGAACAGGGCGTTGCGACCTATGCCAGCGCGAGCTGGACGGGCGGCTTGCTCGGTGGCCGCTTCACCTTCGAGGCGGGCGCGGCGGAGGGCGTTACGCCTGAAGCGCTTGAAGGGGCGATGAAGACCGCCTTCGCGGATTTCGAAAAGACGCCGCTGGACCAGGCTGATGTGGAACGTGCGCGCAACCGCATCTTGCTGGCCACGCGGCTCGGCAGCGAGGCGCTGAAGGATCGCGCCGGCACCGTCTCCTACAATGCCGACATTTTGGGCGACGCGCAAAGTGCGCTGGCCGATGATCCACGCATCAAGAATATCAGCGCCGCGGACATCGAGGCGACGATCAAGCGGCTGTTGAAACCGGAAGAGGCCAGCGTGCTGGTGCTGAAGCCTGGTCCGCGCGGTGGCTATCCCGATGCGCTGATCGGATCATCCGGCATGCCGCAACCGTTCACGGCACCGGAGCGGGTAGCGATCGACATTCCAAAACACTCGGCCGGCGAAGCGCCCTCAGCGACACTGCCGGCCATGGAGACGGCCACGCTTTCGAACGGCATCAAGCTCGTTCACTACACGATGCCGGAAGCGCCGATGGTTTATGTCGCGGCGAGTGCGCAAGGCGGCTGGAACAGTGTGCCGGAAGGCAAGGAAGGCCTGCTGGAACTTGCCGCGAGCATGGCGACGCGAGGTGCTGGCGAGCGCGGCTCGGCTGACTTCGCCAAGGCGGCCAGCGACATCGGCGCCGGCGTTGGCTACCAGGCCGGAAACCTGACCACCACGATGACACTTGGCGTACCGCCGGAAAAGCTTGACCAAGGCATCGGCCTGCTTGCCGCCGCGGTGTTGAAGCCGCGCTTCGACAAGGCCGACTGGAGCGTGCTGATGGCGCAGACCGTTGACTGGCTGAATGGCCGCGAGGCTGATCTGCCGGGCGTCGCCGGCCGTGCGGCGAAGGCGGCGCTTGTTCCACAAGTGCCGGGCAAGGCGGCGATCGACTGGTCGGCGAAGGCGCTGGCCTCGATTTCGCTCGACGATGCCAAGGGTGCCTTCAAGACAGTGTTCAAGCCGAAGGCTGTGACATTCTACAGCGTCGGCCCGGTGCCGGTCGCGACCGTGGCGGCAAGCCTGGAAAAGGCGTTCGGGGCCTGGGCGGACAATACAGCCGGCTACATCGAAGAGCCGTCGCCAGCGGCACGCTTTGGCGGCGGACAGAAAGTTCTGCTGGTGCCAGAGCCCGGCGCCAGCCAGTCCGCGCTGTTCGTGGCGCGGCCCGCACCCGGCTCCGACGAAAGCGAGCGCGCGGAATCGACCGCGGTCGCCAATCTGCTCGGCGACGATTTTTCCAGCCGCCTGAATTCGGTGATCCGCGAAGAGAAGGGCTATTCCTACGGCGTGTCGAGCTATCTGCTGAGCCCGATGAAGGTTGGCTCGGGGCTGGTGGTGGCAACCACCGTCGAGCGCGCCAACACTGGCCCGGCGATCACGGAAATCCTGAAGGGATTTGCCGGATTGACGACCTTGCCGGTGGCGCAGGACGAGGTCGACCGCACGGTGACGGTCTATCGCCGTGCGCTGGCTGGATCGGCTGAAACCTCGGCTGGCCTGTTCGGCTCGCTGATCGGTGCCGTTGGCGGCGGGTCGACGCTGGAGGACCAGCAGAGCCGGATGACGGCGCGCACCAAACTCACCCTGGATGCGGTGCAGAAACAGGCACTGGCCTTGTCGTCGCTCGACCCGTCGCTGATCGTGGTGGCGGGCGATCCGGATGTGGTGATGCCGCAGCTGGCCGCGATCGGGCTCAAGGACGTCGAAGTCGTGAAGCGCGGCGGTGAAGAGGAGCAGACGGCGATGCGTGCGCTGGATCTTCTCGGCGGCAAGCAACAGGCGCCCTTGTCCGCTTCGCCATGGCGGGTCGGCGATGGCGGCACGACGCGGGCGGTGCATTCCTGTATGAGCGGCAAGGATTGCGGTGCGCGGATTCACGCCGACTAAGCTATTGAACGCGCGGCCGTCGGCCGCGTGCAAATTTTGGCAGTAATGTTTCGGGGGAAACGATGAGCGATTCATTTCGGGAAGTTACATCCGTCTCGTGGTTCGGGCGGATCAAGCGCGCGGTTGGCGGGGTCGTCTTTGGCCTGTTGCTGATCGTGCTGATGGTGATCGGCCTGTTCTGGAACGAGGGACGGGCGGTGCAGACAGCGCGCTCGCTGGCCGAAGGCGCCGGCGCCGTCATCTCGACAGGCACCGACAGTGTCGCCCCCGCCAATGACGGCAAGCTGGTGCATGTCAGCGGGCCGGTGGTGGCCGACAGCGGGCTCGCGGATCCGGACTTCGGCATCGCGGCGCAAGGGCTGCGGCTGTCGCGCACGGCAGAAATGTACCAGTGGAAGGAAGAGTCCAAATCCGAGACGGAGAAGAAGCTCGGTGGCGGCGAAGAGACGGTGACCACCTACAGCTATTCGAAGGTGTGGGACGATAGCCAGATCGACTCGTCGGATTTCAAGAAGCCCGACGGCCACCAGAATCCGCCGATGGCAATCCACAGCAGGACCTTCCAGATTCCGGAAGGCAAGCTTGGCGCTTTCACGCTCGACCAGCCAGTGCTTGACCGTATCGAGGGTGACAAGGCGTATTCGCTGTCGTCAGACCAGTCGGCCGCGATCAAGTCCGCCTACACCGGCACCAAACCGCTCAGCATCGTCGACGGCAAGATCTATCTCGGCACGGATACGACAACACCGGCGCTAGGCGACTATCGCATCGGCTATGAACTGGCACCGCTCGGCGTGGTCAGCATCGTCGCCCGCCAAGCCGGCAGCCGCTTCGAGCCCTACCAGACAGAAGCCGGCGATGCGTTGCTGATGGTCGACACCGGCAATGTGCCGGCCGACAAGATGTTCGCCGAGGCGGTCAGCGCCAACACGCTGATCACGTGGCTGCTGCGTGCCGCCGGCCTGCTGTTGCTGACGATCGGCTTTGCCCTGTTCCTGAGCCCGATCGGCGTGATCCTCGACGTCATCCCGTTCCTTGGCAGCATGGCGCGGATGGGCACCGGCATCATCGCCTTCTTCCTGGCGATCCTGGTCGGCACGACGACGATCGCCATCGCCTGGTTCTGGTATCGGCCGCTTCTGGCGGCGGGCATCCTGGCCGCCGGCCTGATTGCGGCGGCGGCGGTCTACTATCTCGGGCGGTCGCGCAAGGCAGCCGCACCCGTGGCGGTGCCGAGCGCCGGTGCCGCGACCTGATCGCGAGGGCCGGGCGGTGCTGCCGCCCGGCCCTCGCAATTATCTGCCTTCGAAACCGGTGAGCACGCCGACGGCGTTGATGCCGATCTCCTCGACGGCATAGCCGCCTTCCTGGACGAACAGCGTCGGCAGGCCGAGCCTGGCGATGCGGCGCCCGATCTTGGGATAGTCGGAGGACTTCAGCTTGAACTGGCTGATCGGATCCTTCTCGAACGTATCGACGCCGAGCGAGACGACAACGACATCCGGCGCATAAGCGGCGAGCTTGGCGCAGGCATCGTCCAGCGAGGCGTTCCAGGCATCCCAGCCGGTGCCGAACGGCATCGGGTAGTTGATGTTGAAGCCTTCGCCGGCGCCGGCGCCGCGTTCGTCGGCATGGCCGAGGAAGAACGGATACTCGACCATCGGGTCGCCATGCAGGTTGATGACCTGGATGTCGGCGCGGTCATAGAAGATTTCCTGCGTGCCGTTGCCAGGGTGATAGTCGACGTCGAGGATCGAGACGCGTTTGGCGCCCTGGTCGCGGAACCATTGCGCGGCAACGGCTGCGTTGTTGATGAAGCAATAGCCGCCCATGAAGGCTGCACCCGCGTGATGACCCGGCGGGCGGCACAGCGCGAAGGCCGATGTCTCGCCGCCCTTGACGAGGCCGGCGGCGGTCAGCGCCACGTCATAGGACGACTTGATCGCATCCCATGTGCCCTCGACGAAGGTGGCGCCGCCATCAAAGGAATAGTAGCCGAGCAACGCATCGATGCGCTGCGGGGGTACATCGCCGCGCAAGCCGCGCGTTGGCCAGGTGAAGGGCATCGCGGTGCCTGTATGGCCTTCAGCCGTCCATCGCGGCCACACAGTCGGCAGGAAGTCGATATAGTCGGCCTTGTGGACGCGCTTGGCGGCGGTGAGGTCATGCTCAAGCGGCAGAATGATGGAGCCGAGTTTCTCGCTTTCGACGCGCGCCTTGATGAATTCGGCCCGCGAGGGCTTTTCAAAACCCGGCACGATGGCTGACGTAACGAGTTCCATTTGGCCGGCATGGCCGGCGTGAAGAGGCGAATAGACTGTCTTCATGAAATTCCTCTCGAAGGGCTGGATTAGTCAAGATTGAGATGAGGGCTCACCAAAGCGAGCCACATGGTTTCCACGTCGTCCTCGATGAGGTCGTAGGTCCTGCGATCCTTTTTCAACCCGGCAAGCCGGCAAGCGTGCCCGACCTCCATGACCAACATGCCGAGCCGGCTTGCGACCTTGTCCGCAAGGTCCGGGTTCACGTGTTTCAACCATGCGGCGTAAAGGGCGATGATCTGGTCGTCATACTCGTTCTGGATCGGCCTGAGGTCGGCGTTGCCCGAAATGGCCTCGATGACCGGCATCAGGCTGGCGTTGTCGAGATACAGCCTGGAGGTGTCGATGAAGAGCTTGCGCACGTCTCGCCGAAACTCCTCGCGAGTGGTGGGCGGGGGGGCCTTGATGCGCTTCGCGATCACCTCGGGAAAGGACGACAGCCAGCGCCGAGCAAGGTCCAGGAGAATGGCTTCCTTGTTGGGAAAGTACTGGTAGATCGAGCCGACCGACAAGCCGGCGCGCTGCGCAATCGCGAGCGTCGTCGGCGTCCTGGTTCCTTGCTCCCGCGTCAAGATCAGCGCCGCGTCCAGAATCCGGTCGACCACCTTGCTCGACCGCTGTTGCCGCGGCTGCTTGCGTGGTTCGAGCGCTATTTTGGTCTTGCGGTCGAGACTTCGCTTCACGGCCTGATGTCCCCATTCCCCGTCTGGTCTCAACACAAGCCGAGGATGCTGTCCACAATGCACTCTAAATTCCGCGTGTTGACAAACGCGAATAATTAGTCGCATTCTTTATCGACGCTGTCTCCAGGGATAACAAGGGGAATTTCGAAGACAGCGCGCTGGCATCATTTTTGTCCCACGAGTGTCGCTTCAGCGAAGCGGCGGATCGTGGGCACAGATTGCCGGTATCAGTCAGTCGTCAAAGCGCGGAGTCGCGATGTCTGTCACAGGTGCGGGTCACAATGCGGATCTGATCATCGTCAACGGTCGCGTGTTGACCATGGACCATGACAATCCGGCCGCCGAGGCCGTTGCCGTCAAGGACGGCGCCATCACCGCCATTGGCAGCCGTGCCTCCATCGAAGCGTTAAAGGGACCCGCCACCAAGGTCATCGACGCCAAGGGTGGTTCGGTGATCCCGGGCTTCATCGAAGCCCACATGCATCTGTTTTCAGGTGCGGCCGAACTTGCCCATCTGCAACTGTCGGGTGTTCACGGGTTCGAAGCGCTGCAAAAGGCGATCCGCGACTATGCGGCAACCCACCCCGACGCGAAAATGCTGGTCGGGCAAGGCGTTGATTATACGGTGCTCGGCGACGAGCGGGTAACGCGTCACCGTCTCGACGCCATCCTGCCCGATCGCCCCTTCTGCATGGCCGCGCCCGATCATCACACGATGTGGGCCAACACCAAGGCGCTGGAAATGGCCGGCATCCTGCATGGCCGTACGCTCGGCCCCGGCAATGAGATCGTCATGGCTGACGACGACCTGGCGGCGGGTGAATTGCGCGAGGGCGAAGCCTTCGGTCCGGTGCTCGATCTTGCCGGCGAAGGCCGGGTGCGGCTGGGGCTATCAACCGGCGGCGAGCCTGACCCGGCACCGACCGCAGCCGAGCGCGCCGCCGACCGCGACATCATGCGGCGCGGGCTCGCCTGGTGCGCCAAGCACGGCATCACCTCGATCCAGAATATGGATGGCAACCTCTATCAGCTCGAGCTGCTGGCGGAAATCGAGGCGGGGGAAGGCTTGCCCTGCCGGGCGCGGATACCGTTCCACTACAAGAATTTCATGACGCTCGACATGCTGGACAAAGCGTCGGCGATGGCCGAGCGCTATGACAGCGAATGGCTATCATCGGGCATGGTCAAGGTGTTCTACGATGGCGTGCTGGACTCCTGGACGGCGGTCATGGTCGAGGCCTATGCCGACCGCCCGGACTGGCTGGGCGAGCCGCTGTTCACGCCACAACAATTCATCGATCTCGCGGTTGCCGTCGACAAGCGCGGGCTGCAGATCGCGGTGCATTCGATCGGCGACGGCGCGGTGCGCGCCGTGCTCGATGGCTATGAGGCGGCGCGGAAGGCCAATGGCACGCGCGACAGCCGCCACCGGGTCGAGCATATCGAGGTCACAACAACAGCGGACGTGCCGCGTTTTGCCGAGCTTGGTGTCATCGCCTCGATGCAGCCGCCGCATCCGCCCGGCGCCATGGATTTTCCGCTGGAGCCGACCGTGTCGCGCATCGGCGAGGAGCGCTGGCCGCTAAGCTATGCCTGGCGGACCTTGAAGGATGCCGGCGCGCATGTCGTCTTCGCCTCGGACTGGCCGGTGTCGCCAATCGACCCGATCCTGGGCATCCAGGCGGCAGTGCTGCGCAAACCATGGGCAGAAGACGATCCGGACCAGAGCTTCTCGCTGCATGAGGCGCTCGCCGGCTACACCGTCGAGGGCGCCTATGCCGAATTCGCCGAGCATCGCAAGGGAAGGCTGAGGTCAGGCTACATGGCCGACCTGGTCGTGCTTTCGGCCGATATCGAGGCGACAGCGCCGGAAGCACTGCACAAGGTGCGGCCAGTGACGACGATTTGTGGCGGCAAAATTACCTACCAAGCATGACTGCGGCATGAGGCTTGCTAGCCAATATTGCTAACTGAACTGTGATTCAGTGCCGGGCTTGCCAACATACCGGCCATGTGTTCACATCCAACAGGGGAAGAGCTCCGCCAGCAAGAGCGGGGTCAACAGCGAGGCGAAATCGTGCCGGAAAAACCGGATAGGAATGCAATTGAAGTCGTAAAAGTCAGCAAAATTTTCGGATCGGGTGAGGGGCAGGTCGCGGCCCTGGATACCGTCTCGGTGTCGATCCGCGAGAACGAGTTCTTCACCCTGCTTGGACCATCCGGCTGCGGCAAGACCACGCTTTTGCGGCTGATCGCCGGGTTCGACTTTCCAACCGCCGGTGAAATCCTGCTCTATGGCCAGGACATCGCACCGCTGCCGCCCTTCAAGCGGCCGGTCAACACCGTCTTCCAGTCCTACGCCCTGTTCCCGCACATGACGGTCGCCGACAATATCGGCTTCGGCCTGGAAATGCTGGGCAAGCCGAAGGCCGAGATCAAGGCGCGCGTCGCCGAGATGCTCAAGCTGGTGCAGATGGAGGCGCTGGCAAACCGCCGCACCAGCCAGATCTCCGGCGGCCAGCAGCAGCGTGTGGCACTGGCCCGCGCGCTGGCGCCGCAGCCGAAGGTGCTGCT
>JBDSLV010000522.1:0-4035 GCA_039916205.1 Mesorhizobium sp. | reverse complement strand
TTGATCGGATCGTCGAACCACTTTGCCGCGCTGAGATCGATGCCGCGATCACGCTTGTGGTCGCGCGCCGAAACGGCGGTGACGACGACATCGCGTCCGCATTGCCGGGTCAGTTCCGCCGCCTTGTCGCGCAACACGCGCGCCACCGAGGCGCCGACTGTGCCGAGACCGGCAATTCCAACACGCAATGCTTCAGCCATGTCCGGCGACGTCCCTCAAAAAGTCAATCGAATGAAATTAGGTCGGCAGCTTAACGATGGGCGGAGAGCGGCACGACGTTGTTGGGCTGCTTGGCGCTGCTCGCCAGGAAGCGCTTGATGTTGCGCGCCGCCTGCCGGATCCGATGCTCGTTCTCAACGAGCGCAACACGCACGAATTCATCGCCATGTTCGCCGAAGCCGACACCAGGCGCCACCGCCACGTCGGCGTGCTCGATGAGCAGCTTGGAGAATTCGAGCGAGCCGAGATGCCGGAATGGCTCCGGGATAGGCGCCCAGGCGAACATCGAGGCCGCCGGCGCAGGAATGGTCCAGCCGGCGCGGCCAAAGGCATCGACCATCACGTCGCGGCGCTTGTGATAGATGTCGCGCACTTCGGCGATGTCGGCGCCATCGCCGTTGAGCGCGTGTGCCGCCGCCACCTGGATCGGCGTGAACGCGCCGTAATCGAGATAGGATTTGACCCTGGTCAGCGCCGAGATGAGGCGCTCATTGCCGACGGCGAAGCCCATGCGCCAGCCGGGCATGGAGAAGGTCTTCGACATCGAGGTGAATTCGACGCAGACATCGATCGCGCCCGGCACCTGCAGCACCGATGGCGGCGGATTGCCGTCGAAATAGATCTCGGAATAGGCAAGATCGGACAGGATGATGATGTCGTTCTTCTTGGCGAAGGCGACCACGTCCTTGTAGAAATCGAGCGAAGCGACCAGCGCCGTCGGGTTCGACGGATAGTTGAGGATCAGCGCCAGCGGCTTTGGGATCGAATGGCGGACGCCACGCTCCAGCGCCGGGATGAAACCATCATCCGGCTCCACCTGCAGCGAGCGGATGACACCGCCAGACATGATGAAACCGAAGGCGTGGATCGGGTAGGTCGGGTTCGGGCACAGGATCACGTCGCCGGGCGCGGTGATCGCTTGCGCCATATTGGCGAAGCCTTCCTTGGAACCTAGCGTCGCCACGACCTGCGTATCGGGATCGAGCTTCACGCCGAAGCGGCGGGCATAGTAGGCGGCCTGCGCGCGGCGCAGCCCTGGAATGCCGCGCGACGAGGAATAGCGGTGCGTGCGCGGATCGCGAACGACCTCGCACAGTTTGTCGACAATGGCCTTGGGGGTCGGCAGGTCCGGATTGCCCATGCCGAGGTCGATAATGTCGGCGCCGCGTGAACGGGCGCTGGCCTTGAGCCGGTTGACCTGCTCGAAAACATAAGGCGGAAGCCGGCGGACCTTGTGAAATTCTTCCATGGCAGTTCCAGACATCGACGGGAGGCGTTGGGCGCGCGCTATATACTTATTTGCAGTTAGGGTCGAGGGCGGGGTCGCATTTGCCTTCAATCTGCTTCAGCGTCTCATCGCCATGTTTCTTCGCCAGCGAGGTCAACGCGGCCTGGTTTGCCGTCTTCGGGCTGCCGCCCTTTGATCCCTGCGACCGCTCGTCCGACTTCAGCTGCGCCAGCTTGGCGTTCCTCTCGTCGTCGGTGAATTGTGGCGCAGCGACCTGCGGCTTGATGTTCAGATTGGGAAAAGTGCCGGTATCCTTCGGACCCGTGTCGGTGCCCGCGAGCGTCGAACCATTGGTATTGGTGCTTGAACAACCCGATATGGCCATGAACATGATGGCCGCGCCGATGCGGCAAAAACGTCCAGCGCCGAAAAAAACAGTCTCGCCAATATTAATCGTCATATTGTTTCCTTGGCAGCCGAGGTAGAGCGGGATTGGACCCGGTCGGATGTCCCATGATAATATGTCAAGAAAACGCTTCGGGAGGAACCCCGCGAACCATGTCCAAAACACCCGATTCGGGCAAAACGGAAGATGACGAGCCTTCGACCGTCGAGCAATATCTGGTGAAGGACCCGGAACGCTTCGCGCTGAACATGGCGCGAATGATCGAGCAGGCCGGCAAGGCGGCCTCCGCATGGGCCGAGCCGCGCGAAAAAGGCGAGGTGCGCGACAGCGTCGCCGAGCCGGTTGTCGACATGGTGAAGACCTTCTCGAAGCTCAGCGAATACTGGCTTTCCGACCCGCAGCGCGCGCTGGAGGCGCAGACGCGGCTGTTCTCCGGCTACATGACAGTCTGGGCCAACGCCATCCAGCGCACCGGTAATGCCACTGAGACCACCGAAGACGCGGTCAAGCCCGAACGCGGCGACAAGCGCTTCCTCGACCCCGAATGGGGCCGCAACGCTTTCTTCGATTTTCTGAAGCAGGCCTATCTCGTCACCTCGCGCTGGGCGTCCGATCTGGTCGAGCACGCCGAAGGTCTGGACGAGCACACCCGCCACAAGGCCGGCTTCTACGTCAAGCAGGTGTCCAACGCCATCTCGCCGTCGAATTTCATTCTCACCAATCCGGAACTGTTTCGCGAGACCGTCGCCTCCAACGGCGAAAACCTGGTGCGCGGCATGAAAATGCTGGCCGAGGATATCGCTGCCGGCAAGGGCGACCTGAAACTGCGGCAGGCCGACTATTCGCCGTTCGAGATTGGCAAGAACATCGCCACAACGCCGGGCAAGGTGGTTGGCCGCAGCGATGTCGCCGAGATCATCCAGTATGATGCCTCGACCGAGACGGTGCTGAAGCGGCCGCTGCTGATCTGCCCGCCATGGATCAACAAGTTCTACATTCTCGATCTCAACCCGCAGAAATCCTTCATCCGCTGGGCGATCGAGCAGGGTCACACGGTGTTCGTCATCTCGTGGGTCAATCCGGACGAGCGCCACGGCGCCAAGGGCTGGGAAGCCTATATCAGGGAAGGGCTGCAATACGGCCTCGACACGATCGAGAAGGCCACCGGCGAGAAGGATGTCAATGCGATCGGCTATTGCGTCGGCGGCACCTTGCTGGCGGCGGCGCTGGCGCTGATGGCTCGGGAGGGCGACGACCGCATCAAGTCGGCGACCTTCTTCACCACGCAGGTCGATTTCACCTATGCCGGCGACCTCAAGGTCTTCGTCGACGAGGAACAGATCGCGGCGGTCGAGAAGTCGATGAACGAAAAGGGCTATCTCGACGGCACCAAGATGGCGACCGCCTTCAACATGCTGCGGTCGGGCGACCTGATCTGGCCCTATGTCGTCAACAATTACATGCGCGGCAAGGATCCCCTGCCCTTCGATCTTTTGTACTGGAACGCCGATTCGACCCGCATGGGCGCCGCCAACCATTCCTTCTACCTGCGCAACTGCTATCTCGAGAACAATCTGTCGCAAGGCCGCATGGAACTGGCCGGGCGAACGATCTCGCTGTCGGACATCACCATCCCGGTCTACAATCTCGCCGCCAAGGAAGATCATATCGCGCCGGCGCGGTCCGTCTTCCTCGGCTGCCGCTACTTTGGCGGCAAGGTCGAGTATGTGATGGCAGGCTCAGGCCACATCGCCGGTGTCATCAACCCGCCGCATCTCAACAAATACCAGCATTGGACCGGCGGCAAGCCGGTGGGCGACTTTGACGAATGGGTCGAAAAAGCCACTGAAAATGCCGGGTCTTGGTGGCCGCACTGGCACAGATGGATCCTCGACAAGAGTGACGCTCGGGTCACCGCCAGAAAACCCGGCAAACATCTCAAGACGCTCGGCGATGCGCCCGGGTCCTATGTAAAGGTCCGCGTCTAGGACGATGCGAGGTCTATGGAAAGAACCGTTTTGCGATCGATTTCACATCGATTATAGAGGGTTGGAGCTTCGGCAAAGTGGGCGCCGCCGTGGCGGGATCATGATCTCGCCTCAATTCCTGCCTAGCCCGAAACTGGGGCAAGCTAAAGATTCGTTAAGGTCTCGTTTCCGCGTCCGGGAACAGTGATCGGTTC
>JBDSLV010000521.1:0-9244 GCA_039916205.1 Mesorhizobium sp. | reverse complement strand
CTGATGGCCCGCTTCAAGTCGGCCTGAGTAAAGCCGACCTCAAGCGGACGCAAAATCAACCTGCCGGCGGGTCGTTCCCGCCGGCACCGGGGCACTTTCAATGCACGGCAACACCCTTCGCAAAAATCTGGTCACTGCCCTGCTGCTCGGTCCGGCGACCGTGTGGCTGGTGGTGTTCCTGGTGCTGCCGTTCATCGCCATCGCCGTGTTCAGCGTTGGCGAGCGGGCACCGGAGGGCGGCTATCAAGCCGCCTTCACGCTGGCGCAATATGCCAACCTTCCGGCGCGGGCGACGGCCTTCTGGAACACGATGCTGCTGGCGCCAGTCGGCGCGCTTGCCTGTCTTCTGGTCGCCTATCCGGTTGCCTACTATCTCGCCTTGCGCGCGCCGGCGCGGTGGCGATTGATCCTGCTGGCGCTCGTGGTCATCCCGTTCTGGACCAGCCTGCTGATGCGCACCTACGCCTGGATGTACATTCTTGGCGGGCGCGGCATCCCCGCGCTGCTGGCCTATGTCGGGATCGAGGATGTCAGGCTGATCAACACGCCGGGCGCCGTGCTGCTCGGCATCGTCTACGGCTATCTGCCGCTGATGATCCTGCCGATCTATGTTAGCCTCGAGCGGCTCGACCGCAGGCTGCTGGAAGCCTCCGCCGATCTCGGCGCGACACCTCTGTCTACCTTTCTCGGCGTGACGTTGAAGCTGTCCCTGCCTGGCGTGATGACCGGCTTTTCGCTGGTCATGATCCTGCTGCTTGGCGAATACCTGATCCCGACGCTGCTTGGCGGCGGCAAGGTGTTCTTCATCGGCAATGCGCTGGTCGACCTGTTCCTGCAGTCGCGCAACTGGCCGTTCGGATCGGCCATCGCGATCACCCTGGTTCTTGTTTCGGTGGTGGTGCTGATCGCCGCCAATCGTATTTCAACGCGTGTTTCGGGCGCTCGCCGGGTGGATCTGATCTGATGCGCGCCTTCGTCATCGCGGTCTTTGCCTTCCTGTACCTGCCGATCGTGCTGGTGGTGCTGTTCTCGTTCAATGCCGGCCACCACGCCAGCGAGTTCACCGGCTTCTCGGTGCAATGGTACGGCAAGGCGCTGTCCAACCCGTTCCTGGTCGAGGCACTGAAAAACAGCCTGTTCATAGCCACCACCAGCGCCTTGCTGGCGGCGCTGTGCGGCACGGCTGCAGCACTTGGCCTGGCGCGCGTCAACGTCCGGACCCGCGCTGTCTTCGACGCGCTGCTTGGTGCGGCGATCGTGGTTCCGGGTGTTGTCATCGGCATCTCGACGCTGGTGGCGCTGGTGCAGCTGTTCGCGGTAGTCAACCCGTTCCTCGCCTCGATCTGGCCGACCGACCAGCCGCCAAAACTATCGCTCGGCTACGGCTCGATTATCGCCGCGCATGGCCTGTTCTCGATGGCGCTCGTGGCGATGATCGTGGGGACGCGGCTCGCCAGCCTCGACCGCAATCTGGTCGAGGCGTCGGGCGACCTCTACGCGACGCCGCTGACGACGTTCCGCTGCATCGTCCTGCCGCAGATCATGCCGGCCGTCATCGCGGGATTCCTGCTCGCCTTCACTTTTTCCTTTGACGATTTCATCGTTGCCTTCTTCGTCGCCGGCGCCCAGACGACGCTGCCGATCTATGTCTTTGCCTCGATCCGGCGCGGGGTGACGCCGGAGATCAACGCTATCGCAACGATCGTGCTGGTCGCCTCGGTCGTGCTGGTGGTGCTTGCCCAATGGCAGTTGCGCCAGCGCAAGCAAGCCAACTGAAAGTCGCATCATGATTCTCAAAGACCGCATCGCCGTGGTGACTGGCGCCGGGTCCGGCATCGGGCGCGCCGGCGCCATGATCATGGCCGGGGAAGGTGCCGTGGTGGTGATCGCCGACCGGGATCAGGCTGCCGGCGCCGCAGCGGCGGCCGACATTGTCGCAACGGGTGGCCGCGCCGAAGCGATCGCCACGGATGTCAGTGAGGACGCCGCGGTCGAGCAGCTCATCGCGGATGTGTTGGGCAGGCATGGGCGCATCGACATCCTGCACAATCACGCCGGGGTTCAGGTCGGCGGCACGCTGACCGAGGTCGCGGTCGACGGCATGGATGCCTCGTGGCGGATCAATGTGCGCGCGCAGTTCCTCGCGGCGAGGATCGTGATGCCGTCAATGATCGCGCAGGGCGGTGGCGTCATCCTCAACACCGCCTCGAATTCAGGCGTGTTCTACGACCGCGAGATGATCGCCTACGCCACGTCAAAGCATGCGGTGGTGGCGATGACCCGGCAGATGTCGCTCGACTATGCCAAGCACAACGTTCGGATCAACGCGCTTTGCCCGGGCTGGGTGGACACCCCGTTCAACGAGCCGTTCATCGCCCAGATGGGCGGGCGTGAGGCGATCGAAAATTATGTCCGCGGCAAAATCCCGATGCAGCGCTGGGCGAGCGCGCAGGAGATCGCCGAAGCCATCCTGTTCCTCGTCTCCGATCGGTCATCCTTCATGACCGGCCAGGCGCTGGTGATCGACGGCGGCGAAAGCATCGGCTGAGGCCGCCGTCTTTCCCTGCCTATGCCTGCGGCACAGCAGTTGGAGCCTCAAGCTGCTTCGGCCATCAACCATCCGGCGAAGGCCGTCATCGCCTGCGAGCTCTGGCGCCTGCGTTGTGCGGACAGCCAGTATTTGCCGACCTCGACGGAACAGTCGAAGGGTTGGACGAGCTGGCCGGAGCCGAGCTCGCGGCTGAACATCGATACCGGCAACAGCGCCACGCCCGCGCCCTGGACAGCGGCATTGGCCATGGTGACGGACGAGTCGAAGGCGACACCCTTGATCGGTGGGCAATCGCAGCCGGCGGCATCGAACCAGCGCAGCCATTCGTCTTCGCGGTAGGAGCACAGCAGCGTCTCGCGTGCGAGGTCCGAGGGTTGGCGCAGCCGTGCGGCAATGTCGGGCGCGCAGGCCGGCGACAACGCGCCGGGCAGAAGCGCCGTGTTTTCAGTTCCCTGCCAGGAGCCATCGCCGAAACGGATGGCGAAGTCGCGCCCGTCGGCGGCGAGATTGACGCGGTTGTTGTTGGTCGAGATGCGCAACTCGATATCCGGATAGGCCTGGTGAAACGACGGCAGCCGGGGGATCAGCCATCCCGAGGCGAAAGTACCGACGACACCAATGGTGACGATGTCGCTGAAGCGTCCGCCTTCGAAGCGGTCGAGTGTCAGGCTGATCCTGTTGAAGGCATCGCTCAGCACAGGCAGCAGAGCCTCGCCTTCCTCGCTCAAGCCGAGGCCGCGCGGCAGCCGGCGGAAGAGCTTGACGCCAAGAACCGCTTCCAGGCCTTTCACCTGATGGCTGACGGCGGCCTGCGTGACGCGCAGCTCAAGGCCGGCGCCGGTGAAGCTGAGATGGCGTGCGGAAGCCTCGAAGGCGCGCAGGCCGTTCAAGGGAAGATGCGATCGCTTCATGGAGACTGACCCTAGATCTTCTAATGGCTGGGGTGATGTTTACTCGTTTGCTGCGGCGTCGAAACCGGTCCAGTTCTGCTGCGCGGGGCTAGAGAAGGTGTGGATATGACGAACAGACGCAGTTTCATTGGTGGCCTCGCTGTGGTTTTGACCGCTCCCATCACGCTTGGCGCAATCGCCAGGGCAGCGGCGAGCCCGACAAAATTTGATGAGGTCTTGCCAAAAATAAGGCAGATCGAAGCAAAAAGCGGTGGCCGGCTCGGCGTGGCATGCCGGATCTCCGGCACCACCACCCAGTTCGGGTACCGCGAAAACGAGCTGTTTCCGATGTGCAGCACCTTCAAGGCACTGATGGCGGCACTTGTCCTGCATCGTGTCGATGGCGGCATCGAACAGATCGACCGCAGCACCAAGGTTCCGCACAATGCCGTCGTCGCGAGCTCGCCGACGACCAAGAAACATGCAGGCGGCGAGATGACGGTGGCGCAGCTTTGTGAGGCCGCGGTGACCGTCAGCGACAACGGCGCCGCGAATCTTTTGCTGGAGTCATTTGGCGGGCCGCCAGAGCTGACCGCCTATCTGCGCTCGATCGGCGACAAGGTCACTAGGCTCGACCGCATCGAACCGGAGCTCAACGAGTCGCTGCCAGGCGATGAGCGCGACACGACTTCTCCGCTGGCCATGATCGATACGCTCGAGCGGCTGACCATCGGCGACAGCCTGTCCGACAAAGGCCGGGCGCAGCTTGTCGAATGGCTGCTGGCGAACAAGACCGGCGACGAGCGCATCCGGGCCGGGCTGCCAAAGGGCTGGAAATGCGGTGACAAGACAGGTACCGGCGAGCGCGGCAGCACCAATGACGTCGCCGTCATCTGGCCGGGCTCCGGCAATCCTGTTGTGATGGCGGTCTATCTCACGGGCACGAAGCAGGCACTGGCCAAGCGCAACGCGGTGATTGCCTCTGTCTCGCGGGCTCTGGTCGAAGCGATCGAGGCGTAAGCCTCAGTCGGGTGGCAGCGCGGCGCCGCCGCGCTGCTCGTCTCCCTTGTTTCGACGCTACCTTTTCCTGGAATTGCGTCACACGTGCTTGCGGCCGCCGGTCTCGCGGAACCAGCTGTCGGGATAGGGATACCACCATTCCTGGATCGCCGGCTTGTGGTCGATGATCACCATTTTCGAGCGGCGGAAGGCGTCGAGCCCCTGGCGTCCAAGCTCGCGGCCTAGACCCGAGGCTTTCCAGCCGCCGAAAGGCAAAGCGTCATTGTCGATCAGCGGATTGTTGACCCAGACCATGCCGGCTTCCAGCCGCTCCGCCGCCTCATGCGCTTCGGCGAGATCTGTGGTGAAGACCGAGGCGCCGAGCCCGAACGGGCTGTCATTGGCAAGCCGGATCGCCTCGTCGAAATCCTTGACGCGGCAGATGGCGGCGACAGGTCCAAAGCATTCCTCGCGCACGATCGCCATATCAGGGGTGACGCCGGTCAGGATCGTCGGCTCATAGAACCAGCCGGTGTTGTGCGCCGGCGGAATGCGTCCGCCGGTGATCGCCTTGGCGCCGGCGCGGATCGCGTCGTCGACGAGACGCATGACTTTCGCGCGCGCCGCCTCGCTGACCAGCGGGCCGATCTCGGTCTTGTCCATGCCGTTGCCGATGCGCAGGGCTCGGGTTCTCTCGGCGAACAGCTCGACGAATCGATCATGCACCGCATCGACGACGAAAAAGCGCTCGGCCGAGGTGCAGACCTGACCGGTGAGGTGGAAGGCGGCGGTGACGCTGCCTGCCGCCGCGATCTCGAGCGGCGCGTGTTCGCTGATGATCAAGGGATCGCTGCCGCCGGCCTCGATGACGCAGGGCTTCATGCGTTCGGCGCAGGCGACCGCCACCGCCTTGCCGGCGGCGACCGAGCCGGTGAAGGCGACTGCGTGGGTGCGGTCGGACGCTATCAGCGCCTGCGCGGTCGCAGCACCTCCGGGCAGGCATGATACGAGACCTTCGGGCAGCGAGCGGAACACGGTCATGTAGTCGAGTGTCGACAGCGTCGTTGCCTCGGCCGGCTTGATGACGCAGGCATTGCCGGCGGCAAGCGATGCGGCGACCGTCCAGCACATCAGCAGGATCGGAAAGTTGTAAGGCATGATGTGGACGGAGACGCCGTAGGGCTCGTAACGGGCGTACTGGAACGAACCGGCCTGCGTCGTGCCGGCGATCTTGCCGGCATCGTCGCGCGCCATCTCGGCATAGTAGCGAAAGATCGGCGCACAATTGGCGATCTCGCCGATCGCTTCGGGATAGGGCTTGCCCATCTCGCGCACCATCAGCTCGGCACAGCGGGTGAAATCGGCCGCCTCGATGGCGTTGGCGACGGCATGCAAGTGTTTTGCCCGGCTCTTGGCGTCGAGCCTTTTCCACGCTGCTTGCGCCTTCGTCGCCGCCGTCAGGACGGCGTCGATCTCGCCATCGCTGGCCGATGCGATCGCGCCGACCGTTTCCAGCGTTGCCGGATCGATCACGGACCTGTTCGCACCGGCCATTGGCCGGTATTCCGGGTTGACGAAGAATGCCGGCTGCGTTGGCAAAAAATCCATTCTGTCCTCCTTGAGATTTGACGCGGAAGGCTCAGCGGATCATGTAGACCTTCTTGATCGTCTCATGGACGGTGCAGACGCCTTTCCAGTCCTGGGGAAAGAAGGCGGCCGTATCCGGCTCGATCTCGATCACCTCGCCGGATTCATGGACATAGGTGCAGCGCCCCTCGAGGAAATGGCAGAACTCGTCGCGGGTGACGTGGCAGTGCCACTTGCCGGGCGTGCAAATCCACAGGCCGCATTCGGAGCGGCCTTCCGGTCCCTTGTAGAGCAGCTTGCCCGAGGTGTGGGATTGCCCCTCGATCATCGTCGGAATGACGCCCCAGTCGACAAGGTCGGTGATCGCGAGCGGGGATTGCATGATGGGCGTGGTCATATTGATATTCCCTTGAAATGGATTGGCGTGCCTACCGGCACATGAAGGCCTTGGTCAGTGTTTCGGTGATGATGGATGTGCCGGTCCAGCCGGCAGGAAAGAACACCAGCGTGCCGGCCTCGATCGGGATTTCCTCGCCGTCGTCCCCGATGTAGCTGCCGCGACCCGAGAGGAAGTGGCAAAACTCGTCGGCGGGGAAGGTGACCTTGCGCGTGCCTGGGGTGCACGACCATAGGCCGCATTCGCTCGACCCGTCCGGCTTCTGGAACAGGATTTTGCCTGATGCGCGCGGCGAACCTGATATCGTGTTGGTGCCCGCACCCCAATCCTCCAGTTCAACCGTCGAGGCCTGCGGCCAGTGCGGTGTCGGCATGTTTGTTTGGCTCCGTTGTCGATTCTGCTTGAGCGTGATCTCTGGACAAACGAAAACCGTTTGTCCGAGAAAACCGGGTCTCATTTTTCGGGATCATGCTTTTCAGGCCAGCATGTAGACGTTGCGCATGGTCTCATGCACCGTGCATTCGCCCGTCCAGCCGGCGGGAAACATGACCACGGTCCCGGCCGACACGTCTATCACTTCGCCGACATCGGACCGGTAGGTCGCGCGGCCGGCAACGAAATGGCACAGTTCGTCACGCGGGATCGAGAGCCGCCAGCGGCCCGGCGTGCAGACCCAGATGCCGGATTCCGGCTGGTTGTTTAGGCCCTTGTGCACCAGCCTGCCGGTGGAATGCGAAGCGCCTTCCAGGGCATCCGCCTGGACGCCCCAGTCGAGGAGATCGGTGCGGGTGGACGCCTGGTAGAGGTGCGGTGCGGAGGCGGTCATTGGGAGGCTCCGCTGGCGCGATGCGCGCCCCTGACATGTTGCGCCACGGCACCCCCCTCTGGCCTGCCGGCCATCTCCCCCGCAAGGGGGGAGATCGAATGTCGCCACGGCTTTCGCCAATCACCAATGTTGCAAAGGGAGAATTGGCGAGGACGCTGCCAATCTCCCTCCTTGCGGGGGAGATGTCCGGCAGGACAGAGGGGGGTGCCCGGGCTCGGCATTCCAAACATCTCTCTCACAGCAGCGCCTCCAGCAACCCGGCCGCCTTCTCAGGCCCGTTCTGCGCGTGCATCTGAGCCGACGTCTTGCCCAGCTTCGCCTTCATCCCAGGATCAGTCAGGCAGGTTTCGATCTTCGCGATCAGTTCGGCATCGGTCCAGTCGTAGCGCGGCATGCCGAACCCGTGGCCGGTTTCCTCGACGCGGGTTGCGTTGTCGTGGCCGTCCCAGACATAAGGCATGATGATGGCCGGCTTGCCGAAATAGAGGCACTCGGTGAACGAGTTGTTGCCGCCATGGTGGATGACCGCATCGACCTGCGGGATGACCGAAGGCTGCGGAAACCAGCTCTCGACGATGACGTTGCCGGGCACGTCCGTGTACTGGTCCTGGTAGCCGCCGACATTGACCAGCGCGCGATAGCGCGTCTTGCCCAGCGTCGCGATGATGCGCTTCAACAGGTCGACATCGCCGGCACCCAGACTGCCGAAGGAGACGTAGAGCAGCGGCCCATCATTGTTCCTGGCGAAGGTAGGCACCGTGTAGGGCTTTTCCTGCCGCACGCAGCCTTCGAGATACTGGAATTTGTTGGGATCGAGCGGGTGGCAGCGCTTGAATTTCGCCGCCTCGGGATAGAGCAGCAGGTTGAGGTGCGGCGACGCTTCGAAAAACTGGCCGATCGGGTAGGGCGCTTCGTCGTTGGCGGTGAGGAACGTATTGAAATCATCGTGGATCGGCTTGATCACCGCATTGAAATGGTCGCGATAGCGCTGGTGTCCGGCGTGGTCGTTCTCGCCGCAGCCGGACAAATGCGGCGGGATGCCCTCGTCCTCGATCTCGTTTTCCGAGCAGGAGATGACGCGCACCCACGGCTTGCCGAACTGTTTTATGGCCGGGAACAGGATGACATTGTCGACGCAGATCACGTCAGGCCTGATCGCGGCCAGCACACGCGGCAGGTCCTTTTGTGCCCATTTGGCGCTGTCGACGATCGCGGTCCAGCAATCCTTCACGTAATTGTCGACCTGATCATAGGGCGATTTGCGGAAGTTCGGGATGTGGCCGTTGATGAAATCCTCCCAGAATTTTGCCATCTGCTCGGGCGGCATCGGCTCGGAGAGGTTCACCGGATGGGCCTCGAAACCGTAGCCTTTGTAGACGTCGACAAAGCCGGGGTCGGACAGGAACACCGCCTTGTGGCCGCGCGCCTCGACGGCTTGCGCGATGCCGACGGAGTTGAGCGCCGGGCCATAGGCAGCCTCTGGAAAAAACGCGATCGTCTTCTGCGCCATCAAGCTTCTCCTTCCAATCAATCCGCGAAAATTCTGACGTCGGCCGCATCCCAGCCGAGTTCGATCTGGTCGCCCGATGAGACCGGCCGGCGGTCGGCGGCATCGGCGGTGACGCGCACCAGGAATGGTTTTGACGACAGCGGCGTGCGCACATGCAGCTGCAGGTCCAGTCCGTGGTAGGCCAGAGCCTCGACCTTGCCGGTGGTGCGGTTGGCGGTATGAGCCTCAGGGAACAGCCGGATGCGCTCGGGCCGCACCGATGCCACGGCGGACGCGCCTGGTGCGAGCGTTGCGGGAACCTTGCCGCTGATGCGCGTGCCATCGCTCGCCAGAACGCCATCGGCGGTGGCTTTGCCGGGGACAAAATTCATGACGCCGATGAAGTCGGCGACGAAGCGATCGGCGGGATGCTCGTAGACCGCGTGCGGCGTGTCGCATTGCAGCAGTTTGCCGTCCTTCAGCACCGCCATGCGGTCGGCCATGA
>JBDSLV010000520.1:0-3524 GCA_039916205.1 Mesorhizobium sp. | reverse complement strand
CAAGCAATGGCTGGGTGCGCAAACTGCCTGGCATCGCCCGCACGAGAGCCATCTATCCAATCCTTATGGTCGGCCTCGGCGCCTGCGTATTCAGCGGCGTCCTGACGTTTCAGACATCCCTGGTGCGCGGCACCGGCCTGCAGGCGAGCACCTTCTTCGCCGCCTATGCCATCACAGTGGTGGCATCGCGCTTCGTGCTGGCCCCGATTGTCAGCCGGGCCAATGGCGACCGTGCCGCGCTTGTACTCCTGTCCGTGATGATCCTTGGCGTGGTAGTTGCCTTCGCGCTTCGCTATGGCGTGCTGGTCCAGGTCGCCAGCGCCGTCCTGCTCGGCCTCGGCTACGGCCTGGTCTATTCGGTCATCCAGACACAGGCCGTCAACGATGGCCCTCCTGAGCAGCGCAGCGCCGCACTGACCTGGTTTGCGATCGCCTATTTTCTGGGAATCTTCGGCTTTCCCATGCTCGGCGGCTGGTTGATCGTCAACGTCGGCATTGCCGGTTTCCTCGGTGCCGTGCTGATCTTCGCTCTGGCCGAGATGGGACTGGCACTGCTGCGTGTGCGCAAGGTGCCGCGCCCCTTGCCGCTGGCGGTGTCCTTCAACGAACCAGGTCAAACGGCGGGTCCGTGATGGCCCATTCGCCGACGAACCTGGGCGAGGAACGCGCTGCGACGAAAACCGGCATTGGGCCGCTGCCAGTTCGCAAGGGCCCGCAGCAGTGGATCACCTTCATGGATGCGTGGCTATGGCGAGGTGCAAGCCGTCTGACCCGGCGCCCGTTCGATGTCGGCGCAAGATGGTCGGATCGTTGGGAGCGCGGCATCGCCGATTGCCAGCTTGGCCCCGACCAGGGCTGGCGCGACCCGCGGCAATAGCCGCCCCGCAACCGGCCCGGCCGACCCTTCAGGAAAGTCGGAACGGTGGCGATTAGGCAAGAACAAGCGAGTTCACGAATCCGGAAATCTGGTCGGCGCCGCGCAGATGCACGACCGGCACCGACGGTCCCTTCGCCAGCCGCTCCGCTTCGATCTGCGGCCGGCTGTCCCGGTCGAAAGTCCAGATGTAGCGCAGGAAAGACAGAAAATCCGCGTCCAGCCGCTCGACACATCCGGCTGGCAAATCAGGCCGAGGGCGGTTCGAGGCGCTGCGCAGCACAACACGCTTCAGACAAGTGGCGCGTGGCGTGTCCAGCCAGATCACCAGATCGGCGCGCGGCAGCCTCAAATCAAAACTCTGCCGGTAGTAGTTTCCCTCGCAGACCCAACGCTCGCCAGAAATGGCTTCGCTGACCCGAGCCCGAAAAACCCCGGTCTCCGGTTTGCTCCAGTCCGGTCCCCAGAAAAGCCTGTCGAGATGAACCACCGCCAAATGCAGCCGCGCACCGAGTTCCCGCGCGAGGGTCGACTTGCCGCTGCCGGCATTTCCAAGAATGACAATCCGCTGCATGACTGGCCGCCTGTCGTAGATCCTCGAATTTGGGAACCGCTCATCGTCGAGCGACCGACCGGGCGCGTTATTCCATGCCTCGATCGGTCACCACAACCCCAGGTACAGTGCGAAGCTCTCATTGGCTCTTGAACCATCAGCGCGCACGCGCCTAAATGGCGCCACACCCGATGCTCAAACTGAGTCTGCCTTCCCAGGCTGGTTCCTGGAATAGTCTGGATATTGTCCTTGAATATGGATGCACCCAGCAGCGCCCAAAAGCGCGGCAAGTCCTTTTCCCATGTCGCCGAGGCGTCCTGGGGCAAAGGCCTTAGCACTCTCTTGCGCATCACCCGCATGACCTTGCGCCATCCCTGGCAGGTGGCGATTACCATCGTCTCGACCTTCATCGCCGCGACGCTGCAGCTTTTCATCCCGCGCCTCCTGGGGCGCGCCATCGATCAGGCGCAGGGCGTCATCGCCGCTGGGGCCAGTGCCGCGGCGCAGCACGCGCTGTGGAACACGGCACTCACCTTGCTGGTCATCAGCATCCTGCGCGGCCTTTTCACCATGTCGCAGAACTATTACGGCGAGGCCGTCGGCCATCAGACCGGCTATGAGCTGCGTCTGGCCTTCTACGAAAAAATCCAGCGCCTGAGTTTTTCCTTTCACGACCGTGTCCATACCGGCGATCTCATCACGCTCGGCCTGCTCGACCTCGACGGCGTGCGCATGTTCTTTTCCACCGGCCTTGTGCGCGTCGTCCTGCTCAGTGTGCTGATCGGCGTCGGCGCCTATCTGCTGATCAGCACCGATCCCGTCCTCGGATTGCTCAGCCTGAGCTTCGTGCCTTTCGTCGCCTGGCGGTCCTCGGTCACCCAGCTCGCCTTGCGCAGCACCTGGCTGACGCTGCAGGAGCGGCTGTCGGTGCTGAGCCGGGTCATGGACGAGAACCTCGGCGGCATCCGTGTCGTACGCGCCTTCGCCGCCCAGAACCATGAGCTGGAAAAGTTCGACCGCGCCAAGCGCAGCGCGCTTGAACTCGCCAACGAGCGCGTCGACATCCGCGTGGCCAACACCAGCGCGATGAATTTCTCCTTCCTCGCCGCCATGGGCCTGGTGCTCTGGTTCGGCGGCCAGAAGGTGATTGACGGCGAGATCAGCGTCGGCACGCTGACGCAGTTCCTCACCTTCATGACCATCCTGCAGATGCCGGTGCGTCAGCTCGGCCTGATGGTCAATTCGTTCGCGCGCGCATCGACCTGCGGCACGCGGCTGTTCGACCTGCTCGACCAGGAACTGGACATCAAGGATGCGCCCGGCGCCAGGGACCTGATCGTTACAGACGGGGTACTGCGCTTCGACAATGTCGGCTTCCGCTATGAAGGGGCCGGCGAGCGCCAGACGCTGTCCGGCATTTCCTTTGAGGCTCGGCCCGGCGAGACCCTTGGCATTGTCGGTCCTCCCGGCAGCGGCAAGTCGACCATCGCGCATCTGGTGCCGCGTTTCTACGATGTCGGCAGCGGCGCCATCACCATCGACGGACAGGACATCCGCGATGTCACGCTGCAATCGCTGCGCAAGGCGGTCGGTGTCGTGCAGCAGGACTCGTTCCTGTTCACCACCTCGATCGAGAACAACATCGCCTATGGCAATCCCTGGGCGCGCGAAACCCGTATCGAGCGCGCCGCCGAATTCGCCCAGCTGCACAACTACATCATCGGCCTCCCCTCGGGTTACACGACGGTGGTCGGCGAGCGCGGCGCGTCGCTCTCCGGCGGCCAGCGGCAGCGCCTGTCGATCGCCCGCAGCCTGATGCTGAGGCCTTCCATTCTGATCTTCGACGATTCGACCGCCGCCATCGACGCCGGAACCGAGCAGCGCATCCGCACCGCGATGAAACGCTTCGCTGCCGACCGCGTCACCCTGATCATTTCACACCGGCTGAGTTCGTTGATGCATGCCGACCAGATCCTGTTCGTCGAGAACGGGCAGATCGTCGAGCGCGGCACCCATGAACAATTGCTGGCGCTTGGTGGCCGCTATCACGCGCTTTACGACCTGCAGCTTCGACCTGATGAAGGAGCGGCATGATGG
>JBDSLV010000519.1:0-8342 GCA_039916205.1 Mesorhizobium sp. | reverse complement strand
GGCCAATGCCTGGCCTGCACCTTGGCGTGGTGCGGCGCTGGCGTCGTCGGCATTTTGGCGATCATGTCGATAGCGGCCTTGTCCGCTCCTGCGATCAACTCTGGAATGAGCGAGGCCTCGGGAAGGTTCCGCCAATATTTCTTCGGCATTTCCTTCTGCATCGCCTTCACCTTCAGCCGCGCCGGATTGAAGATGTTTTCGAAATAGGTGCGCCACAGCGTCTCGGTGTCGTCCTGCGCCGGCGCATCGCCCTTGGCGGCACCCGGCCCGATCGCCAGCCTCTCCCCATCCCAGTCGGCGGAGGCATGCGGCGTCAGGATCGTCCAGCGCATCCCGGTAAAGCGTCTGACGAAGAAATCGGCATTGCGCTCGACAATGAAATGGTCTGGCTCGAACCAGGCGACATAACGTTCGCCGGCACCATCGCCGATCTTCCGGAAGCGAACGAAAGCATGCATCTTGTGGCAGTCGCGCCGCACGGCTTTTTCCATGGTTTCGAGCCGTCTCGTGTCGACATCAGAAGCGATTGCCAGCAGATTTGGCTCAGTGCGCAGCCGCCAAAGCAATCGGTAGAGGAAAGCGAACCGGCCGGGGTCGGAGTGGCAGAACGCGGTCTCCGCATGCGCGATGAAATCACGCGGCACGACGAGTTGGGCGCCCGCGGGCACGCTCGGCAAATCGGTGCCATCGGAGCCGGGCTCCACCTGCCAGCCGATATCCTCCGGTCTGATCTCGTTGAGCGCCAGCCGTCGCGCCGCATCGCGCCAGCCGGCGAAATCTGTCTCGCTTTCCAGCTGGACACTGTGCCTGGTGAGGTTGAGTTGAGCCGGCTGCATGATCAAAACAGCGACAGCTGTTCGCAGGAGCGCACGATCTTGTCGCGCAGCCCTGCCTTGTCCGTCAGTCCACCCGGCGACCAGCCTTCGGCGATGATGAACGGCCGCAACTTGGTGATCGAGTGGCACAGCCGGCCGACATCCTCGAGCCGCAGCCGCCGGTGCCGCCGGGTCTCCAGGATTTTCGCGATCACCTTGGTGCCGAGACCAGGCACGCGCAGCAAGGTTTCACGGTCGGCGCGATTGATGTCGACCGGAAACTGTCCCCGGTTGCGCAGCGCCCAGGCCAGCTTCGGGTCGATGGCGAGATCGAGCATGCCGTCGCTGCTGCCGGCCAGGATCTCCGGTTGCGAAAATCCGTAGAACCGCATCAGCCAGTCGGCCTGGTAAAGCCGGTGTTCGCGCATCAGCGGCGGCTTCTGCAGCGGCAGTGATGACGACGAGTCAGGGATCGGACTGAAGGCGGAGTAGTAGACGCGCCGTAGATGGTAGCTGCCATAGAGCCGTGCGCTGGTGTGCAGGATGCCATCGTCGGAGGTCTTGTCGGCGCCGATGATCATCTGCGTCGATTGCCCGCCCGGCGCGAAGCGCTCGCGCTTCTTCGTCCTCAGCGTCGGCTCGGCCTTTTCCTCGATCTTCCGCCGCAGGCTGGCCATCGAAAGCCGGATCGTCTCCGGCTTCTTTTCCGGCGCCAGCCTCTTCACGCCTTCATCGGTCGGCAACTCGACATTGATCGACAGCCGGTCGGCATAGAGCCCGGCCTTCTCGACCAGTTCCGCCGAGCTCTCCGGAATGGTTTTCAGGTGAATGTAGCCGCCGAACTTTTCATCCAGCCGAAGCCGCCGCGCCACTTCCACCATTTCGCCCATGGTTTCGTCCGGTGAGCGGATGACGCCCGAGGACAGGAACAGGCCTTCGATGTAATTGCGCCGGTAGAAATCCATCGTCAGCTTCACCACTTCGTCGACGGTGAAGCGGGCGCGGCGCACATTCGAGGACGAACGGTTGATGCAATAACTGCAGTCGTAGATGCAGAAATTGGTCAGCAGGATTTTCAAGAGCGAGATGCAGCGTCCATCCGGCGCATAGGAATGGCAGATTCCCATGCCTTCGGTGGAGCCAATGCCGCCGGATTTCAGTGAATCGCGCTTGGCCGAGCCCGACGAGGCGCAGGAGGCGTCGTATTTGGCGGCGTCGGAGAGAATCGCCAGCTTTTCGCGGACTGGAAGTACGGACATTCGTTCATGATACGTTCTCTATCGTGAACACGCTATTACTTTTGATAGGGCGGGCAGAAAAGTTCGCGCCGCTTTCTCGTCCGGTGATCAGACCTCGTGCAGATAGAGGTGATAGTCCAGTTCGCTGACGGTGCGCGCGACCCGCAGATATTCGGACTGCTTGATCGCAACAAAAGTCCGGTGCAGGTCTTCGCCGAGCGCCCCTTTCAGGAAGGTCGATGCCCTTGCCGCCTCGATCGCGGCACGCCAGTCGACCGGCATGGTCGTGCGCGTGACCGCCGATTCATAGCCATTGCCGGTGGTTTCCGGGCCGGGGTCGAGCCCTTCGTCGAGACCCTTGATGATGCCGGCCAGCACGGTCGCGGCAATCAGGTAGGGGTTGGCGTCGACACCTGACGGCCGGTGTTCGATGCGCCGGTTTTTCGCATCGCCCGCCGGCACGCGCAGCGCCACGGAACGATTGTTGACGCCCCAGGTCGGAGCCACCGGCGCGTAGGATTGCGAGACGAAGCGCCGCCAGGAATTGGCGTGCGGCGCGAACACCAGCATCGATTCCGCCATCGTCTGGATCAGGCCGCCGAGCCCCTGCAGCAACGGCAGAGACCAGCTTTCGCCGCCGGCCTCGGCAAAGACATTCTTGCCAGCCTTGTCCTGCAGCGAGACATGGAAATGCATGCCGGAGCCGGCATATTTCTCGATCGGCTTGGCCATGAAGCAAGCAGTGACGCCATGGCGGCGTGCCTGCGCGCGCACCAGCCGCTTCAGCATGACGAGGTCGTCGGCGGCCCGCATCACATCCTTGCGGTAGTTCAGCGTCAGCTCGTACTGGCCGGGCGCATATTCGGAAATGACGGTCTCCGCCGGGATGCCTTGCGCCTTGGCGGCGGCATAGATGTCGGAAAACAGCGGCTCCATGCCATGCAGATGGTCGACCGAATAAACCTCGGTCTTGCCTGAAACGCGCCCGTCCAGCACGGCGCGCGCCGGCTGTACCTTGCCGTCGGCATCGCGCTCATTGGCGAGCAGGAAGAATTCGAGCTCGAAGGCGCCCGCCGGATAGAGGCCCTTGGCCGCCAGGATGTCGACCTGGCGTGCCAACGCCAGCCGTGGGTCGGAGGCCATAGGCTGGCCTTCGAGCTGATACATCGCCATCAAGACCTGGCCGCGCGGCGGATTTGTCCCGTAGAGCGGCACCAGCGTGCCGGGGATCGGCCATGCCCGGAGGTCACCGTCGCCGGTGGTCCAGATCAGGCCGGTCTCGTGCACGTCCTCGCCGGTGATGTCGAGGCCGAGGATCGAGATCGGCATGTGCCGGCCGCCCTCGAAAATGCTCATCAACTCGTGACGCCGCACGATCTTGCCGCGGCCGACGCCATTGGCGTCGGTCAGCACGATATCGAAGGCTTCGATCTCGGGATGGGCGTCGAGAAAGGCTTTCGCCTCGGTGGGCGTCGAGCCCGATGGTGAGGTCATGATTGTACTCGGATCCTGCTTTGGGGGCTTGTCTCATGCCGCAAGCTTCGCCGCAACCGCGCCGAAGGCGGTGATCAGCCGGTTCACTTGGGTTCCGGTGGTTGCCGGCGAGATCAGCATCATGTTGTGGAAGGGCGCGATCAAGACGCCACGATTGACCAGCGCGACATGGATGGCCGCTTCCAGTTCCGGCGCATGCGCCGTCTCGGCTTCGGCGCCATTGCGCAGCGGGCCCGGCGCGCAGATGAATTCGACACGGGCGCCGACCCGGGAAACATGCCAGGGCAACGAGTAGCGGTCGATGACGGCGGTAAGCCCGGCATCGAGCCGCCGCGCCAGATGGTCCATCCGGTCGTAGTTTTCCTGCGTCATAACCTCTTCAAGCGTGGCGCGCATCGCCGCGAATTGCAGCGGGTTGGCAGACAGCGTCGTGCCCATGCCGGAATAGCCGGGCTCCTTGGTTCTGTTATAGGCGGCATAGCGCGAGGCGAGGTCTTCGCTCATGCCCCAGACGCTGGCCGGGATGCCGCCGGCGATCGGCTTGCCGAGCACGAACAGGTCCGGCTCCAGCCCGTATTTCCTTGTATAGCCGCCCGGGCCGGTCGAGATCGTGTGCGTCTCGTCGATCAATAGCAGCGTTCCCGCCGCGCGCGTCAGCTTGCGCAGCGCTTCGTGATAACCGGCGTCGGCCAGCACCATGCACGAGTTGGTCAGCACCGGTTCGGCGATGACGCAGGCGACATCCTTGTCCTTCAACGCAGCTTCGAGGGCGGCGATGTCGTTGAACTCGATGACCTTTGCCGTGCGGGTGAGATCGCGAAATTCGCCGGCAAGGCCCGGCCGGTTGACCGGGATGCCATCGATGAGCCGCACCATCGTCTCGTCGACCGAGCCGTGATAGCAGCCATTGAAGACCAGGATCTTTTCCCGGCCGGTGACAGCGCGCGCGACGCGCAGCGCGAAGCGGTTGGCATCGGTCGCCGTCGTCGCGATCTGCCAGAACGGCAGGCCAAAGCGCTGGTGCAGAAGTGTGCCGATGACCAGCGCGTCCTCGCTGGGCAGCATATAGGTCAGGCCGCGCCCGGCCTGGCGGCGGATGGCCCGCGCCACTGGTGGCGGCGAATGGCCGAACATCGAGCCGGTGTCGCCGAGGCAGAAGTCGTCGAGCCTGTTGCCGTCGACATCGGTGATCGTGGCGCCCTTGGCGCTGTCGACCAGGATCGGAAACGGCGTCGGCCAGTCGTTCATCCAGTGCATCGGCACGCCGCCGAAGAAGCCGGGCAAGCCGTTGCCGACCTTCGCTTGCGATTTCGGTCGCGCCTTGCGGAAGGTTTCGCCCTCGGTCTCGCGCAGATGCGCGATGCGGTCACGGCTGATGCCGCCGATGAATGTACTCGAATTGTCGCTGCTGTGCATGAAAGCCCCTCTCGTCGGTCACTCTTAGCCAATCCGCATCCGCGATCGCAATTGGCCGCGCGGCCTCCCTGCATTGGCTCAGCCCGATGGCGAAGCGCTTGACCCGGTTGGCGAAGTCGGCGCCAATGCATCTCTATGGGGCGAGGAGGGGTGAAGAAAGATGCGGACGATCATTTGTGTGGCGGCATTGCTTTTGCAGGCAGCAGCAGCTTCTGCCTCCGGCGGTATCTGGTGCGAAGTTGATGACGCCCAGGTGAAATTCGACGTCGGCGCCGGCGTCACCACCGGCATGGGCGGGCCGACCTTCAATTTTCGCGGCGATCTCGAAATCAAGGCAAGGCCTGCAGGTGACGATCTGCGCAAGACCGTGTTCGAAGATTCCAATCTGACCCAGTACTGGCTCGACAACAAGGAATTGCGGCTGAATATCTATCATGAACACGAGGTCGCGAAGACCTACAGTTCCGTTGAATTGACGATCCTGACCAAGGCCAGCGATGAAGGTGTCTATGACGGAGAGTACAAGCTTGCCATCTACGACAGCACGAAGGATGTCGACAATGACGGCAAGCCAATGGAACTCACCGGCAAGATCTCCTGTGGCGCCGAGTAACCGGCTGCTCTGGATTAAGCGGTGATGTCGATGACGCCGCAATCGCCGGCGGCGCTGCCGAAGGCGACGCGGCGTTCTTCCTTGTCCCACATCATCGAGGTAATCGCGCCCTTGCCCGGACGGCGCAACAGCACCTCCTTGGCGTCGGTGAAGCGCACCGCCATCACCATGCCGTCGTCATAGCCGACAGCCACGATTTCCTGGCTCGGATGGCAGGCGACCGCGGTTACCATGGCATTGCCGCGCGTGCCGAGCTCAAGCGGCGCCTTGCCCATCGGGCCGTCCTTGCCTGAAAACGGCCAGACGATCGCCGCCGGCGCGCCCGAGCTCGCCAGCCACTTGCCCTTCGCGCTCCAGGACAGGCTTTTGACCTTGCCGGGATAGCCCGTCATGCGCATGTGCTTGCCGTCGGCCAGTTTCCAGCCATGCAGGGCGTTTTCCTGCATGGAAGTGACGAGAAAAGCGCCGTCCGGCGAAAAGGCGATGCCGGTATGGGCGCCGGCCCATTCAAGCTCGACCGGCTTGCCCTCGGCGGCGGGGAAATGCAGCGTCGCGCCATTGTAGCGCGCAACGCCGAAGCGCATGCCCTTGGGTGAAAAGGCCAGGCCCTCAACGGAACGCGGATGGGCAAATTCCTTGATCTTGCCGTCGGCGAAGCGCACGAATGCAGTCTTGCCGGTGGCATAGGCGATGGCGCCTTGCGGTCCAGCGGCGACGCTGGTGATCCACTTTTTGCCTGCGCTCGCCAGATCATTGACCTCGCCGCCTGCCTTGACGGCAAACACCTTGCCGTCCTCGCCGCCGGTGATCAGCCGATCGTTGGCCACGTCATGGAAAGCGGCGAGCAGCCCGTCATTGGTCTGCACGGTCTTCTGGCCATGATCGAGCCGGTGAACGGCGCCGTCGGCCAGGGCGAAATGCGGCACGTCGCCGAGAAAGACGGCGGCGATGCAATGTCCCTGGAGGTCAAGCGGGGCGACGGTCGGCATGAATGACTATTCCATTCGAGATTGGCTGCGGCTCTGCCTTCTCCCCCTGTGGGAGAAGGTGGATTGGCGCGCAGCGCCAAGACGGATGAGGGGTTTTGGACGGAGTGCCGTCGGTGCCGAGCTGGAACACCCCTCATCCGACCGAGCTTCGCCCGGCCACCTTCTCCCACAAGGGGAGAAGGAAAGAAGGGGCAGCGCTAGCGCTATAAAGTCTGGAAATCAAGCCGCCTGGCAGGCGTCAAAGCTCTTCTTCAATCGCTCGGCGTCGAGCTCGCGGCCGATGAACACCAGCCGGCTCTCATGCTTTTCGCCATCCTTCCAGGCGCGCTGGTGGTCGCCTTCGATGATCATGTGCACGCCCTGGATGACGTAGCGCTCGTCATCGCCCTTCAGGGCAATGATGCCCTTCAGCCGCAGGATGTTGGGCCCTTCCATCTGGGTGATCTTCTCGATCCAGGGGAAGAATTTCTTCGGATCCATCTCGCCGCCGCGCAGCGACACCGACTGCACCGTCACGTCATGAATGTCGGACGGATGGGCGTGATCATGGTGATGATGGTCGTGCCCATGATGGTCATGATGGTGGTGATCGTGGCCGTCATGATCATGGTGGTCGTGATCGTGATGATGGTGGTCGTCATGCGCTTCAAGGAAATGCGGATCGTTTTCCAGCGCACGGGAGAGATCGAAGGCGCCGCGATCGAGCACTTCCGACAGTGCCACGCCGGCTCGCGTCGTGCGATGGATTCTCGCTGCCGGGTTGATGGCACGGATCGTCGCTTCGACCTTGGCGAGTTCTTCCGGCGTCACCAGATCGGTCTTGTTGAGCACGATGACATCGGCAAAGGCGATCTGGTCCTCGGCTTCCCTGGAATCCTTGAGGCGCAACGGCAGGTGCTTGGCATCGACCAGCGCCACCACGGCGTCAAGCCTGGTCTTGGAACGCACGTCGTCGTCCATGAAGAAGGTCTGCGCAACCGGCACCGGGTCGGCAAGGCCGGTCGTCTCGACCACGATGGCGTCGAAACGGCCGGGTCGGCGCATCAGGCCCTCGACGACGCGAATCAGGTCGCCGCGCACCGTGCAACAGACGCAGCCATTGTTCATTTCGTAGATTTCCTCGTCGGATTCCACGATCAGATCATTGTCGATGCCGATCTCGCCGAACTCGTTGACGATGACGGCGTAACGTTTGCCGTGGCTTTCCGACAGGATGCGGTTGAGCAGCGTTGTCTTGCCGGCGCCGAGATAGCCGGTGAGAACGGTTACGGGGATCTGCGTCTGTGCGTCGCTCATATCTGGCCTCGAAAAGGATTGAAGGCTGCATATAGGATGTGCGCGCTGCTTTTGCACGAACCAAACCGCTAAACCATCGGCTTTGAGCGCAAACCATTTGTTGGAAAATGGCGTCGGCGGGCACTGCCATCAGCCAAATCGAAAGCAGGCGGCATGTCCCGGTACGAAAGAGCTGCGATGGTGCGGGAGGGCAAGGTAGCCGATCGACCGGAATCGGCGGCCTTGTGCAAATCCACTGCAATCATCATGGTGAAAAGTCGTTTGTCATCTAACTGAAATAAACATCTGGCATTAGCCACGGCGGACACCACAATGCTTGCCGGCAAAGCTGTTTAAGCGCCGGATTGTTTTAGATCGTCGATTGCCAACCGTCCGGCTGCGTCTATGCTGCTCGCACCCGGTACGGCCGAAGAGGGATGACCATGGCCAAGGCGGACAAGACTGCAACAATGAGCCGGCTGCATTCGGCGGCAAGGCTGGC
>JBDSLV010000518.1:0-6567 GCA_039916205.1 Mesorhizobium sp. | reverse complement strand
ATCGCCTGGGCGTGGGGTGGATGGCCTCTAGTCTGCACCACTGGCGCGGTGTTCGGCATCGCCGCGCTTCTGGTCGACTGGATCGGCGGCGCGGAGTAGCCGGCGCGGCCTTTCGGCTCAGTTGTCAGCCGCCTCGCCATAGCAGGCGAAATAGGGCAGCAACGCTTCCTGGATCTGGGCCAGGATCAGTGCGCGCGGCCAGCTGGCGCCGGCACCTTGCAAGATCTCGGCACGCGCCATCACCGCCGAGGCGAAATACTGTTCGATCAGCGGCAGTTCGGGTCTGGTGCTCTCCAGCCCTTCGACCACCGCCCTGACGGCTGCTTCCGCCTTTGGCCAGTAGTAGCGGATGCGGTCGGCGTAGCCAAAATGGCGCAAGCGGTGCACCTCGGCGGCGCTGCCGGTATAATGCTTTGCCCAATGCGCCGGCGCTTCCAGCATCAGCGCTTCCATGGTCGCCGGCAGCGGATTCCTGCGGTCGGACGAGCCATACCACGCGCCGATGTGATCCAGCGCGTAGATGGCCTGGCGGTAGGCGAAGGTCAGCGCCGGTCCGACCTTGAGGATGGCGAAATGCCGCCGCGCCAGTTCGGGAAAAACGTCCGGCCGCTGGTAATCAGTGGAATGGGCCTCGAAGGCCAGCTGCGAGTGATCCGCCAGCACCGCCGAAAGCAGGTCCGGAGCGCCGCTGTCGAAGCGATGCACGTCGTTGGCCGAGAATTCGAGGCCGGGCTGAACCACCAGACCAATGACCCGGCCCCAGGCCTCGTTGGAAACATGCCGTTCGATGGCGCCGCGCTGCGCGGCAAGCGTGGCGCGGGCACTGTCGGGCGACGTCGCGACAATGCCGTCATCACCGGCCCGCGCCCCGCCGGGCGGCGGCACTTCGGTGCCGACGATGTAGCTCAGCGATCCGGCATCGGGCGCGTTCTCTTCGCACACTTTCGCCAGTGCCGCCGTGCGTTCGGCGCTGACGGCATCGCCGACCTGAGCCGCCTCGCCTCGGCAGCCTTCCGAACAGTCGAGGTGGATCTTGGTGAAACCGGCCTCGACGAAACTTTTCAAAAGCGCGCGCGCATGCGCCATCGCGGTATCGGCGGCCTCCGCGCGCCACACCTGCGGGCCAAGATGATCGCCACCGAAAATGATCCGCTCGCGCGCCAGCCCGGCCTTGGCACAAATGCTTGAGACGAAGCCGATGAAGTCCGCCGCCCGCATGCCGGTATAACCGCCGAACTGGTTGACCTGGTTGCTGGTCGCCTCGATCAGCAACGGCACGCCATGCTCGTGCGCCAAGAGCGCCGAAGCGGCGATGACATCGGGATGCGACGAGCAGACCGAAGGCACCGCCACCGGCTGGCCGGCGCGGTTGCGGCGGATGAAGCTCTTGAGATCGGCCTTCATGCCGCCCCTCACTTCACGCCGCCCATGGTGATGCCGCTGATCATGCGCTCCGACAGGAAGATGTAGAGGGCAACCGTCGGCACCATGACGATGGTGACGCCGGCGAACAGGCCGGGCCAGTTGCCGCCGGAATATTGCATCGAGGTGATCAGCGAATAGATGCCAAGCGACAGCGTGCGGTTTTCCGGGCTGTTAATCAGCACCAGCGAGATCTGGTACTCGTTCCACAGCGCCACGAAATTGAGGATGGCGACCGTCGCCGCACCAGGCGCGGCCAGCGGTAGCATGACATGCCAGAAAACCTGCCAGTCCGAGCAGCCGTCAATGATGGCGGCCGATTCAAGCTCCGACGGCAGAGATGAAAAGAAGCCTTGCAGCACATAGATGGTGAAGGGCAGCGCGATCGAGACATAGACGATGCCGAGGCCGACCAGCGTGTCGACGATGCCAAGCTCCGTCGTCAGCACCACCAGCGGAATGAACAGCAGCGGGATCGGCACACCCATGCCGAAGATGAAGAAGTTGAGCAGCGTCTTGCGGCCCTTGAACTGGCCACGGCTGAGCACATAGGCGGCGGGCACCGCCACCAAAAGCAGCGCCACCACCGAGCAGGAGACGACGAGGAAACTGTTGAGAAAGTAATGCTCGAACCGGTTCGAGACCCAGGCCTTCACATAGTTTTCGAACACCGGGCTGGTCGGCAGGCTCCATGGCTGCCCGAACAGGCCACGCGTGTTCTTCAGCGAGGCCATGATCACCCAGATCACCAGGAAGACCGACAGCCCGCTCCAGGCGCCCAGGATCAGGTAGGCAAGCAGTTTCTTCGGCGAAGCCGCCATCAGGGACGCGCGCATCTAGAACTCCACCCGTTCGCGGCGCGAGACGCCGCTGACGATCAACACGGCAACGATGGTGAAGACGAACATGGCGACGCCGATCGCCGTGGCATAGCCAAGCTGGTAGACCGGATCGCGCTGGCCGAAGCCCATGATGAACAGGTAGATCGCCGGCGTATAAAGGTTCTGGTCGATGTTGGGGCCGCCGAACGCATAGGGATATTCCATCATCTTGATGGCTTCGATCACCCACAGAACCAGCGTGATGACGATCACGTCCCAGATCATCGGCACGGTGATCAGCCGGAACATCTGCCGGTTGCTGGCGCCCTCGATGCGCGCCGCGTCGAACATGTCGGTCGGGATCTTGTCGGCGCCGGCCAGGATCAGGATGGTGAAGAAGCCGGCGAATATCCAGACGACGCCGACCAGCATTGCCCAGAACACGTGTTCCGGCGCCGTCCACGCCACGCTGGCCAAGCTATCCAGCCCGAGCGACTTGAAGAAATTGGTCAACAGCCCGTAGCGCGGCATGAAGACGAAGGACCAGAAGGTCGACAGGCCGACCATCGCGATGATGTTGGGCATAAAGATCAGGGCGCGGAACAGTTTCTTGCCCCACAGGCCCGAATTGATCAGCATGGTGAACAGGAAGGCGAAGCCGAACACGGCCACGCCGCCGACCAGCAGGATCAGCAGCATATGCGTCACCGCCAGCCAGAACACGGGGTCGCCGGCCAGCTGCACGTAGTTGCCGAAGCCGACCCACTTCTCCTGGTCCTTGAAGCCGGATGTCTGGAAGAAGGAGAGATAGAAGGCCTGCAGCGCCGGCAGCACGACAAAGCCCAGATACAGGATCAATGCCGGGGCCAGGAAGACCGCCACCATGCGTCGGCGCATTAGATTTTACCTCTGACAGGGTCCATCGGCAGACTTGCTTCATGCCTGGGAAAAGCCGTGGAGCGGCACGGAAACGGCCGCTCCACGGAATGGAAGACCCGAAGGCCTATTTGCCTTCCCAGTACTTCTTGGTTTCCTCAGACATCATCTTGACGAAGTCCTCCGGAGTGGTCTGGCCGAGGAACATCTTGTTGTGCTCGGGCGCGAATTTCGTCGTGTAGAAATCGGCGTAGTTGATGCTCATGCCGCCATAGATGTTGGTCAGCGTGGTGGCGTTCTGCGCCGCCGTATAGGCATCGGCCAGCACCGCCGGCCAGGCGACGCCCTTGGCGGTCACGCCGACGCCACCCTTCTCAACCAGCACCTGCTGCGCTTCCGCGCTGGTCAGGTATTTCAGGAAGTCGATCGCTTCCTTCGGATGCGGCGCGTCCTTCAGCACCATCATCGACAGCAGCGCCACCTGCAGGTCGGTCTGCTTGCCCTTGCCGCCCTCGACTTCCGGGAAGTTGAAGGCGCCCCAGGCAAAGTCGCTGCCGGTCGACGAGCTGAGCTCGGTCGGCAGCCAGGAGCCGACCAGTTCGGCCATCGAGTCGCCAAGGGCAATCGTCTGCTGGCCCGCCGGGTACTGGAAGCCGCGCGCGTCGGCGGCAATGCAATTGTCCCACAGGCTGTAGGCCTTCTTGGCCGAGTCGAGCACCGCCGGGTCGAGCCAGGCCTTGCCCGACTTGTCCTCGAAGGTCTTGACGACCGCATTCGGCCCGAGCTCACGCTCCATGAGATTGGAGAAATAGAGCAGCGTGTAGGCGGTGTCGTTGCCCTCGACGACCAGCGCATGCTTGCCGGTCTTCTTGACCGCGTCGCAGACGGCGAGCAGCTCCGTCCAGGTCTTCGGCGCCGTGACGCCGGCAGCCTTCATGATCTCCTTGTCGTACCAGAAGTTGACGGTGTTGTAGACGTAGGGGATCTGGAAGTGCTTGCCGCCCTCGGCGTAGATGTCATAGGTGCCGGGCAGCAGCGTGTCCTTGAAACCGTCGCCAAGCACCTCGTCGAGCTGGTAGGCTTGGCCCTGCTTCTGCAGGCCGCCGGCCAATTGGTCGCCGTCCTGATCCATGAAGTCGACCTTGGTGCCGGCCTGCAGCGCGCCGCGCAGCTTGGTCTGGTTCTGGCGGCCGTTCCACACAACCTTGAAGGTCGTTTCGGGATGCGCCTTGGTATAGGCGTCCATGATGGTGCGCAGCGCCCCGGCCTGCGGCTCCGGCTCGTTCCACATGGACCAGAAGGTGAGTTCGGAAGCCAGGCTGGCGCCGGCAAAGGCGGTCAGGCCGGTGGTTATGGTCAGTACCGAAAGAGCGTAACGCGACGCGGACGACATCATGATTGTTCCCTTGTTTTCTTGGCGATCACGCCTGCCATAGCGTTCGGGCAGCCCCACGCTATCCATGTGACAGGCCGAAACCGTAATTATTTTTTGTAATATTGCAACATAAAATTACAGTCATTTTCACAAGGCAATCGCCAAGGCCATTTCCACGCTTTGATTTGCGACAACGAAAGTGGCTCCCGCAACCATCGGACAGACACAAGGAAGCGAGCGCATCCTGATATCGCCCGCGCCCGAAAGCGGGCGCTGAGAAGACCTCGCCCTCAGCGGAAAACTCAATTAAAATCAAATTAATATAATGACTTATGAGGCGCCGAGCACGAGACGGCGACGGCAGGACCGCGCGAACAAGCGGCCCCACCTCGCAACCGCGGCAAGCCGCCAGGCACAGGTCCGCCGCGCACGACAAGCCTCCATCCTCGGCTTTTTACATAGGGGCGTGCACGCAGTGGTTTATGTAGCCTCAATCAGTCGCAACATATTTTTTGTTGTAAAATTACAAAAATGAATTACACCCGAAATCGAGATCGAAAAGCCCTGGCGGGCAAAACGGAGAGACATTGCGGTGGCAGGCCTCGAGCTGGAAAACATCAAGAAGTCGTTCGGCGCGGTTGACGTCATCCGCGACGTCAGCCTGTCGATCAACGAGGGCGAATTCGTCGTGCTTGTCGGCCCATCGGGCTGCGGCAAGTCGACATTGCTGCGCTGCATCGCCGGGCTCGAGCCGGTCTCGTCTGGCCGCATGGTGCAGGACGGCACCGACATAACCGGCGCTGATCCGGTCAAGCGCGGTGTCGCCATGGTGTTCCAGTCCTACGCGCTCTATCCGCACATGACGGTAGCGCAGAATATCGGCTTCGGCCTCAAGATCGCCGGCGAAAAGAAGCCGGTCATCGATGCCCGCGTCGTCGAAATCGCCAAACTGCTGAAGCTGGAGACACTGCTGGCGCGCAAGCCGAGGGCACTGTCCGGTGGCCAGCGCCAGCGCGTCGCCATCGGCCGCGCGCTTGCCCGCAGCCCAAAGCTGTTCCTGTTCGACGAACCGCTGTCCAACCTTGATGCCTCGCTGCGCGCCGAGATGCGCGTCGAGTTGGCCAAGCTGCACGCCACGCTCGGCAACACGATGATCTATGTCACCCATGATCAGGTGGAAGGCATGACGCTGGCCGACCGCATCGTCATCATGAACAGCGGCATCGTTGAGCAGGTCGGCGCGCCGCTCGACCTGTTCAATCACCCCGAAAACAAGTTCGTCGCCGGCTTCCTCGGCCAACCCTCGATCAACTTCGTCAAGGTGGTGGCGGCGCATCGGGACGGCACGGATGTCACTGTTACGCTGCCCGGCGGTGAAAGCTTGAAACTGCCCATCGATCCGGCACGTGCGGGCGACCTCGACGGCGTTGAACTCGGCATTCGGCCAGAAGACGTATCGGTCTCGGCAAGCGGCGGCGGCTTGAAGCTGACGATCGACGTCATCGAGCATCTCGGCAACGAGACAATCCTCTATGGTCACCTCGTGGATGGCCAGACGATGACGATTCGCTTGACCGGGCAGGCAAGGTTCGCGGCGGGGCAAGAGCTTCTGCTCGACATTGCCGCGGCAAGCGTCATCATCTTCGACCGTAACGGCAAGAACATCCGCATGAAGGCGGCCTGACGATGTCGGCTTGTTGTGGATGGGGCAACCGGAGGCACGCAAACCAGCACCGCGGCTGGCATGGTGAGTGATGAGCACCGTTGATCAAATACAATCCAGAGGCTCCCTTATCGAGAGGATCGCCGCCGATCGTCCCTCGCTCAGCAAGGCGTTTGGCCGCATCGCCGATGTGCTGATCGGCGCGCCCGCCGAATTCATGGGCCGCTCCATCCAGGAAATCGCCGCCTCCGCCGGCGTCAGCGAACCGTCGGTCGTGCGCTTTTGCCGCCACTATGATTTTGACGGCGTTCCTGATTTCCGCATCGCACTGGCCATGTCGCTGGTGGCCGAGAATGCCAATCCGAGCCGGCCCTTCCTCGAGCCGACGATCGCCGACAAGGCCTTCGTCA
>JBDSLV010000517.1:0-6006 GCA_039916205.1 Mesorhizobium sp. | reverse complement strand
GCGACGAAACCTTCGCCGGCTGCTGCACCCCTCGCCACACCCGGGCGGTCCGCTTCCGCGGTCGACGGACAACCGGACAAAGCACCAGGTGTGCAGCCTGCTGCGCCGAAATCGGTCCCGGACGCCGTTGCCGCCATGCCCGCGAGTGGCCCTCCAGCAGGCGACGGACAACGGGACAAAGCGGCGCCGGAAAAAAGTTAGGACGCCACTCGGCTTACGCGGTTGCCGATAACGCGATTGGTGCCACTTCGAAAACAAATTCACTTGGTGACAGATCTAGCGATCTAGCCATCTCAAATGGATCAATATCATCGGAACAGGAGAGCATCATGACGGTAGCGAATGTTTCACAAGGAGGCGCCCGTGGTTTGTGCCAAGCGTTGAAAACCGCCCAGGCGGCAATCCTCCTTCCGGAAGTACAGGAGATGCTTTGCAGATTATCTGGATACAATCTCGGCATCTTCATGCCGCACATGCATGACGAACAAACTGGTGAATTCCGGCGGCTTCCCGACAACGTGATGCAGGTGGAATCCGATTTGGAAGTGTCGTTCCAAGCGACGGAGAAAATCGCAATCCAGACAGATTGTTTTCTCCCTGTGGGATGGTGTTGGCGTGCCGGTGCATCGGCGCCCTCGGCGGTGTGCGAAATGGTTCAGGAAGCAAGATCGGGCGATGCGGAGCGCTCCGTCAAACATAAGATGTCTACAGGAAACTAGTATAGTGCTTCATCTTCGGTCGGCTCCGTTACACCGGCGAGGACAAGCGGCTGCTTCCGCCAGATCCGAAAATCACATTTGGGCACTACGCCTCTGACCTCGAATGCGGCGAGCGTGCAAAGTGACTGGAGATGTAACGAAGACGTATTGAAATGAAGCCGATGGAGGAAGCGCGATGAAAACGAGCGTTATTGAAGTGCCCGACATGCTGTCGGTCTTGAGCGTCGACGAAGTGGAAAAACGGATTGGCGAAGTGCCGGGTGTCGAAAGCGTTACGGTGAATTACGCTGCGGAAACCGCCACAGCGCGCTACGACGAAACCCGACTCGATGTCGCCGATATCAAGTCGGCCGTTCGCCAACGCGGGTATGAATCCGCCGCCTCCGCCGTCGCTTCGGCGGGCGATGGTCACGAAGGACAGACAGCCCTGGGCGCGCCGCCAGCAGCCCCCGCACCCGTTGCACCGAAAATACCCCCGGACACATCAGCCGCCGAGGGCGCCGCTTCGGCGGACACCGCACAACTAGATAAAGAGGCGCCGTCAACAATATTGAAAGCTTCCCCGGTTGCTCCGGCCGCCGAACCCGCGCTCGCGTCCGCTGCGCCAAAATCAGCCTCCGATACCGCTGCCACCGCACCCGGCGCCGCGCCGGCGGCTCCTTTTGTCGATCGTGGCGCATCGGCGAACTCCCTCCCAGCCGCAACTCCCAAGCCTGATGCAGCGGCTGCGCCGAAAGTCTCTCCAGCCGCAGGTCCCAAGCCTGACGGAGCGCCATCGGAGTCCGAAACGACCGATCACAAGGGCCATACGGCGCCGGGTGCTCAGACCGCCAAGGCTGCGGAAATGGCGCACGAGATGGGCCACGGCGGCAAGGACCTACCGGCCATGGTCCGCGACATGCGCAACCGTTTCTGGATCTGTCTGATCTTCACCGTGCCCATCTTTGTCTATGCCCCGATGGGAGGCTTCTTCACACCGCCGGCACCGCCATTCGGCTTGGAGCTCAACCAGTGGCTGCTCTTCTTCGCAAGCGCAGCGATTCTCTATCCGAGTTGGCCGTTCTTCGTCTCTGCCTGGCGCGCGCTCATAACGGGCACGCTGAGTATGGCCGTCCTCATCGTCCTGAGTGTTGGCACCGGGTACCTCTTCAGTGTTGGCAGCACATTCTTTTTCAAAGGAGGCGGGCAGTTTTACGAAGCCGCCTCTGTCCTGCTGGTCTTCATCCTGCTCGGCCATTGGCTGGAAATGCGCGCCCGTGCCGGTGCGTCGTCCGCTATCAAGGCGTTGATGAATCTCACTCCGGCCAAGGCTTCGGTCATCCGCAACGGTGCGGAGGTTGAAGTTCCGACGGCAGAGGTGCTGGCGGGTGAGATTGTCTTGATGCGGCCGGGCGGTAAGATTCCCGTCGACGGCACAGTGGAGAGCGGCGATTCCCTGGTCGATGAATCCATGCTCACCGGCGAGTCTATGCCGGTCCAGAAGGGACCAGGCGCCACAGTGATCGGTGCGACCATCAACAAGAGCGGCAGCTTTCGCTACAAGGCGACGAAGGTCGGCGCCGACTCGGCGCTGGCACAGATCGTAAAACTCGTGCAGGAGGCCCAGAACTCGAAGGCCCCGGCGCAACTGCTGGCCGACAAGGCCGCTCAGTGGCTGGTGATTGCTGCAATTGTCGTCGGTCTAGCGACCTTTGGCGTGTGGTTCTGGTGGATCGGACAGCCACTACTTTTTGCGGTCACAATGACCATCACGGTTTTCGTGATCGCCTGCCCCGATGCTTTGGGATTGGCAACGCCGATGGCCGTCATGGTGAGTACTGACCTCGGCGCGATGAACGGCATTCTGTTCAAGAACGCTTCGGCGCTCGAAGACGCAACTAAACTCAATGTCATCGTCTTCGACAAGACCGGTACGCTCACCGTCGGCCAGCCGGAGGTCGTGGAGATCGTGACGGCCGACGGGGTCACCGAGGACATGGTGTTGACCGCCGCCGCCGCAGTTGAGCAGGGATCCGACCATCCGCTGGCCCAGGCAATCCTACGTCGGGCGGCGAACCTCACCGTCTCGGCGCCCACGGGATTCGAAAGTCTCGACGGCAGGGGGGCTCGCGCCGAGACCGCGGGCGGAACGGTGTTTCTCGGCAACCGTCTACTGATGGACACACAAAAGCTCGCGCTTGGGCCACTGGAAGCCGAAGCCACTCGGTTGCAGGGGGACGGCCGCACTGTAGTGCATGTGTCTCAGGCCGCTCGGGTGATTGGCCTCATCGCCATTGCCGATGCGATCAGGCCAACCTCCAAGGCAGCGGTGGCAAAGCTGCGCGAACGCAAAATCGAAGTGGTGATGCTGACCGGCGACAACGTGGCCACGGCCAAGCGCATTGCCGCGGATCTCGGCATTGACAGCGTGCTGGCCGACGTGCTGCCCGGCGAAAAGGCCGAGAAGGTGAAGGGACTACAGGCCACGGGGAAGAAGGTCGGCATGGTTGGCGATGGTGTCAACGACGCGCCAGCGCTGACTCAGGCCGATGTCGGCTTTGCCATCGGCGCCGGCACCGACGTCGCGATGGAAAGCGCCGACGTCGTGCTGATGAAGAGTGACCCCTATGACATCGTCGGCGCGATCGAGCTGTCGCGCGCAACAGTCCGCAAGATGCACCAGAATCTCTGGTGGGCGGTGGGCTACAACGTCATCGCGTTCCCGCTCGCTGCAGGCGTCTTGTATCCTTTCGTTCTGAGTCCGGAGGTCGCAGCCCTTTCAATGTCCGGCAGTACCCTCATAGTAGCGATCAATGCGTTGCTACTGAAGCGCACCAAGCTGACTGGTATTCGTCGACAGCGGGCGGCCGCGTCCTCCAACACGAGTCGCGCCGCGATTTCGGCGGCATGATCCACCACGCGGCAACTGCTAGTGTGCCAAGAAGCATAATGTTTGTGTTGATGCTCTCGGTCTTTACAGTGTCGATTGGCTTCGGTGTGGTTCTGCCGCTCCTCCCGTACCTAATCGAGCGTTTGCTAGGCGGCAACTCCTTACAAGTGGCGCGTTCAACAGGGTTGCTGACTGGGCTTTACACGTTTTCCGTATTTCTGTTTGCACCGATGTGGGGGCGGATCTCCGACCAATACGGGCGGCGCCGAGTTCTTCTGATCGGGTTGATTGGGTTTGGCTCCACCATGTTGACCTTCGCATTCGTGGAGAGTGTGGTGGCAATCTACGCCGAACGCGCCTTGAGTGGGTTGTTCGCTGCAGCGGTCACGCCAGTGGCGCTCGCTACCGTCGGAGATCTCGCGGCAACAGAAGAAACGCGCGCGCGGCACCTCACCTTCGTCAGCTTGGCGGGAATTATCGGCTTTCTGCTCGGCCCGATGCTGGGCGTTTCCATCGTTCGGGGCGCGAGCGACATGCTCCCGCTCGTGAATGCGACGGGGGCACTGACTTTCCCGCTGGCAGTGACCGCGGCGCTGGCTTTCCTCGTGGCAATTGCGGCTGCGGTGACAATCCCTGTTACGACGCGCAACGAAAGCGCCGCAAAGCGTGGCCATCCCGCTTTCGGAGCCCCCAGATGGCTCGCCCCGAGGCTGCTTTTCCTGGCGTTTATTGTCTCGGCTGGAGTGGGAGTGTTTGAGGTCGGACTTGCTTTACGCGGGAAACAGGATCTGGGGCTAACGCAATATCAGATTGCTATGATGTTCACCGAGTGCAGCTTGGTTATGTTTATCGTCCAAGCCATAGTATTCTCTCCTTGGGTCAAGCCGGAAACGACTCGCTGGTACATCTCACCGGCATTCGCGGTTCTAGCAGTAGGGCTATTCTTTGTTCCCCGCGCATCGAACTTCGTGCTGATGCTTGTGGTGATCGGGGCGGTAGCGGCGAGCGCAGGTATTCTCTCGCCGATCTTGACTTACTGGATCTCCAGCAACGCCGACAAGGCGCAGGGAGCGGAACTGGGTAAGCAAACCGCGGCAGCTAGCCTGGGCGCCGCCCTGGGTTCGGCGGTCGGAGGGCTCCTGTTCAATGTCGCTGCGTTGCCAGGAGCCTCGTTTGTGCTCATGACCGGGCTGATGGTGCTCGGTTTTCTGATAAGTCTCAGCCTGCCGAAATTGCTTGTGACTGGTAAGCTCGGTCAACCCAATGATCGAAATCCGCCAAAAGTAACCAGGGCCGCAATATGACGCTGTGGCAGGTGAAAATGCGTTACCCGCCACAAGTGAAGTCTTGGCAGCCGTCATCGGTCGTTCTGGCGATGGCAGGTATCGCGCTGCTCGGCGTGGGATTTTACCTCATCTTTTTGCGTCCACCATTGCTGGCTGAAGATGTGCGTTACATGGGTCTGTCGGTCCGGCAGACACAAGCATTGGAAATCGGCCTGGGTGGGTGGCTTACGCAGGTGTTTCGCGTGCTGGGGGGCTATGTAATGGCCACGGGCGTGCTGGCCATAGCCTTGGCTGCGACCTCGTTTCGCGAGCATCGGTGGGGAGCCGCCATCGGCGTATTCCTTGGGGGAGCCGCTTCAATCGGCTGGATGACGGTCGTCAATTTCATGATCGTCTCTGACTTTAAATGGGTATTCGTCGCTATAGCATTGGTTTGGGCGTGCAGCTTGGGACTCTTCTGGTTCGAGAAGTTATCCGCTACCGGGTGCCGCGGAGGGCAAGAATGACGAACATAGACGCCTTAAATCATACCAGCCGGAGTGGGGTTGGTGAGGCGGAGCGGTTAAACCATGGCTGTTTCTGTGTCACCCTGGACCGGACAATGCTTGCCGAAGCCTTGAATCGGGAAGTGGGGATGAATGGCTTCGCCGAACAATTGAGTGCATCCCATCCTACTTTGTTCGCTAACGTCTCGGTGTTTGTGCCGTCGATCGCGCTTGCGGAAATGGCTCGGATCGTGGATGCCGTAGAAGCTGCAGCACAGCTGCCGGAATACCGAGCAGTCGCGCTTTCGCGCGCGCCACTTACTGCGAACCGCGATTTTGGCCCCATCGGAGTCTTCATGGGTTATGATTTTCACGTTACGTCAGAAGGTCCTAGGCTGATCGAGGTCAACACGAACGCCGGTGGTGCCTTTCTCAATGCGTTTCTTGCGCGTGCTCAGCACGCTTGCTGCGCGGAAGCGCTTGCGCCTTTAGAGGTCGACTCTGCGGCTGTCAACGGCGAGAAAATCACGCGCATGTTTATCGATGAGTGGCGACTTCAGCGGGGGCATGGAAAGCCAGGACTTATCGCCATCGTCGACGACGCACCCGAGCGGCAGCATCTCTATCCCGAGTTTCAGCTGGCAAAG
>JBDSLV010000516.1:0-4949 GCA_039916205.1 Mesorhizobium sp. | reverse complement strand
CAACCGGTTTCAAGCCGTTCCTGATCATCGTCTTGGCGGTTTCAACCAACTTCGCCGGCTCGGCAATCTCATGGATGAGGCCCATCGCCTTGGCCTTTTGCGGCGACAGCGTCTGGCCTGATGTCAGCATCTGCAGCGCCTGCTGCTGGTCAGTCAGGCGCGGCACGCGCTGCGTGCCGCCGGCGCCTGGAAAGATACCGATCTTCACCTCCGGAAGCGCCATCTTGACCTTGTCGGAATCAGCCGCGACCCGGCCATGACAGGCGAGCGACATTTCGAAGGCGCCGCCCATGCAAGTGCCGTTGATGGCGGACACCCATGGTTTGCCGCAGGTTTCCAGCTTGCGGAACAGGCCGGTCATGGCGCCGGCATTGTCGAACAGGGCCTTGGTAGCCTTGACGGCGTCCTTGCCCTTTTCAGCCGCGAAGGTCTTCAGCATCTTCTGCAGCATGGTGATGTCGGCGCCGCCGGAGAACGTGTCCTTGCCGGATGTGATGACCGCGCCCTTGATGGCGGCGTCCGTCGCCACCTTGTCGACGATGGCATCGAGCTCACGCATCGCCTCTTCGGTGAAAACATTCATCGAACGGCCCGGCATGTCCCAGGTGACCAGCGCAATGCCGTCGGCGTCGATGTCGAGCGTGAAATTGGTGTAGGTCATCTAAACCTCCTTAGGCCGCGATATTGTCGGCGACAGCCGCAACCACGGCGTCGGTTGTTACAATGGAAGCAAATTCGCCATTGAGATTGGACAAGGTCATCTGGTGAATGGCCTCGGCGCTTTCCGATCGGCCGTCAAAACCAACACGGTCGAACGTGTAGCAGGCGTCCTGAACCAATTGCGCCTCGAAGCCCATGTTCCCGGCCATCCGCGTTGTCGTCTCCACACAGTGGTTGGTGGTGATGCCGGCAATGACCAATGTCTGGTGGCCGGCATCACGCAAACGCTTTTCCAGGTCGGTGCCTATGAAGGCGGAGTTGACGTGTTTGACGATCACCGGCTCGCCAGCCTGTTCGCGCGCCTGCGAGATCGGCTGATATCCGCTGCGTTCGGGCCGCAGCGCGGAGTCCTTCTCGACCGAAGCATGGCGGATATGGAATATCGCATTGCCTCCACGCCGGAATGCCTCCAGCAAGCGGGCAATGTTTTCGACCGCGTCTGGATTGTTTCGCCGCAGGCCGGCGCGTTCAAATTCGACGAAAGCTATCTGCACGTCGACGAGGATCAGGGCGGGTTTCGCTGACACGGCTCTATACCCGTTCGATGATCGTGGCGGTGCCCATGCCGGCGCCGATGCACAGCGTTATCAGCGCGGTGTTGAGGTCGCGCCGCTCAAGCTCGTCCAGCACGGTGCCGAAGATCATCGCGCCGGTGGCGCCGAGCGGATGGCCCATGGCGATCGCGCCGCCATTGACGTTGATCTTGTCGTGCGAAATGTCGAACGCCTGCATGTAGCGCAGCACCACCGAGGCGAAGGCCTCGTTGAGCTCGAACAGATCGATGTCCGAGAGCTTCATCTTGGCGCGCTTAAGGAGCTTTTCGGTGACGTCGACCGGGCCGGTCAGCATCAGCACCGGCTCCGAGCCGATGTTGGCGAAGGTGCGGATGCGGGCGCGCGGCTTCAGGCCCATCGCCTTGCCGGCCTTCTTCGAGCCGAGCAGAACGGCGGCGGCGCCATCGACGATGCCGGATGAATTGCCGGCGTGGTGGACATGGTTGACCTCTTCGATCTCCGGGTGCTTCTGCACCGCGACGGCGTCGAAGCCGCCCATCTCGCCTGGCATGATGAAGGCAGGATTGAGCGAAGCCAGCGACTGCATGTCGGTCGACGGGCGCATATGCTCGTCATGGTCGAGGATGGTCAGGCCGTTCTGGTCCTTGATCGGTATGACGGAGTTCTTGAAGCGGCCATCGGCCCAGGACTTGGCGGCGCGCTTCTGGCTCTCGACCGCATAGGCGTCGACGTCATCGCGCGAGAAGCCATACTTGGTGGCGATCAGATCGGCTGAAATACCTTGCGGCACGAACCAGCCGGGCAGGCCGACCGACGGGTCCATGAACCAGGCGCCGCCGGAAGCGCCCATGCCGACGCGCGACATTGACTCGACACCGCCGGCAATGACGATCTCGTCGGCGCCCTGCGCGATCTTGGCAGCGCCGAAATTGATGGCGTCCAGCCCCGATGCGCAGAAGCGCGAAATCTGCATGCCAGGCGCCCTGGTGTCGTAGCCGGCCTCGAAGGCGGCAGCGCGCGGAATGACAGAGCCGGCTTCACCGACCGGATCGACGCAACCGAATATGATGTCATCTACGGTGCCGGTGTCCAGCCCGTTGCGGTCGCGCAGCGCCTCAAGCGTCTTGGCGGCGAGCCGCACCGCCGGCACTTCGTGCAGCGATCCATCTTTCTTGCCCTTGCCGCGCGGCGTGCGCACGGCGTCATAGACATAAGCCTCAGTCATTTTCTTGCTCCTTGGTTTTATCGAACGCAGCTCAGAGAGAGCGTCCGATCAGCAATTTCATGATCTCGTTGGTGCCGCCGTAGATGCGCTGGACGCGAGCGTCGCGGAACATGCGGGCGATCGGATATTCATTCATGTAGCCATAGCCGCCATGCAATTGAAGGCACTCGTCGACCACTTTTCCCTGCAGGTCGCTGAGCCAGTATTTGGCCATCGACGCGGTCACCGGGTCGAGCCCGCCATTGATGTGGCGCGTGACACAGTCATTGTAGAAGACGCGGCCGATGGTGGCCTCGGTCTTCAGTTCGGCCAGCTTGAACTGGGTGTTCTGGAAATCGATGATCGCCTTGCCGAAGGCCTTGCGCTCCTTGACGTAGTCGATGGTCAGCGCCAGCGCCCTCTCGATCATGGCGATCGCGCCCGTGCCGATCTGCAGCCGCTCCTGCGGCAGCTGCTGCATCAGCTGGACGAAGCCCTGTCCCTCCTCATGGCCGAGCAGGTTGGAGGTCGGCACGCGCATGTCGTTGAAGAATAGCTCCGAAGTGTCGTTGGCCTTCAGGCCGATCTTGTCGAGGTTGCGGCCACGCTGGAAGCCTTCGACCTCATCGGTCTCGACAACGATCAGCGAGGTGCCCTTGGCGCCCTTCTCCGGATCGGTCTTGGTGACGACGATGACGAAATTCGCCAGTTGGCCGTTGGTGATGAAGGTCTTCGACCCGTTGATCTTGTACTGGTTGCCATCCTTTTCGGCCCGCGTCTTGACGCCCTGCAGGTCGGAGCCGGCGCCCGGCTCGGTCATGGCGATGGCGCCGATCAGCTCACCGGTGGCAAGTTTCGGCAACCACTTCTTCTTCTGCTCTTCAGAGCCGTAGTGGAGGATGTAAGGAGCGACGATGGAATTGTGCAGGCCAATGCCGAAGCCATCGACGCCAACGTGGCCGATCGCCTCGATGATGGCGCTCTCATGCGCGAAAGTACCGCCCGAGCCGCCATATTCCTCCGGCATGGACGCGCAGAGCAGGCCGGCGGCACCTGCCTTCAGCCAGCTTTCGCGGTCGACCATTTCGTTCTTCTCGAACTCATCGTAGCGCGGCGCGATCTCCTCCGACATGAAGCGGGTCGCCATGTCGTAGAGCATGCCGACCTCGTCCGCCGCCCAGGCAGGCTTGGGGAGACCAAGAATTTCGGCGGGGTTGGTCATGCGATGATCGTCCTCCCAAGGCACATCAGCAGAATTGGGGCTGGCGCGCTCACGCGTGCCCCTTCGCGACCCATCGGGCCACCCTCCCCTTGAGGGGAAGGGCTACGCCATATTTAGAACGCTTCCGCCGGCAGTGCCATCATCGTGTCGGCGCCGCTGGAAATGCGGGCAAGATGGGCCGATGTTTCCGGCATGATCCGCTCCATGAAGAAGCGGCCCGTGACCAGCTTGTTGTCGTAGAAGGACGAGGCGCCGTTGGCGCTGGCCTTGCCAAGGGCGGCCTTGGCCATCTGTGCCCACATGTAACCCAGCGCAACCAGACCGAAGAGATGCATGAAATCGGTCGAGGCAGCGCCGGCATTGTCGGGCTTGGCCATGCCGTTCTGCAGCAGCCACATGGTCGCCGCCTGCAGGTCATTGAGGCCCTTCTTCACTGCCTTGGTGAACGGCGCCATCTTCTCATCCGAGCGGTTCTCCTCGCAGAACTCGCTGACTTCCTTGAAGAAAGCCTGTATGGCGCGGCCGCCGTTCAAGCCCAGCTTGCGACCGACGAGGTCGAGTGCCTGGATGCCGTTGGCGCCTTCATAGATCATGGCGATACGGGCATCGCGCACGAACTGGCTCATGCCATGTTCCTCGATATAGCCGTGGCCGCCGAACACCTGCTGCGCCATGACGGCGTGATCGAAACCCTTGTCGGTGAGCACGCCCTTGACCACCGGCGTCATCAGGCCAGTGTAGTCGTCGGCGACCTGACGGTCCTTCTCGTCCTCGGAGCGGTGGGCGATGTCCGACTTGATCGCCGTCCACAGCGCCAGCGCGCGGCCAGCTTCGTTGAAGGCCCGCATGGTCATCAGGCCGCGGCGGATATCTGGATGGACGATGATCGGATCGGCCTTCTTGTCCGGCGCCTTGGCGCCCGACAGCGAACGGCCCTGCAGGCGGTCCTTGGCGTAGGCAACCGCGTTCTGGTAGGCGATCTCGGATAGCGACAACCCCTGCAGGCCGACGCCGAGGCGCGCCTCGTTCATCATCGTGAACATCGCTTTCAGGCCGCCATTGGCTTCACCGAGCAGCGTGCCCTCGGCCTCGTCATAGTTCATGACGCAGGTCGAGTTGCCATGGATGCCCATTTTCTCCTCGATCGAGCCGCAGGAGACTGGGTTCCTGTCGCCGGGATTGCCTGAAGCATCGAGCTTCAGCTTCGGCACGATGAACAGCGAGATGCCCTTCACGCCTTCCGGCGCACCCTCGATGCGGGCCAGCACGAGATGGACGATGTTGTCCG
>JBDSLV010000515.1:0-18247 GCA_039916205.1 Mesorhizobium sp. | reverse complement strand
TGGAGTCCGGGTCGATCATCGTCTTGCGGGCCTTTTCGGCGAACACCATGTTGCCGTCCTTGCCGCACAGGCCGATAGCCCATTCGCCCTCGGCGTTGATCAGCGCCACGATCTCCTTGTTGATCGAACCGGCCAGCACCATTTCGACGATCTCGACCGTCTTCTGGTCGGTGACGCGAAGGCCGCCTTCGAACTTCGATTCGATGCCCATCTTGGCCAGCATGGCGCCGATCTGCGGGCCGCCGCCATGGACGACGATCGGGTTGACGCCGGATTGCTTGAGCAGCGCGATGTCGCGCGCGAAGGCCTTGCCGAGCTCGATATTGCCCATCGCGTGGCCGCCATACTTCACCACCACCGTCTTGTTCTCGTAGCGCTGCATATAGGGCAGCGCTCTTGAGAGCAGCGCGGCCTGCATTTCGGCGGTGGCGGCGACGTCATCCGTCATCGGCATGGTTCCCGGCATCTGGTTAGTGCATGTCGTTGCGCCAAAACCGCTAGGCATCTTTGGGCGACATGCATCAGGAAAGAACGGCGGCGTCTTAGCGGGAATCGCGGCAAGCCGCAAATGGCATTCCTGTCATATTCGACACACTCACGACGACGTCATCACGGCACAAGCAACGGCGCCCGGCGCGTCAGCCAGCCGGAGATCGTCTCCATCTGCGCGGCGAAGGACAAAAGCGTTTCCTCGTCACCGGGCCTGCCCATGGCCTGGATGCCGAGCGGCAGGCCGGCATCGGTCACATGGACCGGCAGCGCGATCGACGGCTGGCCGCTGACGTTCTGGATCGCCGGCCAATGGGTGAACCATAGGCTCTTGTCCATCAACTGCCCGAATAGCGGCTTCAGTTTCAGGAGACGCGTGAGATGCAGCTTGTCGAGCAGGTTCTCGATGAGCTCGTCGGCGCCCTTCGGATCCATGGCGCCGCAGGCAAGCGGCGGGTGGGCGATAACAGGCATCATCACGACGTCAAACCGCGCGGTCTCGCCAATCAGCCGGTGCGAGGCGGATTGCAGCCGCTGCAGGCCGGCGTAGATTTCACCGGCCGAGGCGATTTCGCCGAAACGGCTGATCAGGCGCGTGGCGCGTTCGATATCGCCCGAGACGGAGCGGCCGACACGCAGGGCCTCGGTTCGCATCGCGCCGGCCATCGCCGATGCCACCGTCTTGGCAAAATCGGCGATGAAGTCGCGATCGATATAAGGCAGGTCGATCTCTTCGATTGAATGGCCGCCCTCCCTGGCAAGGGCAACGGCGGTGTCGAGCGCCGTCAGCGTCTCGGCCGAGATCGGCAGGCCGATCGGCGACTTCCTATAGACGGCGAGGTTGAGCCTGCCGGGGTGGCGCGCGGCGGCGGCGGAGAATGTGCGTTTCGGTGTCGGCGCGGCATAGGGCGAAAGACGGTCAGGACCGTGGGTGAGATCGAGCAGCAGCGCGCAATCGCGGACCGAGCGGGTGAGGGCATGATCGACGACCATGCCATACCAGCTCTCGCTCATCAGAGGCACGCGGCCGCGCGAGGTTTTCAGGCCGACCAGGCCGGTGCAGGCGGCAGGAACGCGGATCGAGCCGCCGCCATCCGAGGCATGCGCCACCGGCACCACGCCAGCCGCGACCAGTGCCGCGGCACCGCCCGACGAGCCGCCGCTGGTGTGGCCGGTGTTCCACGGGTTGCGGGTAATGCCGAAGGCCTTGGACTCGGTCATCAGCCGCAGCCCATGCTCGGGGGATGTCGAGGTGGCGATCGGAATCAGTCCAGCGCCGAGATAGCGGTCGGTCAGCTCCGAATTGGCATCGGGCACGAAAGCCGGAATGCGGCTGCCGCCATGCGAAGGCACCCCCTTGATGGCAATGCCGAGGTCCTTGATGGCAAAAGGAATGCCGGCCAGCGGCAGCGAACGGTCGACGGTCTTGGCGCGTGCACGAGCGGCGTCATACAGTGTCTCGGCAATGGCGTTGATCTTCGGCCGGGTGGCTTCGGCCCGCGCGATCGCCACGTCGGTCAGCTCGACCGGGGACAATTCGCCCTTGCGGATCAGCTCGGCCAGGCCAGTTGCGTCTTGCTCCCACAGCGCGCGTTCAACCGACATTCTGCTTCTCCTCGCCCACCGCAAGGCTAGCGGCTGGCTACTCCCTTGGCAATTCGCGTTCAAATGCCAGCGATAGCCACGTTCCGCCGTTGCAAATCAATTGCAAAGCCCTAATTTGGCTCGCATGACGCCGCAGGACATCACCAAGCTGATCGTCCGGACTTCGATGAAGGACCGGGCCGCGTTCGATCTGCTCTACCGGCAGACCAGCGCGAAACTTTTCGGCGTCTGCCTTCGTGTATTGAATGACCGGGCAGATGCAGAGGAAGCGCTTCAGGAGGTCTTCGTCAAGATATGGACGAAGGCAGACCGTTTCGCTGTCTCGGATCTGAGTCCGATCTCCTGGCTGGTGGCGATCGCCCGCAACCATGCGATTGATCGCATCAGGGCGCGTCGTAAACCTGCCGCCGATATCGATGCCGCGCTCGACGTGGCCGACCCGGCGCCAGGACCCGAAGCGATGGTGGTGGCGGGCGGTGAATCCGAACGCATTTATCATTGTCTCGATGAACTGGAACAGGACCGGGCGGCGGCCGTCCGGGGCGCCTATCTGCAGGGCGAAAGCTATGCCGAATTGGCGGAGCGTCACGGCGTGCCGCTGAACACGATGCGTACCTGGCTGCGCCGCAGCCTGATGAAACTTAGAGAATGTCTGGAAAGATGACCCTCGCACAAGACAACGGACCGGAACATGGAGGCGACGACCTGCTCGCCGCCGAGTATGTTCTTGGCGTTCTGTCGGCGGACGAGCGGCAGATTGCCTCCAGGCGTATAGACGGCGAAGCGGTTTTCGCGCGGATGGTCGATGGCTGGGAAGTACACCTCTCGCCGATGGCCGCCGCTTATCCGGAAGTTGTCCCTCCGGCTACCGTGAAAACGGCGGTCGACCGCCGCTTGTTCTCAACCACCGCCGCAACGCCGGCCCAGTCCCGTGCGGGCCTCTGGTCAAGCCTGGCCTTCTGGCGCGGCCTTACCGCCGCCGCTGTCGCCGCGCTGGCCATCTACATTGCCGTGCCTTACGTCAACAAGCCGGTAGAGCAGCCGCAGGCGCGGCTTGTCGCCTCGCTGGCCGCCGACGGCAGCGACGTCAAATATCTCGCCGTCTACGATGCGGCGCACCACGAGGTCGGTCTGTCGCATGTCTCTGGCGAGCGCGCCTCCGGCAAGGACTTCGAGCTTTGGATGATCGAAGGCAAGAATCCGCCTGTATCGATGGGTGTCATCCCAGCCGGAGCGACCACGCATCTGACCATCTCACCGGCAGTGCAGGAAAAGCTCGCGCAAGGCGCGGTGCTGGCGGTCAGTCTCGAGCCTGCTGGCGGTTCGCCGACCGGGCAGCCCACCGGACCGGTGGTTGCCGCTGGCGACCTGAAGAGCATCTGATCAGCTTCTTCGCGCTATCGATATCTCAAAAGATGATTTGAAGTCTATCTTCTATCGTCCGTGCCGAAATAAGCATATGAGCCGGCAAAACGGTGGATGAAGAATTCCGTAAGCGGCGTCGATAAAATAAAAAAATACTAATATTTTTGAAACTCACACATTTGTGTTCCGTATCTCCTCACGTCCCCAAAAATGGGAAGAGAAAAACCCGAGGAGTTTGACATCATGCGTAAATTCGCCACCCTTTTGCTCGCCGGTACTATCGCTGCTTCCGCGTTCGCCACGGCAGCCTATGCCGAAAACCCGATGGTCGGCGGCGCCGCCATGTATGCCAACAAGAACATCGTCGAGAACGCTGTCAATTCGAAGGATCACACGACCCTGGTCGCCGCCGTCAAGGCAGCCGGCCTTGTCGAGACGCTGCAGGGCGCCGGTCCCTTCACGGTGTTCGCGCCGACTAATGAAGCCTTCGCGGCTCTTCCGGCCGGCACTGTCGAAACATTGCTCAAGCCCGAGAACAAGGACAAGCTGGTCAAGATCCTGACCTGCCATGTCATCGGCGCCAAGGCGATGGCAGCGGACGTGATGTCGATGGCCAAGGCTGACGGCGGCACCCACAAGGTCAAGACCGTTGGCGGCTGCGAGCTGTCGCTCAAGGCTGATGGCGGCAAGGTCACCGTGACCGACGAAAACGGCAACGTCGCCAATGTGACGATCGCCGATGTCGAACAGTCCAACGGCGTCATCCACGTCATCGACAAGGTTCTCCTGCCGAAGATGTAACAAACAGTCCGCTGCGGGCGAACCTGCAGCAAAGGCTCCTGTCGCTTGTGCGTTCTCGCTCCCGTGATCCGCACGATCGACACGTCCGCTCCGCGCCATCCACGCCAACGTGGACCGGCGCGGAGTGTTCGTTTGAGGGCGCCGTCACCGGCATTTGATTTCCGTGTGGCGGAGAAGTTTGGCAAATGGTCATCGGAGGATTTGTGTCATGAACCGTCGCGATTTTCTTTTGAGCACTGCCGCCCTCATTGGCGTTGGGGCAGGCGCGTCGACCCTGTTGCGCATGGGCGGGCCACAGGAGGCGCGCGCAGCCGAGACTTTTGAAGTCACCAAGACCGACGCCGAATGGCAGGCCGTCCTGTCGCCTGCCGCCTTTGATGTGCTGCGCAAGGAAGGCACTGAATATCCAGGCACCAGCCCGCTGCTCAACGAGCACCGCAAGGGCATCTTCGCCTGCGCCGGCTGCGATCTGCCGGTCTATTCGTCCGAGACGAAATTCGATTCCGGCACCGGCTGGCCGAGCTTCTGGCAGGAGATCGCCAATGGCATCGGCAAGACCGAGGACCGCTCGCTGGGCATGACCCGTACCGAGGCGCATTGCCGCCGCTGCGGAGGCCATCTCGGCCATGTCTTTGACGATGGTCCTGCGCCGACCGGCCTGCGCCACTGCATCAACGGCGTGGCGCTGACCTTCAAGCCGGCCACGGCCTGACAACTTTCAATTGGGAATACAAAAAAGCTCCGAGCTTGTGGCCCGGAGCTTTTTTTGTGGTCAGTCTTCCGGGTCTGGACTGGAGGAGGAGCATCCCGAAACCGCTGCCCACGTATCCTTGTTTTACCGCGATCAGTGCCCGCCGCCGCCACCACCACCACCCGGAGCGCCCGGCTTGGCGATCAGCATGGTGAACAGCCCGAGCGTCGCGAACAGCACCGTCAGCATGGTGAACACGTCCATGAAGGACAGCAGCGCCGCCTGCTGATGGACCATGCCGGACAGCTTGGAGATCGCCGCCTTGGGCGCATCCAGGCCTGCGGTCTGCTCGAAGTTCAGCGTCATGTTCTGCAGCTTGGTCTGCGCGGCGGCACTGCCCCATTGCACATGCTCGGCCAGCCTTGCGTAGTGGAAGGCATTGCGGTCGATCAGCACGGTGTTGATGAGCGCCAGGCCGACAGCGCCGCCGAGATTGCGGGTCAGGTTGAACAGGCCCGACGCATTCTTCAGCCGCTCGGGCGGCAAGGTGCCGAGCGCGATGTTGTTGATCGGCACCATGCACAGCATCATCGAACAGCCGCGCAGGATCTGCGGGATCAGCAGCTCATAAAAGTCCCAGTCGGCGGTCAGGTGCGTCATCCACCAGGTTCCGGTGGCGAAGCCGAAAAAGCCGATCATCATCATCAGCCGCAGGTCCATCTTGCTCGACAGGATGCCGGAGATCGGCGCGGTGATGAACATGGCCAGGCCGCTGACGAACAGGGCTTCGCCGATCATCATCGAATCGTAACCGCGGATGCGGCCGAGGAACACCGGGTAAAGATAGGTGAGCCCGTAAAGGCCGATGCCGATGACGAAGGAAAACAGCGAACCGAAGGCGAAGTTGATGTTGCTGAAGGCGCGCAGATCGACGATCGGCTCCTCGGCGGTGAATGCCCGCCAGAAGAATATCAGCCCGCCTAAGGTCATGACGATGGCGCAGATGAAGACCGCCTGGTCCTGCATCCAGTCATTGTTCGGGCCTTCCTCCAGCACATATTCCATGCAGCCCAGCAAGGCAGCCATGCCGGCCAGGCCCCACCAGTCGAACTTGCTGAACAGCTTGAGGTTAGGCTTGTCGAAATCGATCAGCGTCCAGGCTGCCGTCGTCACCATGATGCCGGGCACGACGTTGACCAGGAACAACCAGTGCCAGGACATGGCATGGCTGATGTAGCCGCCGACGGTCGGCCCGATGGTCGGCGCCAGCGTTGCCACCAGGCCGATCATCGGCGAGACGACGGCGCGGCGGGAAGGCGGGAAGATGGTGAAGGCGGCCGCGAAGACGCTCGGGATCATGCCACCGCCGATAAAGCCCTGGATGGCGCGGTAGACGATCATCTGGTCGATGTTGGTGGCGGTCGCGGCAAGCGCGCTGGCGGCGGTGAAGCCGGCAGCGGCGACCGTGAACAGGACGCGCGTCGACAGCATGCGGCTGAGGAAGCCCGACAGCGGGATCATCACCACTTCGGCGATCAGATAGGCGGTCTGTACCCAGGGGATTTCATCGGAGCTGGCACTGAGGCCGGCCTGGATCTCGGCCAGCGAGGCCGAGACGATCTGGATGTCCAGGATCGCCATGAACATGCCGAACACCATCGCCAGGAAGGCGATGACGCGGCGCGTCGAGATGGTGTCGGGAACAGCCGGCCTTGCCGGCGCCGCCGGCGGCGATCCTGCGGTCAGGGTTGCGGTCGCCATGATCTTGCTCCCTGGGGTCCGCTTAGTTCGAGGCGGCAGGCGCGGTGCGGCTGTCGACGGCGACGACGACGCTCAAGCCGGCGCGCAGCCTGCCGGTCTTCAGCACATCGGCCGGCACGTCGATACGGACTGGAACACGCTGCACGACCTTGGTGAAATTGCCGGTGGCGTTTTCCGGAGGCAGCATCGAGAACACCGCGCCGGAGGCTGGCGCCAGCGACGAAACGGTTCCCTCGATGGCCTGGCCGTCGATCGCGTCGACTGAAATCCTGACCTTCTCGCCGGGCACCAGCCGGGCCAGCTGCGTCTCCTTGAAATTGGCGACGATATAGAGCTTGTCCATCGGCACGATGACGGCGAGCTTCTGGCCGGGGCTGACAAGATCGCCCTGCTCGACCGAACGGTTGCCGACGACGCCGTCATAAGGCGCTCGCAGCACGGTGAAGGAAAGGTCGCGCTGCGCCTTGTCCTTGGACAGTTGCAGCGATGCCAGCGAGCTCGCCGATTCCGCGCGCTGCGCCTGCAGCACGCCGATATTGGCTTGCGCCGCGGCGATCGCTGCATCGGCGCCGACAAGTGCCGCATTGGCCTGCTGAACCGCGGTCTGGGCATCGTCAAGCTGGGCTTGCGTGCCGACATGGGTCTTGAGCAGTTGCGAGGCGCGTGCCTCAACCTTCGCCGCATTGTCAGCGGCGGCCTGGTCGGCGACCTTCAGCGCTTGCGCCTGTTGCAGCGAGGCACGCGCCGCTTCGGTCTGGGCGTCGATGCGGTCAAGCGTCTTGCTCAAGGTGGCGATCTGCGCCTCGGCCTGGGCGACGGCGATCTTGTAGTCGCCGTCATCGACGACCAGCAGCGGGTCGCCGGCTTTCACCTGCTGGTTTTCGCTGACCTTGACCTGGTCGACATAGCCGGAAATCTTTGGCGAGATGAAAGCCATGTCAGCCTGGACATAGGCATCGTCGGTCGAGATCATGAAGCGGCCGTCGGTCCAGTAATCATAGCCGTACCACGCACCGCCGCCCAGCAGGCCAAGCGCGATGATCGGCAGCAGGAAAGAGCGCACGGAACGCTTCTTCTTGGCCGGCGCATTGGCCGGGGCCGCGGTCGTGGGTTCAACCGGAGTGCTCGGCGCTTCAGTCGCCGGCGCGACCTTTGCATTGGGGAAAGGGCGGACTTCGGCGGTGGCTGATGTATTCGAGGACATGACATCTCTCTAAAGTAATGGTACTGAACCGTTCGGTTCGATGTGGACGTTGACATAGCGCGGGAAGAGGACCATATCAAGTGCAATCGAACCGGTTGGTTCGAATTATTTTCGAGGTGCGACTTTTATGGCCGACACAGTGCCTGATGCCGAAATTGACCCGTGCGATGTGCTGGACAGCCTGCGCCGTGGCCGCCCCGCGGCTGGCCAGGATCCGGTCAAGCGCAGCCAGATCATCGACGGCGCCCGCCGCGTCTTCATTGAGAAGGGCTTTGAAGCGGCTTCGATGAACGACATTACCCGCGAGGCCGGGGTGTCGAAGGGCACGATCTATGTCTATTTCGCCAACAAGGAAGAGCTGTTCGAAGCGCTGATCGAGGAAGAGCGCGGTACGATCTTCAAGAACATGTATGACGTGCTCGACCACGCTGACGACTTGCGCGAGATCATGGTTGGGTTCGGCAAGGTGCTCTCCGCCAAGATCACCTCCGAACGGGTGGTGATGGCGCAGCGCACGGTCATTGGCGCGTCCGAGAGGATGCCGGAGCTTGGCGCGCGGTTCTACGAACGCGGCCCCAAACGTGGCCATGACAAGTTCGTCGCGTTTCTCGATACGGCGATCGAACGGGGCCTGCTTGAGATCGCCGATGTCGACCTCGCGGCCTATCAGTTCACCGAATTGTGCCTGGCTGGCTTCTTCCGCCAGTGCATCTTCGCCTACCGCACTGAAGCGCCCAACCAGGCCGAGATCGAGCATGTGGTCAGCTCCGGCGTCGACATGTTCCTGAAGGCCTACGGTACCGAAAAGCTCGCCGCTGAAGAAAAAATCTCGCACTCCGCCTGATGGGAGCTTTCAAGGCGGCGGTCGTGCGGCCTGGATTTGCAGCACGCGGGCTTGACCTGACGGTGCTGAGTATCAAACGTTGGGTAAAGGCCTCGACGGGTCATTCCGTGGCTAGGAAGATGGGCTGGGCACGACGGGGGTGATTCCCGGTCGGCGGGCGTGCGGGCAGGTCGGGGATGGTTGATCCGGAACTCCAGAATCAGATGCGGCACATCGTGGCGCACTTCAACGCTGGCCGCCACGAACAAGCGCGCCTGCTTTGCGAGGACGGTCTTCGCCTTAAACCGGATGATCCAACTCTCAATCATCTTCTTGCGGCAGTCTTGTTCGCCAAGGGAGAGGTCAGGGAAGCCCGCGCCCACATTCGAGCCAGTCTGGCGGTCAAGGCTGACAACGCCCCCGCCCAGTTGCTCGCCGGCAAGGTGGCACGGGCGGAACGGGATTTTGACCGGGCGTTGCTCCATTTCGAGCGCGCGGCGAAATTGGCGCCGGGCCTTGCCGTGCTTCTCGAACGGGCGCGCACGCTCGACGCGATTGGCGACCGAAACCAGGCGCGCGAGGCCTGGCGGGAGGTGGCGCTCGCCGATCCCTTGTCCGGCGAGGCTGCCGCGCGCCTGGGCCGCATGCTGTTCGAGGATGGCATGCCCGCCGCCGCCGCGCCCTTGCTGGAGCGGGCCGTAAAAGGCGACGCGCCGGCGTCGGCATGGTTCGACCTTGGTCTTGTCAGGCAGGATATGCATGATCACGCAGGGGCTGCCGCAGCGTATCGCAAGGTGCTGGAGAAGCGCCCCGACGATGCCGAGGCTGCGGTCAATCTGGGGATAGCACTTCAGGAAACCGGCGACATGAGTGACGCGATGCAGGCCTATCGAACAGCCTATCAGCAGCGCGCCACAACCTTCGGCACCATCGCCATGGCCCTGGCGTCGGCGCCACATGGCAGGCTTTGGCTGGATCGTGAAACGCTGAAAGGCCTGCTCCGAGATTAGCGCGGGTCGCGCTCAGTGACGCTTAAAGTCTTCGCTTTCATGCATGTCGTTGTCCCAAAACCGCTGCGCTTTCTGGGCCGGATTGAGTCTGGAGCCTAGCGTGCACGCTTGACGCGAAACTGCTTCCGATAGACGCCGGGTTTAGCGAGAACATCGGCGACGGTCTTTTCGTATGTGGCCTGGCGAGTGGCATCGAAGCTTTCGAAGACCAGTTCTGGCGCGGCGCGCGGTACGGGAAAGCATTGTGCAATCGGGGTGCCCTTCGGCAAGACTCCGGAAAAATCCTTATTTGTCCAGATTGCCGGGAAATTGATGCCGGCGTCCTGGAAGCGATCCGAGTCGACAACACCAGTCACCAGGCGGAAAGGCAGGTCATCGCGATTGACCGGGTGGGTGGCGAAGAGCGACCAGCCTTCTTCCAGCTCGATCGTCCAAAAACTGTTGAATTTTACCGCCGCCAGCCCATTGGAGAACGGGGCGCCGGCTAGCTGCTCTGCAACATGGAAGCTGAGCGGAGAACGCGGGTGGCCCTTCGTTGAAGGCTCGTTGATGCCCCACTGCCATGCAAAGGCACTGTTCTCGACCGTCACATCGCATGGCAGCAGGATCATGAATCCATGTGTCATGGCATCAACGAAGGGTGGGCACTGTTTTACCGTGCGGATCTCTCGCCCATGGATTTCCGAATAGGCTTTCGCGGGCATCTTGCGAAGCCAGTCGGGCAGCACGCCACGCGCGGGAACGGGTCGAGGCAGTGTTTCGGCAAGCGCCGGATCACAACGGAAAATGATGCGCATGGTGCAGCCTCAAACGGCGGCGGAATGTTGACGGATTGCCAAGGCGCGGTCAACGGTCACGCGCTCCGCAGCGCTGTTATCCGCCATTGGCGGCGAGCACGATCGCCGCGCGCAGCTCCTCCAGGCCCTCGGCCTTTTCCGAGGACGTTGCCAGAACGAACGGAAATGCCGCCGGCCGCTTCTTGATTTTGGCAAGCGTCTCTTCGATCAGCCGCGGCACGCCGGCGGCCTTGATCTTGTCGGTCTTGGTCAGCACGATCTGATAGGACACCGCCGCCTTGTCGAGCAGCGACAGCACCTCATCGTCCTTCGCCTTGATGCCGTGGCGGGCGTCGATCAGCACATAGACGCGCTTCAGCGTGACGCGGCCCTTGAGATAGTCGAAGACCAGCTTGGTCCATTCGTCGACCTTCTCCTTGGGCGCGGTGGCATAGCCGTAGCCAGGCATGTCGACCAGGGCCAACGGCGGCAGATCGGCGCCTTCGCCGGAAAATCCATCCGGTACGAAATAGTTGAGCTCCTGCGTCCGCCCTGGCGTGTTCGACGTGCGCGCCAGACCCTTCTGGTTGACCAGCGCGTTGATCAGCGATGATTTGCCGACATTGGAGCGCCCGGCGAAGGCGATTTCCGGCGGCCCTTCCGGTGGCAGGAATTTCATTGCCGGCACGCCGCGGATGAAGATCCACGCGCGTGTGAACAGTTCGGTGCCGATCACGGTGTTGGTCAAGCTGCTGCCTCCAGAAGAGAGATATCGGCGCCTCTGATGGCATCGAGATGGTTGCTGATCTTGTCTGCCGGCCAGTCCCACCAGGCCACCGCCTGAAGCCGCCGGATCGTCCTGTCGTCGAAACGCATCTTCACCACCTTGGCTGCGTTGCCGGCTACGATCGCATAGGGCGGCACGTCATGCGTCACCACCGACTTCGCCGCGACGATGGCACCGTGGCCGATCTCGACGCCGGGCATGATCAGGGCTTCCATGCCGATCCATACATCATTGCCGACCACCGTGTCGCCGCGCACTTCCTTCGACCATGTCGCCGGGTCGAAACCCTTTTCCCAGCCATGGCCGAAAATATTGAACGGATAGGTCGAAAAGCCGGACATGGCATGGTTGGCCCCATTCATGATGAACCGCGCGCCCTCGGCAATCGCGCAGAACTTGCCGATGATCAGCTTGTCGCCGATGAAGGGGTAGTGGTGCAGCACGCATTTCTCGGCGAATTTGTCCGGCCCGTCCGGGTCGTCATAATAGGTGAAGTCGCCGATCTCGATGTTGGGCGCATTGACCAGCGCTTTCAGGAAACCGACGCGTGTATGCATCGGGATCGGGTGCTTGATGTCTGGGTTGGGTCCAATCATGGTCCGGCTCCATCCGATTGGGTAACAGGCAAGGTGAAAATAGCGCGATCCAGCCGGCAGCACCAATGGCCTGCTGAACGGATCAACCTAGCTGTTCATCGATGGAGTGCTCCCGGATGAGAGGGAGCTTATAGGGACGCGCGGCGTCGGCGTCTACCCACAGTGTTTTGCCTGGCGCTCTACCGCCGGGATCAAAGAAAACCGGGGCCCTGTGAGGGACTACAGGACCCCGGCCGTTGCCGAGACGGCTCCCTTAAATGTTGACCTCTCATGAGGCTGGCAGGGCAGGCCCAGAAAGCCGACGGACGATGCCCCTGCCATGCAGGAACCGTTACTTCGGCAAGAGCACCTTGTTGACGACGTGGATGACGCCGTTCGACTGGTTGACGTCGGCGGTCGTTACCTTGGCGGCGCCACCGGACTCGTCAACGATGTAGAGCGAACCTTTCTTGACCTCGGCGGTGAGCGTGTCACCGCTGACGGTCTTCATTTCGTACTTGCCACCCATCGCCTTGGCCTTGGCCATCATGTCCTTGGCCGAGATCTTACCGGCGACGACATGGGCGGTCAGGATCTTGACCAGCTTCGCCTTGTTCTCAGGCTTGACCAGTGTGGCGACGGTGCCGGCCGGAAGTTTCTTGAAGGCCGAATCCGTCGGCGCGAACACGGTGAACGGACCAGCGCTTTGCAGCGTATCGACAAGGCCGGCGGCCTTCACGGCTGCCACGAGCGTCTTGTGGATGGGCGAGTTGACGGCGTTCTCGACGATGTTCTTCGAGGTCGACATCGCGGCGCCGCCGACGGTCGGATTGGCGAATGTGTAGGCCGTTGTCGCGGCGAGGCCGGAGACAGCCAGGATGGCCGAGACGCAGAGTGCCTTGAGGATGGACTGTGCCATTGGAGAATCCTTCTAATGAGGCAAAGGTGAATTCGATTGCCAGAAGAGTTACGCCGCCGATGGGGAAAAGTTTCTTCTTGATAAAGGGCCGTACGATAAATATTGCTATAGGATATTTTGAAATTCAAAAATAATACGCCTCCGCGAAAAAATCGCGGAGGCGCGAAATTACAAGATGATTTCTATCATTTCGGAACAAGAACCTTATTGACGACGTGGATGACGCCGTTTGACTGGTTGACGTCGGCAATCGTCACCTTGGCCTCATCGCCGGACTCGTCGACGATGTAGAGCTTGCCCTTCTTGACCTCGGCGGTCAGCGTGTCGCCGCTGACGGCCTTCATCTCATACTTGCCGCCCATCGCCTTGGCCTTCTTCATCAGCTCGGCGCCCGAAATCTTGCCCGCAACGACATGCGCGGTCAGAACCTTGACCAGCTGGTCCTTGTTCTCCGGTTTCAGCAGTGTGTCGACGGTGCCCTTGGGCAGTGCGGCAAACGCTTCATTGGTTGGGGCAAAGACGGTGAAGGGGCCGGCGCCTTGCAGCGTTTCGACAAGGCCGGCTGCCTTGACGGCGGCGACCAGCGTCGTGTGGTCCTTCGAATTGACGGCGTTCTCGACGATGTTCTTGTTGGCGTACATCGCGGCGCCGCCAACCATGGGGTTCTTGGCATAGGCGGGGGCGAGCATCGCGCTCGATGCAACGAGCGCGGAAATTGCGATTAACTTGAATGACGGCAAACGCATGACTTCTCCTCCGGGTGAGGGCTGATCGAAATTGATCGCCTTGGAAATACAGGAGCAGTCACGCCGCGCGGGCAGCGCTAGTTTCGCCGCTCACGGGAACGTGATGCGGCAAGAGGGCCAAGAAAAAAAGCCCCGCGGATGCAGGGCTTTTTTCATTCTCGAAAAGCAGTGAGGCGCCGGCTATTCCGCCGGCGACGGTTTCTTCCGGAACAACGCGATCAGATTGTCCCACAGTTCGATCTTGGCGCCTTGGCGCTTCATGATCACGCCCTGCTGCAGGATCGATAGTGAGTTGTTCCATGCCCAGTAGATGACGAGGCCAGCCGGAAAGCCAGCCATCATGAAGGTGAAGATCACCGGCATCCAGGTGAAGATCGCCGCCTGCGTCGGATCCGGCGGTGTCGGGTTCATGCGCATCTGCAGGAACATGGTGACACCCATGATCAGCGGCCAGATGCCGATATGCAGCAGCGCTGGTGCCGCGAACGGAAGCAGGCCGAACAGGTTGAACAGCGAGGTCGGATCGGGCGCCGCCAGATCCTGGATCCAGCCGAAGAATGGCGCATGCCGCATCTCGATGGTGATGTAGAGCACCTTGTAGAGCGAGAAGAAGACCGGGATCTGCAGCGCCACCGGCCAGCAGCCGGCCAGCGGGTTGATCTTCTCGGTCTTGTACAGCTCCATCATCACCTGTTGCTGTTTCATCTTGTCGTCCGCGTATTTCTCGCGGATCTCGGTCATCTTCGGCTGCACCTTCTTCATGTTCGCCATCGACGCGTAGGACTTGTTGGCGAGCGGGAAGAAGATGGCCTTGACGATGACGGTGGTGGCGAGGATCGCCAGGCCGAAATTGCCGAAGAATTTGTACAGCGTGTCGATCAGCCAGAACATCGGCTTGGTGATGAAGTGGAACCAGCCCCAGTCGATCAAGAGGTCGAACCGCTTGATGTGGCGATCCTCGGCATAGGAGTTGATCTTGCTGACTTCCTTGGCGCCAGCGAAAATCTCGGTCTCGACCGTCGCCGACTTGCCGGCATCGACGGTGATCGGGTCGGAAAGGTAATCCGACTGATAGCGGTGGCGGACGTCCTCGAAATAGCCGTAGCGCGGCTGGAAAGGCTGCTTCTCGCTCGGTACCAGCGTCACCGCCCAGTATTTGTCGGTGATGCCAAGCCAGCCATCGCTCGACTTGCCTGGCGTGAACTGCTTGTCCTTCTCGATCGATGCGTATTTGTGTTCCTGCAGGCCTTCAGTGCCGGTGAAGCCGATCAGGCCTTCATGCAGCACGTAGGTGCTGGCCACGGCGGGCTTGTCGAAGCGGGTCACGCGCCCGTAATTGTACAGCGAGACAGAGGAAGTCCCGGAATTCTGCACCGTGTCGGAGACGGTGAACATGTAGTCATTGTCGACCGAGACCGTGCGCTTGAAAGTCAGGCCCTTGTCGTTGGTGTAGGTCAGTTCGACCGGTGTCGCGGGCGTCAGCGTCGGGTTGCCGGCCACGGTCCATAGGGTGTCCGACCCCGGCACGGCGCCTGTCTGCTCGACATTGCTGCTGAAGCCGACCTCGGCAAAGTAGCCATTGGGCAGCGCCGCGGGATTGAGCAGTTCGATCTCGGGCGAATTCTTGTCGACCGTTTCCGTGTAGTGCTTGAGCTTGAGGTCGTCGAGCCGCGCGCCGGTCAGGTTGATCGAGCCCGACAGGCTCGGCGTGTCGATCTTGACGCGGGTCGTGCCTGCAAGTGCCTGCTCGCGGCTGGCCGGCGACGTGGTGCTGCCGCCCGGTGCGTTCGGAATGGCGCCCTGCACGGCCGGCGCTCCTGTTCCGGGAGGGTTGGCGCCCTCGGCCGCCTTCTTCTGTTCCTCCACCCGTTGCGCCTCGACCTTGGTGGCCTCGCGCTGCGCCTCGACGCGCGGGTTCATGTAGAACACCTGCCACACAGTCAGGATCAGCACCGACAGCGCGATGGTGATGAAGAAGTTCCGGTTGTTTTCCATCGAGAGCCCTTGGCCTATCGTGTTCCGCGAATTCGGCGGGAGAGTTCGGCCTTCAACTGGCCGAAGGGTGCGGCGAGCGCATCTTCGCGTCCGACGATGACATAGTCATTGCCGGGCGCCATGTCATCCGCGGCGTGGGTGCGCACGGCTTCCCGCAGCCGCCGCCTGATGCGGTTGCGGACAACCGCGTTGCCGACTTTCTTGGTGACGGTATAGCCGACACGCGGCGCCTCGTTGTCACCTCGATTGAGGACCTCAACGAGGAATAGCCGCCCGCGGCGTTTTTCACCGCGGCGGACGGCCAGGAATTCCGCGCGCTTCAGAAGCCGCTTGGGATTTGGTCCCACTGGCTTGCTGGTTGCGGGCAACGATCTCGTCTCGCTTTAGGCGCTGAGCCGCTTGCGGCCGCGGTTGCGACGGGCTGCCACGACGCCACGACCACCTTTGGTAGCCATGCGGGCACGGAAACCGTGCCGGCGTTTGCGGACGAGTTTAGACGGTTGGTAGGTACGCTTCATTTGTTTTAATACCGCGGGGTGCGGCCCTTCTTGATTCTGTCACGTTGTAACAGGAGCTTTGCCGGGCCGGTTTTGGCGCGATCGAAACCGCGCCGGGACGAATGGCCCGAGCGTGAGCGGGCTTATAGAAAGAAGGGTTTTGGAAGTCAATCCGGCGTCTTCCATCGGTGTTTCGCTCCGACGAAGGATGAAATTGGCAAAAAAGCCGTAATCGCCTAATCTGCGTTGATCAAGTGATTGTGAAGATAACAGCCGCATGAGCGAAACCATACAAGGCGACGAAGGGATCAGCGCGGCGACCGCCGCCGCGCGGACCGTGCCGCTGTCGCGCGGCCTGTCGACAAAACTGCTGCTGCTCACCATCGTCTTCGTGCTCCTGGCCGAGGTGCTCATCTTCCTGCCCTGGATCGCCAGCTACCGGGTGAGCTGGCTGAAGGAGCGGCTGAGCACCGCCGCCGCCGTGTCGATCGTTCTGGTGCAGGGTGAACCGACATCCTTGTCGCGCGCGGCGCAGAACGACGTGCTGATGGCGATCGGCGCCAAGGCGATCGCCGTGCGCGACGGCGGCGTCTCGCGGCTTCTGGTGGTGGCCGAAATGCCGCCGCAGGTTGACGAACACATCGACATTGCCAGCATCGGCATGGTCAAGGGCATGACCGGCGCGCTGGACACGCTGTTTTTCGGCGGCAAGCGCATGCTGCGGGTGTTCGGGCCGGTCGGCGACAGTGACAAGGAGTTCGAGCTGATCATGCCGGACTACAGTCTGCGCAATGCCATGCTTGTCTATTCGCGCAACGTCGCCTTCGTTTCGCTGCTGATCTCGCTGTTCACGGCGATGCTGGTCTATGCCGCGATCGACCTGATCATGATCGGGCCGATCCGGACCATGACCCGCTCCATGCTGTCCTTCTCCGAGGCGCCCGACGACCCTGGCCGCATCATCCGTCCCGCCGCCCGCGCCGATGAGATCGGCGTCGCCGAGCGCGAGCTGTCGCAGATGCAGGAGCGCCTGCAGAAGATGCTGTCAGAGCAGAAGCACCTCGCCGACCTCGGGCTCGCGGTGTCGAAGATCAACCACGACATGCGCAACATCCTGGCCTCGGCGCAGCTGATGTCGGACCGTTTGCGCCTGGTGAAGGACCCGACGGTGCAGGCCTTCGCGCCGAAACTGCTGCGCGCGCTTGATCGCGCGGTGTCCTATTCGGAAGGCGTGCTTGCCTATGGCCGCACCCAGGAGCCGGCGCCGTCGCGCCGCCGTCTCAGGCTGCGCCAGCTGGTCGAGGACGTGCATGGCCTGCTCGATACCGAAGGCGGCATCGAATTCGTCAATGCGGTCGATCTGACATTCGAAGTGGATGCCGATTCCGAGCAACTGTTCCGGGTGTTGACCAATCTGTGCCGCAATGCGGTTCAGGCGATGGCGGCGGATATTGAAAGCGCCGTGGTGCGCCGGCTGGCTGTCTCGGCCGAAAGGCTGGGCAGCGTCTGCCGCATCGTCGTCACCGACACCGGCCCCGGCCTGCCGCCTAAGGCGCGCGAGAATCTGTTCGCGGCCTTCCGTGGTTCGGCCCGCAGCGGCGGCACTGGCCTTGGCCTGGCGATCGCGCATGAATTGATCCGCGCCCATGGCGGCACAGTGGAGCTGGTCGAATCGATCGGCGGGCGCACGACATTCGCGGTCACCATTCCCGACCAGCCGGTCCGGCTGGATCAGGCCCGCAGCGGCCTGCGCCGCCCGGCCTGACGGCTGAGCGCGGCTTAATCGTCCTTTGCCGGGTCAGGATAGGCATCGCCTCACAACCGGGCAACCGCGAAGGATCGTGCTGGTTTGACGCGCCAATCGCCGGTTGACGCATCGACAGCAAAACTTTTGCCGGATCGGCTTGCTTTTCACAAATTCAGTCGCTAGTGAACACCTCATATTCGCGGCCGGTCCTCGGGATCGGTTCGCGGGGCCATGGAAAACATGGCCTGTTGCGCGCCCGTAGCTCAGCTGGATAGAGCACCAGACTACGAATCTGGGGGTCAGGAGTTCGAATCTCTTCGGGCGCGCCATTGTTTTCAAGGGGTTGAGGCGTATGGGGAGAAAAAGCCTCGTCCGTGGGGGCACGCCGGGGGCACTGGCACCCTCTGCCGCCCTGACGCAGCGGATGGCTATACAATTCCACTTCGACACTGAGCA
>JBDSLV010000514.1:0-3374 GCA_039916205.1 Mesorhizobium sp. | reverse complement strand
TTGTCGGTCCATGCGGCGGGCGCTTTCCAGCCCTTCAGCGCGGCGCCGAGTTCGGCCAGGCCCGCGTCCGCGTCCGCGACCAGCGGCAGCGCCCAGTGCTTGCCGGCATCGAAGGCTTGTGCATTCAGGCCGATGATCGTCTTGCCGGTGTTCCGGAACAACGCCCAGGAGCCGGTGGTGAAATCCTGCAGGCGTGTGCCGACCGCCAGCACCACATCGGCTTCTTCGGCCAGCCGGTTGGCGGCCGAAGTGCCGGTGACGCCGACAGCGGCCATGTTGAGCGGATGTGTGTCCGGTAGCGAGGATTTGCCGCCTTGTGTCTCGCAGACCGGGATGCCGGCGCCTTGCACGAATTTCGCCAGCTCGTCCGAGGCCTGCGAATAGAGAACACCGCCGCCGGCGATCACCAGCGGCTTCTTCGCGCCCTTCAGCGCCGCGACCGCCGCCGCCAGTTCGCGACGATCCGGGCGTGGACGCCGTGGAGACCAGAGCCGCTCGGCAAAGAAGCTCTCGGGGTAGTCATAGGCCTCGGCTTGCACATCCTGGCAAAGCGAGAGCGTCACAGGCCCGCAATCGGCTGGATCGGTCAGCACCTGCATGGTGCGATTCAGCGCCGGGATGATCTGCTCCGGCCGCGTGATGCGATCGAAATAGCGCGACACCGGACGGAAGCAGTCATTGACCGTCGCGGTGCCGTCGGAAAAATCCTCGGCCTGTTGCAGCACCGGATCGGGAATGCGGTTGGCAAAGACATCGCCAGGCAGGAACAGAACCGGCAGCCGGTTGACGTGCGCCAGTGCCGCCGCCGTCACCATGTTGAGCGCTCCGGGGCCGATCGAGGAGGTCGCGGCCATGAAGCGGCGACGGAAATTGGCCTTGCCGTAAGCGATCGCCGCATGCGCCATCGCCTGCTCATTGTGGGCGCGGAAAGTCGGCAAGGTATCGCGCACCTGGTAGAGCGCTTCGCCGATGCCAGCGACATTGCCGTGGCCAAAGATCGCCCAGACGCCGCCGAAGATCGGCATCGTCTTGCCGTCGATCTCGGTCATCTGGCAGCCGAGAAAGCGGGTCAGCGCCTGCGCCATCGTCAGGCGGATTGTCTTGCTCATCCTGGTTTCCTCCGCGGTCTCTGTGACGCGTCTGTTATGCTGCTTTGCGGCCGCGCGCGGCAAGCCACGCGTCGGTCAGCCGTTCGAAGCGCGATGCCATGTCGGCCACTGCCTCGTCGTCCGACATCTTGCCCGCCAGCCACTGTTCGGCCGCGTGGACGAAAAGCGTGCGCCCGACGGCAAACCCCTTGACGATCGGCGCCTTGGCGGTGGCGGCGAAAGCTGCTTCCAGCTCATCCTGCGGCGCTTCCAGGCCAAGCAGCACCACGCCACGGCACCAGGGATCGTGCTTCAGGATCACCGCCTCGATCTTGGCCCAGGCGCCGGCCGAAGCCTGCGGTTCGAGCTTCCACCAGTCCGGCTTGATGCCGAGGGCGTAAAGTTCTTCCAGCGCGCGTGGGATCGTCGCGTCGTCGAGCTTGCCATGCTTGCCGGCGATGATCTCGATGAGAAGTTCCCGGCCCACTTTTCGCGCCGCCTCGAACAGTGAGCGCAGTTTTTGCTGCTGCTCGGCCTTCAGTTCCGCCGGGTCGTCGGGGTGGTAGAAGCACAGGCACTTGATGCAGTGGTCGACCGGCCATTCGGTGAGCTGCGAACCGATATCCTGCGAGAATTCGAAGCGCAGCGGGCGCGAGCCCGGCAGTTCCACCGGGCGTCCCAGCCAGGAGAAGGGATGGCGGGCAAATTCGAACATGGCTTCGCGACCAAATTTCTCGTCAAGCAGCATGCCGTAGCCGGCGCGTCCGGCGGCGACCTTGGCCGCGGCTTTCACTGTCAGCACCTTGAAATCATGGATGCGCGACGCATCGGCACCGGTCTTGGCCGCGACGTCCTCGAGCTGGACGCGGTGGTCGCATGCGAAGGCCATCAGCGAGGGGATGTCATGCCGGCGCGTCGTCGCCCAGTGGATGTGGTTGATCGCCTCGTCCTTGCGCAGGGCGAGATGCTTGCTGCCGTTCTTGAGGAAGAACTGCAGCTCCTCGAAGGTCGGGTATTCCGGCGCGCAGAGCAGCCGCGAGACGGCAAAGGCGCCGCAGGCATTGGCCCAGGTCGCCGCCGTCGCATGGTCTTCGCCGCCCAGCCAGCCGCGCAGCAAGCCGGACATGAAGGCGTCGCCGGCGCCCAGCACATTGTAGATCTCGATCGGAAAGCCCTTGCCGACAATGCCGTCTTCGAGGTCGTCGCTGATCGGTCCATCATAGACGATGCAGCCCATGGCGCCGCGCTTCAAAACAATGGTCGCCGCCGACAGCGAGCGGATCGTCTTCAGCGCGCTCAGGCAGTCATCGGCGCCCGACGCGATCATGATCTCCTCTTCGGTGCCGACGATGAGGTCGCAATCGGGCAGCACCGTCTTCAACTGGGCGGAAACCCGGTCGGACTTCACATAGCGCTCGAAACCTTCGGCATGCCCGGCAAGGCCCCACAGGTTGGGGCGGTAGTCGATGTCGAACACCACCTTGCCGCCGGCGGCCTTGATGGCGCGGATCGCCTTGCGTTGCGCGGCATCGCTGTTGGGGCGGGAAAAATGCGTACCGGTGACGACGATCGACCGCGCCGAGGCGATGAAAGCCTCGTCGATGTCTTCCGGCGCCAGCGCCATGTCGGCGCAGTCGCTGCGGTAGAAGATCATCGGCGAAACGCCTTCGTCCTCGACCGACAGCAGCACCAGCGCGGTCAGCCGCTCCTTGTCGGTCTTCAGCCCGTCGACATTGACGCCTTCACGTCTCAGCTGCTCGCGGATGAAACGGCCCATCTGCTCGTCGCCGACGCGGGTGAGCAGCGCCGAGCGCAGGCCGAGCCTTGCCGTGCCAACGGAAATGTTGGCCGGACAGCCGCCGACCGACTTGGCGAAGGAAGTGATGTCCTCCAGCCGCGAGCCGATCTGCTGGCCATAAAGGTCGACGGAGGCGCGACCGATGGTGATGACGTCGAGCGGCGCATGTCTCGTATCCACGGCTTCGCCCATTCGAACCTCCCATCGGCCTTGTTGTCTTGAGCAACGTCATATTGGGTAACACGCGCGAGCGGCAGCGTGATGCCGCCAATATGAAATAATAATTCCAATCCATAGTCAATATGGAATGAGCATTCCTTTGCTGAAAAGTGATGCCGTAGAGGTCATCTAGGCCTTGCGCTTCTTGCCCGTGTCGCGCCGTTTTTCGCCTACGGCGACGGTCAGCGCCATGGCCAGCGCCATCGTCGCCGACAGCGAGCGGAAGCCGGCGAAATCGGCCTCGGCGACCTCGAACCAGACCTTGGCGA
>JBDSLV010000513.1:0-9859 GCA_039916205.1 Mesorhizobium sp. | reverse complement strand
GTACTTCGGTTGCGGGTCTCTGGGCTTGCGGTGAAGTCGCCTCGACCGGGCTGCATGGCGCCAACCGGCTTGCCAGCAACTCGCTGACCGAGGCCGTCGTCTGCGCGCGCTGGGTCGCAGAGAGCGTTGCCGGTTCTCCCGAGGTCCGCGCAACGCGAATGGAGGCGACGGAGCAGCCGGCGTCCGATCCTGGACCCATACGCCCTCTCCTGTCCCGTGCCCTCGGCGTCATCAGGGACGGCGAAGGGTTGGCAGCGGCCGCGCGCGCCTTGCTGCCGCTGGCGCAACACCGGGGCGCGCCATCCGATCCCGCCATTGTCGGGCTGATGATCACGATGGCCGCCTTGCAGCGCCGTGAGAGCCGCGGTGCTCATTTCCGGACAGACTTTCCCCATCATGCGGCCGTCGCTCGCCGCTCCGAAATCACCCTGCAAGCCGCTCTGATGGCAGCGCAAGAAATCGCACACATGCCAGTGCTGGAAAGCGTCACATGACCGACCTCTCGCCCCTTCCCGCAATCATGCTCGAGCCTCTGGTACGAACCGCTCTCCTCGAAGACCTTGGCAGGGCCGGCGACCTGACCACCGATGCCATCGTGCCAAAAAACAGTCATGCAACGACCGTTCTATCGGCGCGCCAAGCTGGAATTGTCGCCGGGCTGGACCTGGCGGTGCTGGCGTTCCAGCTCATCGATCAGAATGTCGAGATGTCGGTGCAGCGGGCGGATGGCAGCGACGTCGCGCAAGGCGAGATCATTGCGTCGGTCAGCGGTCCGGCCCGGGCCATCCTCACAGCGGAACGCACCGCGCTCAATTTCCTCTGCCATCTGAGCGGCATCGCCACGGCCACGGCATCGGTCGTCGCGGCGATCCACGGCCATGGCGCGAAGATCGTCTGCACGCGCAAGACCACGCCGGGATTGCGGGCGGTCGAGAAATACGCCGTGCGCGCCGGAGGCGGCTGCAATCACCGCTTCGGCCTCGATGACGCGATCCTGATCAAGGACAACCACATCGCCATCGCCGGCGGCATTCGCCCGGCCATCGAGCGGGCGCGAGCCGGCGCCGGCCACCTCGTCAAGATCGAGGTCGAGGTCGACACGCTGGCCCAGTTGGATGAGGCCATGGCCTTCGCCCCCGACGCTGTCCTGCTTGACAATATGTCGGTCGAGCAGTTGCGCCAGGCAGTCGCCATGGTTGCCGGCCGGGCGATTACAGAGGCGTCGGGCAGGATCACGCCCGCGACAGCACCCGCCATTGCCGCGACCGGTGTCGACCTGATTTCAATCGGCTGGTTGACTCATAGCGCGCCGATCCTCGATATCGGCCTCGACTTCAGCGAGCTTGACGGTCCGAACTGACCGGTCGACCAACTCCAACGGATCGCGCGTGTCGCGGCTACGCAAGGAAAAGGGAAGACAATGGAAATGCACGCAGCGACTTCGGAAATGACCAAGCCTGAGGCTCAATCCTTCGGCGGCCACCTGATGTGGACCCTGGAGCAGGCTCGGGCGCTTTATGACGCGCCTTTCAACGACCTGCTGTTTCAGGCGCAAACCGTCCACCGCCAGAATTTCGATCCCAACAAGGTCCAGCTCAGCCGGCTTCTCAGCATCAAGACAGGCGGCTGCCCGGAGGATTGCGGCTATTGCAGCCAGTCATCGCATCACGAAACCGGCCTGAAGGCGTCGAAGCTGATGGAAGTCAGGCGCGTCATCGCCGAGGCGACCAAGGCGCGCGATGCCGGCGCCACCCGCTATTGCATGGGCGCGGCCTGGCGAAACCCCAAGGCGCGCGACATGGATGCGGTCGTGGCGATGGTCGAAGGCGTCAAGGCGCTCGGCATGGAGACCTGCATGACGCTGGGCATGCTCGATCTGGACCAGGCGCAACAATTGAAGGAGGCCGGCCTCGACTACTACAACCACAACATCGACACCTCGGAGCGCTATTACAACGAGATCATCTCAACGCGCACGTTCGCCGATCGGCTGGACACGCTGGCCAATGTCCGCGACAGCGGCATCAAGGTTTGCTGCGGCGGCATTGTCGGCATGGGCGAACAGTCCGTGGACCGGATCGACATGCTGGTGACGCTGGCCAATCTGCCTGAACATCCGCAAAGCGTTCCGATCAACATGCTGATTCCGATCGCCGGCACGCCGCTTGCTGAGGCCAAGCCGATCGAGCCAATCGAATTCGTACGCGTCATCGCGCTGGCACGCATCATGATGCCGAAATCGCACGTCCGTCTTTCCGCCGGCCGCACCGCGATGAGCGACGAGATGCAGGCGCTGTGTTTTCATGCAGGCGCCAACTCCATCTTCGTCGGCGACACGCTGCTGACGGCGGACAATCCCGGCGAGGACAAGGATATGCTGCTGTTCCGGCGTCTCGGCATCGAGCCCATGGAACGCGATGCGCAATGACCGAAGCGCCTCTTGCCCGCTATGACGCGACCTTGCAGGGACTGGCGCGCAAGGACCGGCTGAGGATGCTGTCGCCACGCGCCGGCCTCGATTTCTCGTCGAACGATTACCTCGGGCTTGCCGCCTCCAAAAGACTTGGCGATGCGGTAGCGGCGGCTATTGCCCGCAGCACGCCGGTCGGCGCCGCCGGCTCACGGCTGCTGCGCGGCAACGCTCCGGAACACGAGGAATTGGAGGCGGACGCAGCGAGGTTCTTCGGCACCGAACGCGCGCTGTTCTTCGGCGGCGGCTATATCGCCAATTTCGCCCTCCTGACCGCGCTGCCGCGGAAGGGCGACCTGCTCGTCCTCGATGAACTCGCCCATGCCAGCATGCATGAAGGTGCGCGGGCCGGGCGCGCCGCGTTCGTGCTGGCCGCGCATAACGACGCCGATGCTGTCGAGGATGCCATCAGGCACTGGCGCGCCGAGGGCGGCAAGGGCCGCGTCTGGATCGCGGTCGAAAGCCTTTACAGCATGGACGGCGACCGCGCGCCGATGAAAAGCCTGGTCGCGCTTGCCGACCGGCACGAGGCATTCCTGGTCGTCGACGAAGCACATGCCACGGGCGTCTGCGGACCGGGCGGCCGCGGCCTCGCCGCGGCGTTTGAGGGCCGCGACAACATCGTCGCGCTCCATACCTGCGGCAAGGCGCTCGGCGCCTCCGGTGCGCTTGTCACCGCGCCGAGAACGCTGTGCGACTATCTCGTCAACCGTTGCCGGCCATTCATCTACGCAACCGCGCCGTCGCCGCTGATGGCCGTGGCTGTGCGCGAAGCACTCGCTATACTGGCCGAAGAACCGATACGCCGTATCAGGCTGCAGGAAATCGTTGCCTTCACCGGCCGCCTGCTGACCGAGCGCTGTGGGGTGGTGCCAAGCGGCTCGCACATCCAGCCATTTGTCATCGGCGACGTCAGGCGCACCATGGCGGTGGCGGCGGCACTTCAGGCGCGCGGCTTCGACATACGCGGCATTCGCCCGCCGACCGTGCCCGAGGGCACATCGCGCCTGCGCATTTCACTGACGCTCAACGTCGACGAGGCCGCCATTTCCGCCATGGTCGAGGCGCTCGTCGAAGCGCTGGCCCAAACACGACCAGACACGGCATGACCAGAGGCATTGTCATCACCGGAACAGACACCGGCATCGGCAAGACGGTGTTCTCGGCGGGCCTCGCCGGCCTGCTTGACGGCTTCTATTGGAAGCCGGTGCAATCGGGTCTCGACGAGGAGACCGACAGCGAGGTCGTTGAACGGCTGGCCGGGCTGCCGCCAGGGCGCGTGCTGCCGGAAGCCTATCGCTTGAACAGCCCGCTGTCGCCGCATCGCTCGGCCGAACTCGACGGCGTCGCGATCGAGGCGGCAAAGCTATCGCCTCCGGCGGTGCCGGGGCCGCTCGTCATCGAAGGCGCCGGCGGGCTCTTGGTGCCGCTCAACCGGCAGACAAAGTTCATCGACATATTCCAGCAGTGGCAGCTGCCGGTCGTTCTGTGTGCCCGCACCGAGCTCGGCACGATCAATCACACTTTGCTGTCGATCGAGGCGCTGCGGGCACGTTCCATCCCGCTCATCGGCATCGCCTTCATCGGCGACGAAGCCGCGGACAGCCAAAGGACAATCACGGAATTCGGCGATGTGCCGCAGCTTGGCAGGCTGCCGCGCCTCGACCCGCTGACGCCCAAAACACTGAGAGACGCGATGATTGCCAATTTCGACCTCACGTTGATCGCGGGGAGCGAATGATGTCCCGTGTGTGGCACCCGTTCACCCAGCATGCGCTCGAGCCCCCGCGACCCGAAATCGTCCTGACCGAAGGGGCCTATCTCCACAAAGCCGACGGAACGCGCATCCTCGATGCCATTTCCTCCTGGTGGGTCGTCACCCATGGCCACCGTCACCCCCGCATCATGAAAGCGATCGAGACGACCGCTGCGACGCTCGACCAGATTATCTTCGCCGGCTTCACCCACGAACCCGCCGAGGAGCTGGCCAAGGCGCTCGTCGGCCTCGCGCCGTCCGGGCTCGACTGGGTATTCTATTCCGACAGCGGCTCGACCTCGGTCGAAGTCGCGCTGAAGATGGCGCTCGGCTATTTCCGCAACATCGGCGCGCCGCGCTCGCGCATCGTCGTCATGGAGCACAGCTATCATGGCGACACCATCGGCACGATGAGCGTCGGTGACCGCGGCGTGTTCAACACCGCTTACGAGCCCTTGCTGTTCGAGGTCGACACCATCCCGTTCCCGGCTGCTGGTCGAGAGCAGGAAACGCTGGATAGTTTCGCGTCGTTCTGCCGCGACCGGCGCGCCGCCGCGCTGATTGTCGAGCCGCTCGTGCTTGGCGCCGGCGGCATGCTGATGTACCCGGCCTGGGTCCTGACCGAACTGAAGAAAATAGCCGAGGCCTCCGGCACGCTGCTCATCGCCGACGAAGTGATGACCGGATGGGGGCGGACCGGAACCATGTTCGCCTGCGAGCAGGCGTCTGTCTCTCCCGACATCCTCTGCACCTCGAAAGGTCTGACTGGCGGCGCGGTCCCGCTGGCCGCCACGCTTGCCACCGATGCCATCTTCCAGGCCCATTATTCGACCGACCGTACGAAGACTTTTTTCCACTCGAGTTCCTACACCGCCAACCCGATTGCCTGCGCGGCAGGGCTCGCCAATGTCGAAATCTGGCGCGACGAGCCCGTGGCCGAGCGGGTCGCCGCCTTGAGCGCGCAGCAGGCCGCTGGGCTTCGACGCTTCCGCGACAATCCCTTCTTCAGCGACAGCCGGGTGACCGGCACCATCGCGGCGCTCGACCTGCGCGCCGGCTCAGCCGGTTATCTCGCCGAGATCGGGCCGAAGCTGCGTGCCTTTTTCCTCGACAAGGGGCTGCTTGTGCGCCCGCTCGGCAATGTCCTCTATCTCCTGCCGCCCTATTGCATCACCGGTGACGAACTCAACCGGCTCCATGACGCCATCGAGGAGGCCGGCGAACGCTTCGGCTCGAAACCTTGAGTCAGTCGTCGCGCCTTCTGGGGTTTGGCCACCATGCGCCTGGACGAAAGGTCGCGAATGCCGAGATCGAAAACAATCTCGGCCTGGAGCCGGGCTGGATCGAACGGCGCACTGGAATTCGTTCACGCTTCTGGGCAACGGACGAAGACACGCTGTCGGGCATTGCCGCGCATGCCGGCGAGATGGCGCTGGCGAATGCCGGCATCGACAGGAGCGAAATCGGCCTTCTGCTGCTCGCCACCTCGACGCCCGATCATCTTCTGCCGCCAAGCGCGCCGCTGGTCGCGCATCGGCTTGGACTGACGCGCGCGGGTGCGGTCGACCTGGCGGGCGCCTGCTCCGGTTTCATCTATGCGCTGATGTTCGCGGACGGGTTCACCCGCCTGCATGGCAAAGCCACCCTTGTCATCGCCGCCAATATCCTCAGCCGCCGGATCAATCCAGCCGAGCGTGCCAGCGCCGTTCTGTTTGCCGATGCCGCCGGCGCTGTGGTGATCGGCCCGTGCGGGGATGCCGGGCGGGGCATTCTCGGTGCCTCGGTGGATTCGGACGGCTCGCGCTACGGACTGATCCAGATACCCGCCGGCGGCAGCAACAGTCCGTTCCACGCAGGGCTGGAAATCGAACAAACCCGAATGACGATCACCGACGGCCGTGACGTGTTCAGCAAGGCGGTGGAGATGATGACCGATTGCTCGCTGGACGCACTTGCCGCGGCCCGGCTTCAGCCGCAAGACATCCACCGGTTCGTGCCGCATCAGGCCAATGCCCGTATTTTCGATGCCGTCGGCAAGAACCTCGGCATTGCAGATCCTGCGGTCGTCAAGACGATCGCTGACTACGGCAACTCCTCCGCCGCGACGATCCCGCTATCCCTTTCGCTCGCCAATCAGGCAGAGCCATTGCGGCCTGGCGAAAAAATTCTTCTGGCTGCCGCGGGGGCGGGTTTGAGCGGCGGAGCACTGGTCGTCGGGATATAGCACCCCGCCGCCTTGGCCGAACGCGCTTGACAAAACAGCGCCGGACCGTTCAACTCCAGACATTCACCAGGGGGGTCCCGACAAGGGGCTGAGATACTGCTGGCTTTCGCAGCGCAGTGACCCGTTGAACCTGATCCAGTTCATACTGGCGTAGGGACGGTGCAAGCGCTTTGCGGGAGTCTATGCCCGAAGACCTGTCTCGAGCAGGTCGGCCAAAGCGTCTTTTCATCCTTCCGGCACAGAACTGGGTCTCCAATGCAATGAGCAAAGGAGCCTCATATGAATGCCTTGACCCCAACGGTTTCCACGGGACCGCTGCCTGCCTCACGAAAAATCCACAAACCCGGCGTCCTCCATCCACGGATCAGGGTGCCGATGCGCGAAATCGCCGTCCATCCGACGGCGGGCGAACCGCCCGTGACGGTCTACGATCCATCCGGCCCATACACCGATCAGACGGTCGAAACGAGCATCGACAAAGGCCTGGCGCGGCTGCGGCACGAATGGATCGCCGCGCGGGGCGACGTCGAAGTCTATGACGGCCGCCATGTCAGGCCGGAAGACAACGGCTTCGCCGTGGGCGAGCGCCTGACGCCGGAATTCCCCGTTCGCAACCGCCCGTTCAAGGGCAAGGCCGGCAAGGCGGTGACCCAGCTTGCCTATGCCCGCGCCGGCATCATCACACCGGAAATGGAATTCGTCGCCATCCGCGAGAACCTCGGCCGCGAGATCCTGCACGGCAAGCTGCAACGCGATGGTGAAGCCTTCGGCGCGGAGCTTCCCGATTTCGTCACGGCCGAATTCGTGCGCGATGAGGTGGCGCGCGGGCGCGCGATCATCCCCGCCAACATCAACCATCCCGAGAGCGAGCCGATGATCATCGGCCGCAATTTCCTGGTGAAGATCAATGCCAATATCGGCAATTCCGCCGTCACATCATCGATGGCCGAGGAGGTCGAAAAGATGGTCTGGGCGATCCGCTGGGGCGCCGACACGGTGATGGATCTGTCGACCGGCCGCAACATCCACAACATCCGCGAATGGATCGTGCGCAATTCGCCGGTACCGATCGGCACCGTGCCCCTCTATCAGGCACTTGAAAAGGTCGGCGGCATCGCCGAGGACCTGACCTGGGAAGTCTACCGCGACACCCTGATCGAGCAGGCAGAGCAAGGCGTCGACTATTTCACCATCCATGCCGGCGTCAGGCTGCATTACATCCCGCTCACGGTAGAGCGGGTTACCGGCATCGTCAGCCGAGGCGGCTCGATCATGGCGAAATGGTGCCTGCACCATCACAAGGAGAGCTTCCTCTACGAGCATTTCGAGGAGATCTGCGACATCTGCCGCGCCTATGACGTCTCGTTCTCGCTCGGCGACGGACTTCGTCCGGGCTCGATCGCCGACGCCAACGACGCCGCGCAATTCGCCGAACTGGAAACGCTTGGCGAACTGACGAAGATCGCCTGGGCCAAGGACTGCCAGGTGATGATCGAAGGGCCTGGCCACGTCCCCATGCACAAGATCAAGCAGAACATGGACAAGCAGCTCGCCATCTGCGGCGAAGCGCCCTTCTATACGCTCGGGCCGCTGACGACTGACATAGCGCCAGGCTATGACCACATCACATCGGGCATCGGCGCCGCCATGATCGGCTGGTTCGGCACCGCCATGCTCTGTTACGTGACGCCCAAGGAGCATCTCGGGCTGCCGGACCGCGACGACGTCAAGATTGGGGTGATCACCTACAAGATAGCAGCCCACGCCGCTGACCTCGCCAAGGGTCATCCGGCGGCGAAAGTCAGGGATGATGCCCTTTCCCGCGCGCGCTTCGAGTTCCGCTGGGAAGACCAGTTCAATCTGTCGCTCGACGATCCCGGCGACCTTCGTTGTCGGCACCGATGGTACGATCACGGACCGCTTCATCCCTTCAGTATCGCTCGCCATCCCGGCACTTTCACAATTCGAAGGCAGCTTAGCATCGACGGCAGGTGATCAGGGCCATGCCATTTCCGCATGATTACCATAGGCCGGATGCATCGGTGCATCCCACCCCTGTTACGTATTCGCCCGTTACCAACGATCCGTTACAACATGGTCTTGATGGCCGACGAAAATGTTGCGAGCCGCAGGCTGCCGACGTGTCGCCTCCCATGGGTCAATGCAGCTTGACCTGAGGCCTGGTGCGGCGCGCCAGGATTTCGGCGACCGTGTCCAGCACGGTCTTCGCCGTGCCGTGCACCGCCTTGAGATGCATCTTGTACAGCGACCGGTACATCAGCCTCGCCATCAGGCCTTCGATCTTCAACCCGCCGATCAAACTGCCGAACGTGCCGTAGTCGGCGAGCGAGACCAGCGAGCCGTAATCACGGTAGCGGAACGCCGGCGCCGGTAGCCCCTTCAAGCGGGCAGCAACGGTCCTGACGAGATGATCGGCCTGCTGGTGCGCGGTCTGCGCCCGTGGTGGCAAGGGCCTGTCCTGTCCGGGCAAGGTGCAGTTGGCGCAGTCGCCGATCGCAAACACGTTCTCATCGGCCCTGGTCCGCAAGGTTTCATCAACGACGAGGCGGTTGATCTGATCCGTCTCGAGACTGTCCAGTTTCTTCAGGAAATCCGGCGCCTTGATCCCGCCCGACCAGACGACGAGTTCAGCGGGTACGAACAGCTTTTCGCCAAGCCTTACCCCTTCCGGGGTCACTTCGGTGACCTTCACTCCGCATCGTATGTGCACGCCGAGGTCGCGCAGCAGATGTGCTGATTGGCGCGAGAGACGTTCCGGCAGCGCAGGCAGGATGCGCGGCCCGGCTTCGACGAGGGTGATGCGGATCACCTTGTCGAAATCGATGTTGTCGAGGTTGTGCGAGGCGATCTGGCGCATCGACTTGTGCAGCTGGGCTGCCAGTTCCACGCCGGTCGCTCCGGCGCCAACGATGACGCAGTGGAGTTGCCCGGGCGAGAGCTGTCCATATTGTGCATTGGCGCGCAGGCAGGCGTCGATCATGCGGCGGTTGAAGCGGGCCGCCTGGGCGGCTGTATCGAGGGCAATCGCGTTCCTCGCCGCACCCGGCGTGCCGAAATCGTTGCAGACGCTGCCGACGGCGATGACCAGCGTGTCATAGCCAAGCACCCGCGGCGGGATGATCTGCTTGCCGTCCTCGTCGAAACTCGGCGCGACAAAGACCTGGCGTTTGGCGCGATCCATGCCGACGACCTCGCCGATGCGATACCGATAATGATGGCGGCTCGCATGCGCGATATATTCAACCGCATCCGTCGCTGCGTTCAGCGTTCCCGACGCCACTTCGTGCAGAAGCGGCTTCCAGACATGCGTGCGATTGCGGTCGACCAGGGTGATCGAAGCCTGCCCCTTGCCAAATTTTCGACCGAGGCGGGTGGCGAGCTCAAGCCC
>JBDSLV010000512.1:0-9257 GCA_039916205.1 Mesorhizobium sp. | reverse complement strand
GCATGCCCTTGCACCGCAGCGAGCTTGGCCGTTTGGGCGCGACCTATTGGTGGGTGGTGGCCGTCGCCGTCGTGTTCACCCTGGCGCGCTTCAGCGAAGCTTTTCTGATCCTTCGTGCCCAGTCGATCGGCCTGCCGCTGATGCTGGTTCCTGTCGTGCTGGTGATCATGAATATTGCCTATGCGATGTCGGCTTATCCGGTTGGAGCCCTGTCAGACCGGATGGACCGTGTGACGATTCTGATCATCGGTCTGCTTCTCCTGCTCGTCGCCGATCTGCTTCTTGCTTTCACGTCAGGAGTTTTTGGGCTCGCCATCGGCGTGGTCTTCTGGGGCCTGCATATGGGCTTCACTCAAGGGCTGCTGGCGACCTTGATCGCCGAGACGGCGCCGGCGGAACTGCGGGGAACCGCTTTTGGCATGTTCAACCTCCTCACCGGGTCGGCACTTCTCCTTGCCAGCGTTATCGCTGGCGCTCTGTGGGACATGGCCGGGCCGCAAGCCACATTCCTCGCTGGAGCCGTGTTCACTCTTCTGACACTGGCCGGCTTGGTTCCCATTCGCGGTCGACTAAGAGGGCGGGAACATGCGTGAACACGGGCGTCGCCGACCGACCGACAGACCGGACCCTATCCGCCGCCCGGGTCACCGCTCGAGCGCCAATTCTCCTGAGACCGACATTTGAGGTTGCCGATGTATGAACTCGACGCCGCGGCAACGCACGCAATCAACGGTTTGGCGCAACGAAGTGCGGCCGTCGATTTTCTGATGATCTGGATTTCAGCCATTGGTGTTCCGCTTCTGGTGCTGGCTGTCGCCGGGCAGTGGTGGCGAGGCACCGACAGGCCCCACAATCGCCATGTCCTTGTCGCGGCAGGGCTCTCCTTCCTGCTTGGCCTCGCTCTCAATCAGCTTATCCTGCTCTTCATCCACCGGATACGACCTTATGACGGAGGCGTAACCCACCTCCTGATAGCGTCCAGCCCCGATCCGTCATTCCCCTCCGACCACGCGACGGCGACTTTCGCCATTGCGGCGGCGTTTTTGCTGCACGGCATGCGTCGCACCGGGCTGGGTTTCCTCGCCGCCGCCGCGCTCGTGACATTCTCTCGCGTCTACATCGGAACCCATTACGCCAGCGACGTTCTGGGCGGGGCATTGACCGGCGTCATAGCAGCCATTGTCATTCGCGTGGCCTATCGGGAAGGCACGCGCATTGACCGCTTCATCACCGGCATTCTGTAAGGATTATCGGGATGCTGATGTCCCTGGTCTCATCGGTGGTCGAATTCCTGACGGCGCACCCGCATGTCGCCTATCTGGCGGTGTTTCTTCTGGCGCTTTCGGAGTCGCTCCCGATCATCGGTGTCGTCGTTCCCGGCACCGCCGTGATCCTCGCGCTCAGCACCCTGGTGCCGAGCGGCGTACTGGTGCTGTGGCCGTTGCTGATCGCCGCCACGCTAGGCGCCGTCGCCGGTGATGGATTTGCATTCTGGCTGGGGCACCGGTTCCACCGCGAGATCCTCAACCTCTGGCCATTGAACCGCTATCCCCAACTGATTGAGCGCAGCGAGGCTTTTTTCACGCTTCATGGCGACAAGAGCGTTTTTCTCGCACGGTTCACACCGGGGGTCCGTGCCTTCGTCCCGCTTCTCGCGGGCATGCTGAAAATGTCGGTCGGACGGTTCTATGCCGTCAACGTCGCCTCGGCCCTAGCCTGGGCGCCGTCTCATATCCTGCCGGCCGTTCTTGTCGGCGCGGCGTTCGGCATTCTGGGCGCGGCGGCAAAGCCGCTCGCAATCCTGCTGGTCGTTCTGATCGTGATAGGTTGGGTGGTTCTACATCTCATGCGCTGGACGTTGCGCCGTGGCATACCACTCCTCATCGTTGGCGTGGAACGGCTGCGGGCCTGGGCTGAAGCCCAAGAGACCTGGCTCAGCCGCATCCTCTCCAGTCTGCTTGATCCCTCGCGGCACGAAGCGCGAGCACTGGCATTGCTGACGGTCCTGCTGATCGGCGCAGCCTGGTTGTTCTTCGGCGTCCTTGAAGATGTCGTCAGCGGTGACCCGTTGGTGCTCGCCGACAGCGCGATCTACCACGCGCTCCAGGAAGTCCGCTCTGCGCCCGGAGATGGGATAATGATCGCCATTACGGAGCTCGGCGACACCGTCGTCGTCGTGGCCGTCACGATCATCGTGTTTCTGTGGCTCGCCTGGAAGCGCGCCTGGCGCACGACCGTCTACTGGCTGGTCGCGATCGCCGGGGCTTCGGCGCTCAACACAGCCATCAAGGTGGCGCTGCATCGAGCCCGGCCGGGTGAGTCGCTTTACTCCGGCTGGAGCGCCTTTTCCTTCCCCAGCGGCCATAGCACGATGAACATGGTGCTCTATGGATTTCTCGCCTTCCTCGTTGCGCGTGAACTTCGTCCCGCGCTGCGCGTATCGGTCTCTCTCGGCGCTGCGATCCTGGTGTTCCTGATAGCGTTTTCTCGCCTGTATCTCGGGGCGCACTGGCTGTCCGACGTTCTTGGCGGCCTGGCGTTCGGGTCGGCGTGGCTCGCCCTGCTTGGGCTATCCTATCTGCGCAGACAGGTTGAGCGCATTGAACCAGGTGGATTGTTCGCCGTCGGATGTGCGGCGCTTGTGCTGGCCGGCGGCGCCCATATCTATCGCAACCACGCAACGGATGTTCAGCGATATGCCGTCCAAAGTGCAATGCCTTCTACTACGGTCGCCCAATGGTGGGCATCGGATTGGCAGCAGCTGCCGTCGCAACGCATCGATCTTACCGGCGAGACGCAGGAGCCTTTGACATTCCAGTGGGCCGGCAGCTTGCAAGGCTTGCAAGACGTCTTGTCGCGGAAAGGCTGGCACACATCGCCGTCCTGGAGCGCATTGAAGACGCTGACCTGGTTCACGGGATCGGCCGGTCCGGCCGATCTTCCGGTTGTGCCTGCATTCGCCAGCGGACGCCTTCCCAGCCTGATCCTCATTCGAGTGAATGGCGATGCCGTACCTGCCGGGCGCCTCGTGCTTCGATTGTGGGAGACCGATCTTGAGCTTGCGAACGGACAGGCGGTCCCGCTCTGGATCGGGTCGGTCGTCGAGGAGCGCCTCTATCACCCGATATCGCTCGTCACGCTTGTTTCGACGCGGCATGATGCAAACGAACCACGAAAGGCGCTGGCCGAGGCTCTTATCGCAGAAAACCTGGCTTCCCGCGCCAGTGGAATTATGAGCGCTGATTGGGATGGCAACGTTCTGTTGGCCCGCGAAGCCCAAGGCAGACAATGATTTGCTGGCCGGTCGCCAGTTACCGTGAGGTGGCGGGCAGACCCGCCACCCGATTTGGCGAAAAATGATTGCTGCCTATGCCGCCAGGCAAATCCCGTGTCGACAAAACAGTCAGTGCCTCCATTGTCTTCTGACTTCACTACCAACCGCACGCGCCCAGTGGGCCGATTCGCGGGTACGAATTGGCAATCCAGCCAGACCGTGCCGCCAGCAAACCAAAGGGATCCTACGACCTCAAAGTCTGATGCTGCTCCGAAGCGGATCGGCTATTCTGCGCTGGCATCGCGTTCATGTCGCCTCGGGTTGAAACCCTGGCGTTCGAAAAGCTCCCATAGCGCAACGCCAATGTCGGCAAGACGACCAGGTTCAATAGACTGGACGTAGCAAGCCCGCCGAGAATCACGATCGCCATCGGCCCTTCAATTTCATTGCCCGCCGAGCCGCTGGTAACGGCAAGAGGCAGCAACCCGAGGGCGGTCACTAGCGCCGTCATCAAGATCGGAACCAGTCGTTCGGACGCGCCACGCACTGAAGTCTCCAGGCCCCAGGGCAGATTCTCGACATACACCAGATGCTCGTAGTGGCTTATGAGCATAATCGAGTTGCGCAGGGAAACCCCAAACAGCGTGACGAAACCGACCATGCTCCCGAGAGACAAATCGGCGCCAGAAAGCGCTACGCTCAATACGCCACCAACCAGCGCGAATGGCAGATTGAGCATGACCAGCAGGACTGCACGACTGCTTTTGAGTGCTAGAAACAGCAGGACCGCAATACCAATCAGCGCCATCGCTCCGTAGACCAGCAGATCTTGCTGCGACTTGCTGAGCGCCTCACCTTCCCCGGCAAAGATCGCATAGGAACCCTGGGGCAACACAATGTCATGGTCCACGCGGTCCTGCGCCTCCCTCACGAAATCGTTCACGCCGCGGCCACCAACATCGACCAGCACGGTCTGAATGCGGCGGCCTCCGTCATGAGCGATCTGGTAGCGACCCGGCACCTGCTCAATGCTCGCAAGATTGCGCAGAGGCACAGCCTGCCCATCAAGATTGTGCAGCAATAGGTCACCGATCTGATCCACGCTGGCGCGAGACTGAGCCGCGAGAACCACCTTGACGTCGTAAGTGCGATTGCCGTCGTAGATTTGTGTGACAGCAATCCCCTGATAGGCACTCTCCAAGATATCGAGCACATCGGCCGACCGGAATCCCAAGCGGTCAAGCTGCTCGGACTTCAGCCGGACAGACAGCTCCGGGGTACCTTCCGGCGACTCGACGCGGACGCTCGCAGCTCCACGAATAGAGCCGACGAGGTGGGCTATTTCCTGCGCTTTTTGATCTATGAGATCGAGATTGTCGCCAAACACCTTTATCACGATCGGGGCCGTTGCGCCGGAGATCGTCTCGTCAATTCGCTCGACCAAAAAGGTGTTGATTGAGGTGGTGACGCCAGCAAAGCCTCCCAGAAGCGCACGAATATCCCGTAAGGTGCCTTCCTGTTCAGCAGGCGATCCAGGCCGCAGATCGACTTCGAATTCACTCAGATGCACGCCGACTGGATCGACGACCTCGTCGGCGCGGCCCGCGCGTTGCGCAACCAGGCGGACTCCTGGGAGTTGAGCAAGCGCATGCGAGACCTGGGCACCAATGCGCTGCGATTGGGCGAGCGAAGAGCCCGGCGCCAGCCCGACATGAACGATGTAGTGACCCTCTCGGAGTTCCGGAATGAAACTGCCGCGCAAGAATGGCAGGACGGCGATTGTCGCCAAACAGACGATTGCGACAACAATCGTCACGAACCGGGCACGCCGCTCCACGGCGATCAGAAGTGTGCGGTAATGCGCTTTTAGCCAAGTTTGCAAGCGGGGCTCGTGGGCCGAAAGCGGTCTTTGAGCAAGTAACCCCAGCGCCATCGCAGGGGTCAATGTCAGCGCCACTGACAAGGATGCCAGCACGGCAAGAATATATGCCAGGCCCAAGGGTGCGAAGAGCTTGCCCGCCACGCCTGACAACGACAGCACCGGCAGGAAAACCAGTATGACGATGAAGGTAGCGAAGACAACGGAGCCGCGGACCTCGATCGAGGCATTCAATACCACGTTGAAGGCCGACAAGGGCTCAGCCGCGCTCTGGTTCTCTCGCAGCCGCCGATAAATATTCTCCACATCAATGATAGCGTCGTCCACGACCTCGCCAAGTGCGATGGCCAGGCCTCCGAGGGTCATCGTGTTGAGCGTGACGCCAAACGCATTCAGTGCGATCACCGCCAGCAGCAGCGACAGCGGAATGGCGACTGCTGAGATGAATGCAGTTCTGAGATTGAACAGAAAGAGAAAGAGTATTGCCACGACAAGCAATGCGCCGATCAATAGCGAATTTTGCAGATGGGTTGTGGCCTCGATGATGAAATTCGCAGGCCGAAAGATATCAGTCTGCAGGTCTACGTCCTGCTTGGCCAGCATTGGCTGAAGCCCGGCAAGTGTGTGTTCCAGCCCGTCCGTCACGGTCAATGTATCGGCGCCATACTGGCTTTCAATCACCAGCATGACTGCAGGAACGCCCATGACAGAGGCCGCCCCGACGGGAGGGGCAGCCTCATACTCCACGGTGGCGACATCGCCGAGCGCTAGCCCCGCGCCGTCCTTCCAGGTCAGCAATGTTTTTGCCAATGCGGCAGGGGTGGTCACCTGGCCGTCGGTACTGACGGAGATGCGCTGGTTTCCGTTCTCAACGAAGCCGGCACCGCGCACGCCGGTTGAAGCACGCGCCGCGGAGACGACGTCGCCCAGGGAAAGGCCGTAGCGCATCAATTTCGATGGATCGGCCTGGATTTGGAGTTCACGCTTCTCGCCGCCGAAAACGATTACCTCCGCGACACCAGGCACGTTCAGCAATTGCGGCTTCAGCGTCCACTCGGCGATGTCGTGCAACTCCATCATGGAGCGCGCTTTTGACGTTATCCCGATCGTCAGAACCACGCTCGTGGTGGTCGTCAAAGGCAGCAACCGGGGCGGCTTGACGCCGGTCGGGAGTGTAGCCGCCAGGCCGTTCAGGCGCTCGGTGACCAACTGCCTCGCCTGCATCACGTTCGACCTGTCGCCAAACACGATGGTCACCGTCGAAAGGCCCTGGAAGGATTTGGAACGCATCGACTGCATGCCGAGTGCGCCTGCAAGGGCATTCTCGACGGGTTGGGTCACCAGCGACTCGACCTGCTCACTCGTGAGACCCGGGGCCTCCGTCTGCACGACCGTCAACGGTGGGGCGAACTCGGGAAAGACGTCGAGCGTCGCACCCATAAGATTGTATAGACCGTAGGTGAACGCGATGACCGCAAGCGAATAAATGACGCCGCGAAACCGCAACGTGAAACGAATTAGCTCGTTCAGCATGGGGTCGGACCTGTGCGCAGGCAGTGAGGGCAGCCGAGCGGCGAAATCAATCGTCGCACTCTGGCGGATCTTTGCATTGGGTTGCGATGCCTTGTGGTTTCAGCTCTTCCGACAGCAGCAATTGGGCACCTTGGGTCACCAGTTCATCGCCGGTGCCGAAGCCGCTTCTCACGATAAGGCCGCCATCGACTGTGGCGGCCGGCTGCACCAGCCGGCGCGTGAAGCTTTCTGGACCGGTTTTGAGATAGGCCCATCGTTGCCCGCTGTACCAAAGCAAGGCACTTTCCGGAATGAGGACACCAGGAATGTTTTCGCCAGCAATAGGAACGTGCGCAATCATGTGCGTCCCAGCCGGTATGGCGCGATCTGCCATATACAAATAGGGATTTCCCTGCAGTGACGGATCGGCTTGAGGTGAGACCGAAATCTTGCTCGCAGGGATACGATGGCCTTTGGTATCATCGACCGCAATCTCCGCCGGCGCGGAAGCGTCGCCGTCTGCCGGTAGCGAAACCAGAAGCAAAACGGCTTGCCCCCCTGACAGTTTCCGGAGCAGGGCCGACGACGGAGTGGTGGCAGCATTCGCGATTGTCTCGCCGAACTGCAACCTGAGGCTCGCTGCAAGCCCGTCCTCGACCGCGTTGGCGGCGTCGAGCTTATCCTGATCCGCTTGCACGGCCGCACGTGCGTCCTGAAGCGTCTTCTCGGAGATGTTGTGGCTGTCAGTCATCAAAGTTTCGTCACGCTGTAATTGGGCGCGCGAAATGCCAATCGCCGCCTGGGCGCCTTCGACGTCCTCTTGAGTCGCGGCAATGCGATAGCGCAGGTCAAAAAGCGGCTGCACGTTGACGACTGTCGCGTAGGCCGTCCGTTCCGGGTGAACTTCAGAGGCGGTAAGTGGCGTGACGTCCATATGGCTCGCACGTTGAACGTCGTCAGCGACGGCTACTACCTCTTCGCCGGCTACCGTTTGAACGTGCTGTGCTTGCGGCGCCGGAGCGGCTCCGGCAGGCCCTTCCGCCTGCGTTGAGGCAATTGTTTGGAAGCTGTACCAGCCGGTTGCGCCCAATAACAACGAGGCAATGACAACGACCAAGCTTTTGCCATTTTTCATCAACGTACCTCATTCTCCGGTCCTCGCCCTTCAGGCAAGGCAAGCGGCTCTTCAGAGATTCTCGTTATGGGCATCGAAAACGCGTTGAGCGTAGCCTTCGAGCAGCACTTCACAGGCCCGGAGTCTCGCTGAGGCTTCCTCGGCCAGCGGAGCACCGTAGAAATCCAATTTTCGGATCTTTTCCAACCAGCCTTGGAGCTTCTTCAAATCGGTATCTTCCTCCTCAAGTTCGGCATAGGTGAACTTGTTGATAGAGAACTCTTTGGCAATCTCGGCTTCAAAGCCGGCACACCTTCCAATGAACTCGCGATATTGCTCGTCCCGATCTTCCCTGAAGCGCAGCACAACCTTTTCCTCCTGCAACCGATCCAGCGCGACTGTTTCTAGGATCACGGCCTCGCCGTTCATCTCGCGAATATCATTCTCCAGCATCTTCAAGCGGCGAACATGATCGTCGGTCTTGGGCAACACACACACGCCATTTTGCAGATAGACGGCGCCCATCCCCTTCAACCTGCGCCAAAGCGCAACCCGCTTGCCAGGCGGCTCGGGAGGGACTTTGTATGTCAAAAGAAGCCATGTCGTGACAACCATGGCTTCACTATGATGAAACGACAGTTGCATGTCAAATGCTACGTCCTCGGAGCCATCTATGAGTCGCAAGTCAAAATGACAGTTTTGGACGCTCTCATGAGGATGTTCCGACTTATGGAGCGTAAGCGGTGCGCTCAACGTCCTGAGAGTTAAAGACCGCGGTGGATGCCTGCGCGCGACCGCGGAAACGATTCAATGGGAAGTGGCGTGATTGAGCGTGATCGAAATAGGTCGAGTGGGATGGTTGTGCACCAGTATACTAAAATATAAATTTCTGTTGTTTTTCAACATATTGCCGAATTGCTGAAATCAACAGGGGCCGCTAATTGGTGTATGTAGCGCGTGACTAGTCGTGATGAATAATCCCTGATCATGCTGGATCTTATTTGATACTCCACGATCCTGCGGATCACCGAGTCCGTACCGTGAATTTTGTCATATCGTATCGCCCAGCACCTGAACAGCCTGCCATGACGATCCAGCTCAGCCGGCCGAAGCATATTCCTCCAGCGACAAAGATCGGGGGGATCTGCAAACCACTAGATTGGATTTGTCCCAACGATCGAGTTCGCTGACCGGATAGAGGACCGCCTTGCCGATCTTTATGAAGGAGGGTCCGATGCGCATGGTTCTCCAATTTCGCAGCGTGCCTTCGCTGACCTGGCCGCGGTAGCGGGTAATGACTTCTTCGAGCGTTAGATAGGCGGGGGACGGCACGAGGCCTCCTGAGGACAAGCGATTGTGCAGCAGCCTGTTGCACAATTGGATGCGCCTTTGGGAGGCCGCGCCTCCGAAAGTGACTATTACACGACGTTCATTAGGTCCACGTGTTGATTTCCATCCAGAACTGAGCCGGGTTTTCC
>JBDSLV010000511.1:0-14477 GCA_039916205.1 Mesorhizobium sp. | reverse complement strand
GGGATGGCGAGCTTTGCGCCGAAGAGGTCAACGGAGAGATCCCGTGTCGCTGCACCGTTGAGGGGCCGCGGCAGGATAGCAACGTCGTTGAACGCCTGTTCGTTGCGGCGCAGCGTTCGCTCATCCTCGGAGCCGCCGTCGGCGAAGTCGAACACCGGGCGCGGCAAAATCCGCCGCGCTTCGTCGCGGACCGCGGCCATGCTGTACAGGCGCTTCAGCGCTGCCGTCGAAGCAGGCGATTCTGTAACGCCGGCACCGCCGTTGGCCCGAGGGCCTATGTTCGAGATAATCGAGGAACTACTCACGGTTTCTTAACGCCGATGCGACCGTAATGCGTCGGGCCTCCGCCCCCCGGAACACGCACACAGCAGAGCGTGCCCTCGAAGGAGGGGGCGCTGCCGGTCGCCAACACGCCGGCGTTTGTCACCCAAAGCATCTCGCCCGAGAAGACGCAGTTGGTCGTTGCCTTGCCGCAGATGAAGAAACCTTCCGCTGTGCCGTCGGGCTTCAGCACATGAATGCCGTTGGCGGCAATATCCGTGACATAGAGGCGGCCGTCCGCACCGACCTTCAGCCCGTCCGGGATCGGATTGTCCCCAGGCAAGCGGCCAAGGTCCTCCACGCTACCATCCGGACGCTGCCGCTTGACGCGCCCGGTGTAGGACTCACCCCAGACGATAGAGCCGTCGGCTTCGACCGCCACTCCGTTCGGGAAGGTCGGCTCGTCGAAGCCGATAGCAAGGTACGCACTGCCATCCGGATTGACGGCAAAGATGTAGCTGGGGTCCGGATTCCCAGGGTTGTATGTGCCGGGATCGCTGAAGATAAGCCGGCCATCAGCAGCAAAGACGAGATCGTTTGGACCGTTGAGCCGAATGCCCGAAACCTCGGTCAGCAGGATTTCCGGCTTGCCGCCTTCGGCAACAAGCTGGATCGACGGCTTTGTCATCTCCGCAGCCCGCCAAGGCCCGGTCGTGCCGCCGTTCTGGCAGACATAGAGCAGGCCATCCGATCCGAGAACGCAGGCATTCGGCGCTCCCGCGACATACGCGAACCGCCGAGCAGTTCCGTCAGGGCGGATGGCGGTCAGCTGGCTGCGATAGCTTTCGACGATGACAACGCGCCCATCAGGGAGCACCGTCGGGCCTTCGGGCCAGCCGAGGCCGATCGCGGCAACCTCGACCGCCAGCTTTTCGACCTCGTTCATCGCGCGATCTCCAGACCACAGCCTATCAAGATTTGTCGGGTATAATCCAGCCGTCTACGCGTTCGTTGAATACATTGTGCGGCGATTGCAGGCATCGACGCATGGGCGCTTTGGGGCGCGAAGTCGACAGGAGCGCCGGCACCAGCGATGTCCGCTTCTAGAAGCCGGACGGTGGTGCGGGAATGGCGGACATGAGGCGCATAGCAGTCCCTAGTTTTGAACCCGAAAGTAAACGGTTTTTGCTCGCGAGCGCTGACCTTCGCGCACTGCGCACCCCGAGAATCCAATTTGCAGGCGACTCCTCAAAATGAGAGAATAGCTACTGCTTACGTAGGTTTGCGTGCAGTCAGTACGCGAGTGGCAGCGCTACTTCCCTCGCTTTTCAATCTTGAGGTTTGGGAGGTCGGGCCGCTTGGATTCCAAGCCGGCCTCCTTCAAGGCCGTGTATCCCACCTTTTTGAGGAGCTTCTCTGTTTTGGCGCGCTCCTTGTTGAGAGCGCTCTCACGTTTGACCTTGGGCATCCATCCGTCCTCCTTCGGTTCGTTGTCGTTCGCCAGCAAATAGGATTACAAGCGCTATCGCGCGCGATGTCAGCTTGATGCTGTGGCAGTGACTACGTCAATGACCGAAATGAGGCGCATTCCTGTCCGACAGATCTTGGGCCGGAAGCCGACTGGCAGCTTTAGGGAAGGTCGAGTGCGAAAGCTGACATTGTCACCGACGCCAGAGCCGTGAGCTTAGGCCTCCCTAAAGCGCTTGGCGAAAATAAACACAGGTGGAGTTCTGGGGGGCATTCCAAAATGGACAAGACCGCGATCCTGATCATTCTCCTCGTCACTGCCTAGGTAAGAACGGACAGGGCCTTTTAGGTGAACAGCGGAAATGCGGAACTCGGAACATTGTCTCAGCAACGGCGTTCTGGCTATGAGCAAACTCAACAGCGGAGATTGGCAGTGAAGACGATGACGTGCAACGAACTCGGCGGTAAGTGCGATCAGAAAATTTCTGCGGGAACATGGGACGAGATGGTCAAGAAAATGACCAAACACGTCATGGAAAAGCACCCGGATGTCGCCAAGAAGATGGAAGAAATGCACAACAAAGATCCGGAGAAGTGGGGCAAAGAGATGAAGCCTAAATGGGACGCGGCGCCCAAATCTTGAGGGTTTAATCGGGACCGGGGTTGTAGTCGATGACGTTCGCCTCTACCCACCATCCAGTCTCGCAACTTCAAATCCGGATCAGCATGACCATTGATCGAGCCTATCATGGCAGTGGCGTGAGCCGGCCAGTCAACCTTAGCAAGTCCCTCTTCAGCCTATCAAAATCCTAGGCATGCAATGGCTGCCGAGACGGCGGGCTGCTTGGTTTGGTAGGTGGCTGTAGTCTGTCGTCACCCGAGCATTGAGATGGTGTTAGTCGGGTCGCTCGTGCCCGTCTGTGATGGTTCGCAGAGTCGCATGGCGCAGCTTGTTTTCGCGCCTGGCAGAGGGATCCGCCTCCCAGAGGGCATTCGATGCCAGAGAACTCGTTGCTAAGGCCGCTTCTGTCAGATCGCGCCTCAGTTCGGAATGAGCGAACTGAGGCGCGATCTGACAGGCAAGCCTTGGGCCGAGAGCCGATGGTCATTTAACAGAGTCATTTGGCGCTGAACCGGACCATCACATAGAAAATCTCCTTACGGACGAACGCGGATAACCGTCTTTCCCACACGCCGCTCGGTGGCATTGAAGGTGGCGACGGCATCGTCGAGGGGCGAGATTATGCCAATATTCGTCCGCAGCCGTCCGTCCCGCACCCGCTGGACGATCTCACTCAGTTGGGCACGATCGGACTCGACGACGAAGTCAACAGTCAGGCCATCTGCAGGTCGAATATCCGTTGGCCCGACGACTGTCACTAGCGTTCCTCCGGCATGGATCAGCGCTGCGGACCGCTTCTGGATATCCCCGCCGACGACATCGAATACCAGATCGACACCGCCGATGTCTTCAAGGGTGTCGTTCTCGAGATCGACGAATTCGTTTGCGCCGAAGTCGAGCGCCTTCTGACGGTCGGGGGCGCGTCCAGTGCCGATGACGTACGCGCCGGCCTCTCGTGCGAATTGCGTAACCATCGAACCGACTGCGCCCGCCGCGCCGTGCGCGACGATGCTCTGCCCGGCCTGGAGTCGGCCGTGCTGAAACAGTCCATGCCAAGCGGTCAGGCCCGAAATCGGTAGGCTTGCGCCAACTGTGAAGTCGACATCGCCCGGCAGCGGCGCGAGATTGCGGGCCTCCATGGCGGTGTACTCCGCGAGCGTGCCGTCGCGATGCCAATCCGCGAGGCCGAACACACGCTGTCCCACCGACAGCCCGGTGGTACCGTAGCCGAGAGCGACGACCACTCCCGCCACCTCATGCCCGGGAATTGACGGGGTCCGATTACGGCCGAGGCGATCGGACCACGTCGACGGCCAGGCCAGTTCGGTCGGGACGAATCCCGATGCCTGGACCTGAACGACGACGTCGTTTATCGCTGGCTGCGGCTGGGGCCGCGCTACCAACGTCATGCCGGCCGTTCCTGCAGCCTGGTCCGTCACCACGATCGCTTTCATGGGAACTGTCTCCTCAGACAATTTTTGGTTCGGGATGATTTTGTAACTGTTTACCCTTCGATCAACGAGCTCAGTTGCGGGTTCGGTGGTTGGTAACGCCAAGCAATTTGGTTGGTAGACCGTCCGATTTCTAGCCGGCGGTATCCGTCGCTACTACTCCCCTCGTCCGTGTCTTCCATTTCCAATGCACAAACCCCATGCATCATGATGACACTCCATGCTCGATCGTTCTGGGGTGTGCCCGAGCCCACGCGGATGCATCAAGTTGCCACGCCGCCAGAAGCAAGCCCATCCCCGAAATGGAGACTCCAGATGGATGACCGAAAGTTTTTAACGGCTGAGGAGGTTTCAGACCGCTATCGCGGCAGCATCTCCGTTGGAACGCTTCGAAATTGGCGAGTAATGAGAGCTGGACCGGCATTTATCAAGGTCGGGAAAGCGGTGCTGTACCCGACTGAGGGACTTGATACGTGGGATCAAAAAAATACCGTGTTGTGCCGAGCGTCAAAACGACTCACGATGAGCGATCGTATGACGATCACTGACGAGCACGCAAGACCGGCCCCAATTACAGCACCCATCCTGCTGGTCATTGCAAAATTTTCAATTATTTTTCAATTACTTATAGGGACGACACTGGTCTTGCACAACCATCCTTCCGGCGACCCGACACCATCGCGCGCCGACATCGAGATGACCAAGGAAATTGTCGAAGCCGGCAAGCGGTTGGGTATCTCAGTGCACGACCACATCATCATCGGCCGCAAGGGCTATGCAAGCATGAAGGGCCTGCTGCTGATCTGAAGCTGAGCCGGCCGCCGCTGGTCTAGGAAGCGCTACCGCCGAGCCTGCCTTCCAGCAGACTACGGCGTTGCTGCAATTCATCGGAGACGAACTGGGTAAAGGCGTGCACCCGCGCCGTGCGGCGCAGATCGTCATGCACGAGAACCCACAAAGCCGAGCCGATCTCCTCGATCAACGCCCCTACCCGGGCAAGCCCGGGAAGACTGTCACCGAGGTAACAGGGAAGTGCCGCGACCCCGATCCCGGCAGCGGCCGCATGAGACATCGTCAACAGGGAATCAGCACGAAAGACTATTTCAGCATCCGGCAGCGATGCTCGCATCCAGCGGGCAACGCCTGTGCGCGCGAGGCTGTCATCAGGAGCGATCCAGCGCAGCAGGCCGAATGTTGGCTCCGATGGCAATGTGTCGACATAGGAACGTGCCGCGTAGGCAGCGAAGGCAACGCCCGAAATGCGTCGGCCAACCAGAATTTCAGGTGGCTGTGACACCGGCCTTATCGCCACATCGGCATCCCGGTATGTCAGATTGGCAAATGAGTTCTGCGTCATGGCCTCGACCCGGATGCCTGGATGGAGGTCGTGAAATGCAGCCAGGATTGGCGGCAACACCGATACCATCAGCGTGTCCGTGGTGGTAATCCGCAACGTGCCTTCAAATCTGAGATCCTGCCCCGAGAGTTTTCGCGCGAGTTCCGTGACCGTTTCCGCCATCTTGCGTGCCGCGCCGAGCAGTTCCTCGCCGCCGGCGGTGAGCGCATAGCCAGTCGGCAACCGATCAAAAAGCCGGATGCCAAGTCTCTGCTCGAATGCATTCACCCGTCTGAGCACCGTGGTGTGGTTCACACCAAGCATGCGCGCGGCCGCCGCGAGCGAGGCGCCATCGGCCACCGCAAGCACCATGCGCAGATCTTCCCAGTCGATTTGTTCGCGATTGAATGAGGCGTGCATATCTGCAGATAGATAGATCACGAAACGGCAATTTGCGAGAAGTTTGCAAAGGCGAGAGGCCTCAAGAACCACAGGCAGAAGCCGCACTAGTGAAGAAAATGGTCAAGATTCTCGGGTGCCTGGTGAGAAATTGCCTGTGCAAAAATGCACAGTCTTTTGGCAAATAGGCAGATCGATCCACGAAAAAACACACGCCATATAACTCCGCGACGACGCAAAAGTCGGCGTGGAGAACAGCCATGACACCGATTGAACTCTACACCTATCAGACACCCAACGGGCACAAGGCCTCGATCATGCTGGAAGAGGTCGGCCTGCCCTATTCCGTCCGCCTAATCGACATCGAAAAAGGCGATCAGCTCGAACCTGAATTTCTGGCGCTCAACCCGAACAACAAGATTCCAGTCATCGTCGACAAGGACGCTGGCCGCACCGTGTTTGAATCCGGAGCAGTGCTGCACTATCTGGCGCGCCGCTCAGGCAAGCTCGGGCCGGCCAGCGATCAAGAGGCGGACGACACTCTGACCTGGACTTTGTTTCAGGCGGCTCACGTCGGCCCTGCTCTTGGCCAGCTGTGGAACTACAAGATCTTCGCACCGGAAAAAATCCCGTATGTGATCGGACGGTTCGAGCGAGAGACGGCGCGCGTTTTCCGCGTGCTCGATGGCCAGCTGAAAAACCATGAGTATATCGTTGGTGGCACCTACGGCATCGCCGACGTGATGACGTGGCCGTGGATCCACGCCGCCGTCACGAAACTCGGCCTCCCTCTCGATGACACGCCTCACCTGAGACGATGGTACGCCGCCATTGGTCAGCGCCCAGCCGTCATTCGCGGTCTCACTGTCCCGACCCTGCCCGAAGCCTCGGTCGCCGCCTAGCTGGCGCCAACAGCGCAACAAGCGATCAATTCAAGGAATCGTATTTTGGAAACCCTTTTCATCCCTCTCGCGCTCGTCGCAGGTGGCTTGCTCGCGGTGCAGGCCGGCGCCAATGCGCAACTTTCTAAGGCTGTCGGCTCGCCTTTCGCGGCGACCACGCTTCAACTCTCCGTCGGGGCCGTGCTATTGCTCCTGATCACAGTTCTAACCGGGACAGCACCCGCGCTGCTGGCTGTTTCGCAAGCCGAATGGTGGCACGCTGTCGGCGGCACGGCATCGGCCTTCTACGTCGTCTCGACCATCCTGCTCTTCCCGCGTCTTGGCGCCGTCGTCTCGGTCGGGCTCTTTATTGCCGGCCAGATGCTCGCATCCTTCGCGCTCGACACATTCGGCCTGCTTGGCATCGCCGCTGCCGGACCGCGGACCGGGCCTGCCTTCGGCACATTGGTCGTGCTGGCCGGCGCGGCCCTCATCGTCGCCGGCCAGAAGGGCGCGGCTGAAAATCTTCGGCCATCGAAGCTCGGTTGGATCGGATTGGCGCTTCTGGCTGGCGCGGTACTGCCGGCGCAGGGCGCGGTCAACGCCTTGCTCCGCCACGACCTCGGCGGCGCGCCGTTTGCCGTCGGCACCATTTCGTTCCTGGTGGCAATGCTGGCGATGGCCGCGGTGTCCCTGGTTACGCTGGCCTTGCCGGCGGCGCCACGTCCGCGCCTTGCGGGTATTTCGTCGATGCCATGGTGGGGCTGGCTTGGCGGCTTCGCGGGCGCCACCTATGTCACGACCGTTTTCACGGCCATCCCCGTGATCGGCGCGGCGGCGGCCGTAGGCCTCACGGTCGTCGGTCAGCAGGTGGCGAGCATCTTCGTCGACAATTTCGGCTGGTTCCGCCTGCCGTTGCGCCCGATATCCGGGATGCGCCTGGCCGGTGTCTTATTGCTGCTGGCTGGCGTCATATTGATCAAGGCGCTCTGATCCGACCCGCCGGGGAATGGTCAAGCCCATTCAGCGGCCAAGGTGACGGATCACGGTGGATCGGTGTTGCAACTGCCTGCAAGCTGGCTGACAGCCTCGCCGAAGCCGGCAAGGTCGAAATCAGCCTCGCCGCGCCCTGATAACAAGCCGAACCGCCAGGAGAGCAATAGCCGGTTCGCGGGAACAAGGCGGCTGATGCCATCGGCGCCATCGCGGACCAGCGACCTGCCACGCGGGCCGACTGACCAGCTTTCGTCGAATTTATCATCCCGGTCGACTGTCACCGACATGGTGATCTTGCGGCTGGAGGAGACAGCGTCATTCAGCTGAAGCCATTCGGTCCAGCGGGGTTCGCTGTTTGGCCGGCAAGCAATGGTCAGGACCGGGCTGTAGCTCAGGGCTCCGCCCCCCGTGATCAGCTTGTTGGTGGCGTAGAGCGATGCCGTGACGAGGCCGTCCTCGCTCGTCTGGAACCGCCAATTGTCCAGAACCTCACCGGCCTGGGCAACGCCGCAGACAGAGACAAGAGCCAACGCCAGTGCCGCGGCCTGTCCCATTTCGACGAGCAGCTTCAACGCCCCCTCCAACACCCCAAGTGGCTGTGACAGAAGCGCAGATAATGATCAAAGCTTCGTGGCGCCACCTTGGCCAACAGCGAACAAATTCGCTGTTGCAGTTTGGCAACGAAAAAGGCCGCCTCGAGGGCGGCCTTTCCAGTTGAATTGAACGCTTGGTTTATTCGGCGTCCTTGGCGGCCTTCTTCTTCGGTGCCGCCTTTTTCTTGGGCTCTTCCGTGTCGTCGGCCTTCTTCTCGTCGGCCTTTTTGGCAGCGGCTTTCTTCGCCGGCTTGGCCTTGGTGGCGGTCTCATCCTCCTCGTCGTCGGCCATGAGCTCTTCCTTGCTCACCTTGACGTCGGTGACGGAGATCTGGCCGAGCAGATGGTCGACCACCTTCTCCTCGAACATTGGCGCGCGAAGCGTGTTCAGTGCTTCCGGGTTGCTGCGATAGAACTCGAACACTTCCTGCTGCTGGTTGGCCGGGTAGCGGCGAACCTGCTCGAAGAGACCGCGCTGCAGCTCCTCATCCGATACGGTGACGCCGGCCTTTTCGCCGATTTCAGCCAGGACCAGGCCAAGGCGCACGCGGCGCTCGGCGAGGCGCAGATACTCGGCACGTGCCTCTTCTTCCGTCGTCTCCTCGTCGGCGAAGGTGCGGCCGGCGGCTTCCAGGTCGCGATTGACCTGAGACCAGATGTTGTTGAACTCGGCATCGACGAGCTTCGACGGTGCTTCAAACGAATAGGCGCCATCGAGCTGGTCGAGCAGCTGGCGCTTCACCTTCTGGCGCGTCATGGCGCCGAACTGGTTCTCGATCTGGCCGCGCACCACGTCACGCAGGCGCTCCAGCGACTCGAGGCCAAGATTCTTGGCGGTCTCGTCGTTGATTTCCAGCTCGCCGGGCTTCGACACTTCCTTGACGGTAACCTCGAAGGTCGCTTCCTTGCCGGCAAGATGCGCCGCCTGGTAGTTTTCCGGGAAGGTCACGGTGACCTGCTTTTCGTCACCAGCCTTGGCGCCGACCAGCTGATCCTCGAAGCCGGGGATGAATTCCTTGGAACCCAGCACTAGCGGCTGATCGGTGCCGGCGCCGCCATTGAAGGCCTCGCCATCGATCTTGCCGAGGTAGTCGATCGTCACGCGGTCGCCATTGGCGGCCTTGCCGGTCTTCGGCTCGTAGCTGCGCGCCGATTCGGCAACGCGCTGGACCTGTTCGTCGATCTCGGCATCCGGCACGTCGAACACCTGACGCGTCACCTTGATGTCGGAGAAATCCTTGATCTCGATCGCCGGGATGATTTCGTAGTTGAGACGGAATTCGAAGTCGGCACCACCGGCCAGGATCTTCTCGGCTTCCTTCTCGTCCTCGGTCATGATGACCTCGGGCTGCATGGCGGCCTTCTCGCCGCGGCCCGAAATGATCGAGCGGGTCGAATCGTTGAGGATCTCGTTGACCACTTCGGCCATGAACGACTTGCCATAGACCTTGCGCAGGTGCTGAACCGGCACTTTGCCAGGACGGAAGCCGTTGATGCGGACCTTGTTCCTGGCGTCCGAAAGCCGAGCCATCAGCTTGGCTTCCATATCACCGGCCGGCACGGTGATCTTGATCTCGCGCTTGAGACCGGAGTTGAGCGTTTCGGTGACCTGCATCGTAAAACCTTTGTTTTCACCAATGAGACTGCCAAACGGCTTCTGCCGTTTACAGCCTGCCGGTATATTCTTGCCGGGAATGGCTTTTGGTACGGAACCTGGCGATTTGACCGAAAATACGGCTCAAACTCTCCCAAACTGCGTTCCAAAATGTGAATAAGTTCTTGTTTTTCCTACTTCTTATCACATTTTGCAGAAGCGGATCGTCGCGTCCCGTCACATTTGACACGCCTTTTGTCACAGGCGAGGCTAATTTTCAACCGTCTTCGCGTTTAGACGAATAACGTCATTTTCGCTCCGACATTGACAGAATGATGGCTACATGGGATTGCCGGGTGACGCGGGTATGGCGGAATTGGTAGACGCACCAGATTTAGGTTCTGGCGTGAGAACGTGGGGGTTCGAGTCCCTCTACCCGCACCACCCTTCCCCAAAAAATGGATTTAGGTTCCAGTGCCGAAAGGCGCGGGGGTTCGAGTCGGCCTACGCCTCGAACACCTGGCGGGTGAACCACGCGGCCAGCTTGGCCAACTCGGGCCCCAGCACGCGATCGTCATCGACGGGCGGCATGAAATCCCTGATCTCCGCGACGAATGACTGTAGCGCCGGCGGAGCCTCGCGCTCGGTGACATGCAGTGCTTGGGAGGCAATCATTGCCAGCATCGCCAACGCCGCATCGACGCAGCGTCCGGCCGTCGCTTCCTTCGTCGAGGCGAAGAATGCCGTGGTGGCGACATCATCCTGGCCGGCGCCGGCCGATTCCGTGCCTGGAATGAAGGTTCGCTGCGCGGCCAGTTTGGCTTGCTCGAGATAGCCGGTTATCGCCATCGGCACGTAGCCGACATTGCCGTGGCCGTCACTGTCGGCCCAGTGCCGCCCGGTCATCAGGAGATCGGGCAACAGCGACACCTTGCCGTTCAGCAGCTTCGAACCGTGGCGGTCGCACAGCAGGCATATGTCGGCCCAGATCGCTGCCAGGTCATCGAGTGCGGGCGTCGCCATGGCATTATGATAGCCGCCGGTCGAGATGCAGCGTCCGAACGGGTTTGCGGCATCGGGCGGGATGTAGACCGGATTGTCCGATATCGATGCCAGTGACACGGTTGCAGCCCGCTCCGCCACCGCCAGCGCACGATGCATCTGCCCCAGCACACGCGGCACGATGCGGTAGCTGACCGGTGCCTGATAGTTGCGCCGTCCGTCGCCGGCACCAACCAGAAATTCTCGCAGGCCGCGCAGCGCCGCGGCTTCGTGTTCGTCGCCCCACAGCGCGTCGAGAGCTGCGTCATAGTGCTCGAGCGGCGCGCGAAACGCCTCGATGGACAGGGCGAACACCTTTTGCACCAGCCGGACACGCCGGCGCGCGGCGATCGCTGCATCGGCCACGAGTGCCGCCGCACAGGGCGAGCCGTTGATCAGCGAACCGCGTTCCTTGACCTCCAGGTCGAAGCGCGTCGTAAGTTCGGCAAACAGCGGATAGAGCGCGAGGATCTCGCCTGCCCCACCCTGGCCCGATGCCGCCACGGCTGGCATGGGTCCGCCATCCAGCATCGCCGCAACGGCAAGCGCGATGCGTGGCGTGGTCGCGGCATTGCCTTCGATGAAGTTCGTCAGCCGGGCAAGAACGATTGCCCTGACCACGCGGTCGGGCAAGGGGTCACCGAACGAGGTGGCGGCAGCGAATGCCTTGATGCGCGCGTGGCGGTCGCGCTCGTCTAGTTCGAGCTTGCGGCTCGCCAGCTCCCCCATGGCGGTGGTGACGCCGTAGATGACCGGGGGCGGGTCCGATTCGATCAGCTGCAGGAATGAAGCCCGGCATTCGGCGATGCGCCGCAGGGCTTTCTCGCCAATCTCCACCGTATCCTTCTGCCAGGCGACGCGGAAAACGCTGTCGAGATTAATGTCGTCACGCGTCGTCAGGACAATGGGCATGCTTCACACCGCGGCAAGTACGAACATTAATAGAGTGGCTCCTGAAACAGCGTCTTGTCGCCGTCCACCAGCGCCTTGATTTGCGCCGTACCGTCGCCAGCGATGGCAAGGCGGATGCCGAATGGCCGTACCCGCATGTCGTTCTGGATCGCCATCCCCTCGCCTTCGGGCAGATAGAACCGCTCGATGCCGTAGTCGGGCGCGATCGTGTTGCCTTCGCTGAGATCCCAGCCCGCGGCCACGTGCCCGACGATATCGGCTTCATCGGCGGCGGCCGCCGCGGGTGCCTTGCCGAACCAGGCGGCTGTCGAGGTCCAGTAACCGTCAGCGCCCTTCTTCAGCCTGACGACAACAGATGTGTCGTCGGTTGACAATCCCGCCGGGATGTTGGCGATGAGCTTCACCGGGATCCGCGAAATCTCGTAGCCAAGCACGATGTAGTCGCCTCGCAGCAGGTCGCGCGGATCGATCGGCTCGACTTTCAGGAGCACCTCCGTGCCATTGCGCAGGATCGCTGCCCGGCCAGCGATGATCCAGCTGAGGAAGCCGATCTGGACGAGCGCCAGCAGCAGCGCCGAGATAACAAGTCTCTTCCCGGTCATCATGCTGCCGCTCCCTGGGCACTTGGCCCCTTCATGCGCTTTTCAACGCGGATGATGATCAGTGCGAGGATGCCGAGCAAAACGGCGGCGGCGAGAAAGAAGCCGGCAGTGTCGAGCATCGATTGCAAGGTCACCACATAGATGATGGCGAGTTCGAAGGCGAAGCCGGCATAGGCCAGCCAGCGCAGCCCTCGGCTCTCCCGCCCCGCCAGCACGATGGCTGCGACAACACCGGCCAACGCCACGACCGAGGCCAAGGCAAAACCGCTGTTGTAGATGCTTTGATCCGCCAGCTCGAACTGGATGATTGCCAGGCCGGTGAGGAAGCCGAGCAGTGCGTGCAAGGGCAGGCGGTCGCCAAGCTGCACGATCCTGTCCACGGCTTCGGGAGCAAAAACAGATACGGCAAACAGCAAGGCCGACACGGCAACCAGCGGAATGGCCACCTGCAATGCGGCGTGATCCGAGACAAACAGCACAAGATAGAAGAGCAATGACAGGATGATCAGATGCCGCGCCGCCTGGCTTCGGGTCCAGAACGAGACGGCAAACAGAACGATCGCCATGACGACGAAGAGATGCGGAAATTCGCTGCGGCTCGAATAGTCGAACCCTTTGAGGAACAGCCAGGCATCGGCAATGCCGACCGATGCGACCGTCAGCGGGTTCGAGCGCAACGCCACCGCCGCCAGTGCCGTGCCCGCCCCCCAGGTGACCAGGGCCGAGGCTTCGTCACCAGACAAGTGATACATCTGGCCGATCAGAGCGATCGACCCGCCGAACGCTGCAGCGGCAACAATCCACAGCGCCTCGCCAATCGCCTCGTGGTCACGCATCTTCAGCACCGCGCCGCCGACGTAGCCGCCCAGGATAAGGGCAAACAGCGCCACCACGCGCGCCAGCCTTGGGATCGCGTCCCAGTTGGCGGCGACGAAAATCAGGATAGCCGCGCCAAACAGCAGCGCAGCCAGCATCGCCAGGATAGAGCCGAAGCTCAGCGATTTGCGCTCATTGGCCACGACTTCCCGCGCCAGCGAATCGCCAGTCGCCGCATCGATCAGCCCGGCTTGCACCCATCGCGCAATGTCCGACCTCACGCGTGTCGAATAACTCGCCATGCTTCTCCCCCTCGCCGATCGGCAATTCAGCCGACGCCGCCAAACCGTTGACGCAACGGCATTTTCCGATTCGGGCTTCTTTGTGTCGGTCGCGTGAACGCTCGTTAATGCTGCATTGCACAATTTGCATTGCTGCCATGCAACCATAGCGCTTTTAAATCGATATGAGCCCGCCTATTTATGGTTCGTACACAAACGGAATGATCCGCAACAAAGACGAAATGAGAACTATCATGAACCTGATCCGCAACTACCGCAACTGGCGCCGCTACCGGGACACCGTTTCCGAGCTGAGCCGCCTGAGCAACCGTGAACTGACCGACCTCGGCATCAGCCGCAGCGACATTCCTTACGTCGCTCGCAAGGCGGTCTAATTCTTCGGACCGCGAATGGTCCGAACAAGTTTCTGAAAAGAGAACGACAATGAACCTGATCCGCAACTACCGTAACTGGCGCGTTTATCGCGAGACGGTTACTGAGCTGGGTCGCCTTTCGAACCGTCAGCTCCACGATCTCGGTATCGTCCGTGACGAGATCAAGATCATCGCCCGCAAGGCGGTCTGAGCTTAAGGAATTTCGTCAAAGCCGACCTCCTCCCCGGCGATGACGAATACGGTCGACCCTCACCTCCTCCCGAGGGTTGACCCCAAAAACGGCGCCCGCCGCACCTCCTCCCGCGGCGGGCGCTGTTTCCCCCGAGCAAAACGAATTTTGCTCCAAAGGTTTCGCCCCTTTTGAAAATGGCGAAAGAGTTTTCGTCAAAGCCGACCTCCTCCCCGGCGATGACGAATATGGTCGACCTTCACCTCCTCCCGAGGGTTGCCCCCCCAAAACGACACCCGCCGGACCTCCTCCCCCGGCGGGTGTTGTTGTTTTCAGGGATGGCCTTCTCCCCGTAGCCGGTAGCCGCGCGGCAATTGCAATCGCCGCGACAAGCGATTATTCCGGCGCTCATGAGCAAAAATCCAATCCATATCATCGGCGGTGGTCTCGCCGGGTCCGAAGCCGCATGGCAGGCAGCGCAGGCCGGTGTTTCCGTTGTCCTGCATGAAATGCGCCCCGTCCGCGGCACCGACGCCCACAAGACCGATGGTCTGGCCGAGCTAGTTTGTTCCAATTCCTTCCGCTCAGACGATGCCCAGAACAATGCGGTCGGCCTGCTGCATGCCGAAATGCGGCTCGCCGGCTCATTGATCATGAGCGC
>JBDSLV010000510.1:0-3902 GCA_039916205.1 Mesorhizobium sp. | reverse complement strand
CTTGGGGTCGGCGACCGTCTTCCAGCCGGGAACGAACGTGCCCTTGATGAAACGCGGCGACAGACCTGACTGCAGGTCGGCCAGATCGCTGCCTTCGACATGGCGGAAGCCGATGCCGAAGCGTTGCCGCGCCGACCAACCGGACAGCGATGCCTTGAATTCGCTCTCGCTCTCGTAGAGCTCCAGTGAGCCGTCCTCGCGCAACATCCGTGCCGTGCCGGAGCGAGCCATCAGCCCGGCCCATTCGGCCTCGGCGAGCTTCATCATCGTCACTTGCGCCGCGAGGCTGGCCTCGTAATTACCAGGCGCGCCGGCACGCCAGAACCGGAACAGCCAGGGCAGCAGCTTCGGCAGATAGGTGGGCGGAATGCTGAGCGGGCCGAGCGGATCGGCAAGCCATTTCGGCAGTTGCCGGAGCATGCCCTTGTGGGCTAGCGGCAGCACATCCGAGAAGGCGAAGGCGGCGGCGTTACCGGAACTGGTCTCCTCGCAGATGCCCGTCCGATCAAAGACGGTGACGCTGCGCCCCGCCTCGCCCAGAAAGGCGGCGGCACAGATGCCGATGATGCCACCACCAACGATGGCGATATCGAGTGTAGCGTCACTGTTCATGGTTGCGCTTCGCGCTGCATGCTGAGAAATGCCCTCTCACCGGGATGCGATGGCTGTCAGTTCAAAACCGCGGCAATGTCGGCCGCACGGCCAGGGCGTCCTTGATGATCTTTTCGGCCGCCTTGCGACGCTCGCCGGACAAAGGCTGGCGCGGCATGCGGACACGATCGTTGGTCTGGATGGCGAACACTTCGGCAAGCTTGATGTTCTGCACCAGATAGGTCGACACGTCGAGATCGAGCAGCGGCCGGAACCAGCGGTAGATGGCAAGCGCCTCTTCACGGCGGCCCTGCTTCATCAACTGGTAGATGGCGACCGTTTCGCGCGGGAACGCGGTGACCAGCCCGGCCACCCAGCCAATGGCACCGACCGACAGTGCCTCAAAGGCGAGATTGTCGACGCCGGTGAACAGGTCGTAGCGGGTGCCGAGACGATTGATGATCTCAGTCGAGCGGCGGATGTCGTCGGAGGATTCCTTGATGGCAACGAAGCGCTTGTCCGACGCCAGCTCTTCCATCTGGTCGACGCTGACATCGACGCGGTAGGCGAGCCGGTTGGAGTAGATCATGACAGGCAGGTCGCCGGCCTGGGCAACGGCACGCAGGGCCGCGACCGTCTCTTCCTCGTTGGTGTGGTAGATCGGGCTCGGCACCACCATCAAGCCGTTGGCGCCTTCCTTGGCGGCGCGCTTCGCGATGCTGGCCGCCTCGCGGGTGCCGGCTTCGTTGACCGTCAGCAGAACCGGCTTCTTGCCCGCCACCTTCTGCGCGATCTTCAGCACCTCGATCTTCTCGTCCGCCGACAGCATCGGCCCTTCGCCAAGCGATCCGCAAACGATGATGCCGTCGCAGCCGGCCTCCATCTGCAGCGCGTAGCAGCGCTCCATCTCGGCATGGTCGAGGCGGTCATCCTCGGTGAATTTGGTCGTGACTGCGGGGAAAACGCCGGTCCACATGATCATCTCTCCATCTGATATATCAGCCATATATCTGTTAAGAAACTGCCTGTCAATGCGGATTCCGTTATGATATATGCAAGATATATCAGGAGAGCGCCTTTGATATCCATGGAAGCAAGCACCGCGATCGAGCCGGCCGCGATCAAGGCCTACCATGTGCTCGAGCACATGATCGTCACACTCGAATTGGCGCCGGCAAGCTTCGTCACCGAGGGCGCGCTGATCGAAAGGCTCGGGCTCGGCCGAACGCCGGTGCGCGAAGCGATCCAGCGGCTGGCCTGGGAAGGGCTGCTCGATGTCAGGCCGCGTGCCGGCATTGCGATCGCCCCGCTTCACCCTGGCGACTGGCTGCGCGTGCTCGACGCGCGTCGTGGCATCGAAGTGGTGCTGGCCCGTTCGGCCGCGCGCTTCGTCACCCGCGAGGCCGCCGACCTGTTCCACGATGCGGCGCTGGCGATGCAGAAGGCGGTGATCTCCGGCAATGTGCTGGCCTTCATCCAGGCCGACAAGGCGCTCGACGAAGCGCTGGCGCTGGCCGCCGACAACCCTTTTGCCGCCCGGCTGGCAGCACCCTTGCAGACGCACAGCCGACGCTTCTGGTTCCGCTACAAGGCCGACACCGGCCTGGCGGAATCGGCCGAACATCATGTCGCGCTGATCCGCTCGATCCTCGATGGCGACGAGGAAGCCGCCGCCAAGGACGCCAAGCGGCTGATGGCATTGCTGCGCGGCCACGCCGAAGCAGCAGCTACACGATGACGCTCAGGCTCCGCGCGCCTTGGCGGCGACTGCGAAGGTGCTTTCCCAACCCTCGCCCGCCGCAAGTATGCAGCTTTGGCCCTTCACATCGGTTATCAGCATGGTCCATGTGCCACTCGCCGAGGCATAGATCTCGATGACCGCGGCTTGCCCGACCACGCCGTAGCCGAACTGCTTTTCCTGAAAGACCTGCGCCAGTCGCGCGACCACGTCGCTGTGGCCGCCGCAGACGGCCTGCGCCTGCGCGGGGAGAGCCGACAACGCCGCCATCACGGCGCCGATCGTGGCCATCTTCATCCATCGAAACAAGAATGTGCGTGCCATGGGGCACCTCCTTTGCCTTCGCGTTTCGGCAAGGGAGGCATATCGGCCGCCTCAATATACCGGAACGCTCCAGGCCGGATTCGACGTCTTCATAACGTCACTCCTTCTGGTTCCGGTCTGTCGTCGGGAGCAGCTATGACGCTCCCTGGATTCGATATGGTGAGGTCCCGATCCGAAAACAAGCACCTATTCAGCCCGGCCGGTCTCGGCGTCGCCAATGGTGCCAAATACGGAAACGGGCGCCAGCGGCGCCCGTTTCTCATTCCCGTTGTCGAGAGCGAAACCTAGTTCATCGTCGGAATGACGAACTCCGCACCGTCCTTCACACCCGAGGGCCAGCGCGACGTCACCGTCTTGGTCTTGGTGTAAAAGCGGAATGCATCCGGGCCGTGCTGGTTCAGGTCGCCGAAGGACGAGGCCTTCCAGCCACCGAACGTGTAGTAGGCGATCGGCACCGGGATCGGCACGTTGACGCCGACCATGCCGACCTGGACACGTGAGGCGAAGTCGCGTGCGGCATCGCCGTCGCGGGTGAAGATGGCGACACCATTGCCCATCTCGTGATCGTTGGCGAGCTTGATCGCGCTCTCATAGGTCGGCGCGCGCACCACTGACAGCACCGGCCCAAAGATCTCTTCCTTGTAGATGCGCATGTCAGCGGTAACATTGTCGAACAGGCAGCCGCCCATATAGTAGCCGTCCTCGTAGCCCTGCATGGAGAAGCCACGGCCGTCGACGACCAGCTTGGCGCCTTCCTTGACGCCGGTGTCGACGTAACCCTTGACCCGCTCCAGCGCCTGCGCCGTGACCAGCGGACCGAAATCGGCGGAAGAATCCGTCGACGGGCCGACCTTCAGGCTTTCAACGCGCGGGATCAGCTTTTCCATCAGCCGGTTGGCGGTGTCGTTGCCGACCGGAACCGCGACCGAGATCGCCATGCAGCGCTCGCCGGCCGAGCCATAGCCGGCGCCGATCAGCGCATCGACGGTCTGGTCCATGTCGGCGTCGGGCATGATGATCATGTGGTTCTTGGCGCCGCCAAAGCATTGCACGCGCTTGCCGGCTGCCGTGCCGCGCGAATAGATGTAATGCGCGATCGGCGTCGAGCCGACGAAGCCGATGGCCTTGATGTCCGGATCGTCGAGGATGGCGTCGACCACGTCCTTGTCGCCGTTGACGACGTTGAGGATGCCCGCCGGCAGGCCGGCCTCAAGGAACAGTTCGGCGATGCGCATCGGCACGCCCGGAT
>JBDSLV010000509.1:0-4378 GCA_039916205.1 Mesorhizobium sp. | reverse complement strand
GCCGATTGCGTCTATTTCGGCGAAATCAGCCTTTCGGGCGCCGTGAGGCCGGTTGCGCATGCGCAACAGCGCCTCAAGGAAGCCGAAAAGCTGGGTTTTGGAAGCGCGGTTCTGCCCTTGGGCAGCGAGGAACTTGCCGGGGGGATAGGGGCCGGCGCTTTCCAGCCGACCGAGCTTGCCGACCTCGTGGCGCGCATAGCCGGCTCACGCCGAAGCCGTGTGGACGAGGAAGACTAGGGCATCGGGGCCAAAGGTGGGAACCACTGGGAAAACCTGATGCTCCGCGCTAAAATGCGGCTCATGGAGTGGGGCGAAAAACATGCCGATTACGCTGCTTGACGGAATTCTCGTCGGCTTCACCCTGGTCTCGGCCATGCTGGCCATGGTGCGGGGCTTCTCGCGCGAGATCCTGTCCGTTGTCTCATGGGCGGCGGCAGCTGCGGCGGCTTTCTTCTTCTACAAGCCGGTCCTGCCTTACCTCAAACCCTATGTTGAGAACGAAAAGATCGCCATGGCGGCTTCCGCCGGCGTTGTTTTCGTCATCGCGCTGATCGTCGTCAGCGTCATCACCATGAAGCTTGCCGACTGGATTATCGATTCCCGGATTGGCGCGCTCGATCGTACGCTCGGCTTCCTCTACGGCGCCGCGCGCGGCATCCTGGTTGTCGCTGTCGCGCTGCTGTTCTTCAATTGGCTGGCTGGCGCCAAGGCTCCGGCCTGGGTGACGGATGCCAAGTCGCGGCCGTTGCTGGAATCGATCGGCGCCAAGCTGGAAAGCCTGCTGCCCGAGGATCCGGAAAACGCGATCCTCAAGAAGCTCAATCCCAATCAGCCGGCGCCAGGTGCCGAGACGCCAGTGGCGCCGGACGCGCCGGCGACCGGGGACGATTCCAGCACGCCGGCCCCTGATGACGCGGCCACGCCTCCGGCGGACAACGCTCCGGCCACTCCGGCACCGGCGGCGCCCGCGAACTGACGTCGAAAATCGATGATGATGTGAACGGTTGCACGGCGCGCGTTGCTTTCGAGGCACTATCGCACTATATGGCGATTTTAGCGGAGCTTGAGTCCCATGGCAGACGCAGACGACGTGCCTTCCGCCGAGGCTGACGATCATTTTCATGACGAATGCGGTGTGTTCGGTATTTTTGGCCGACAGGATGCCGCGGCCATTGTCACGCTCGGGCTGCATGCCCTGCAGCATCGCGGCCAGGAAGCAGCCGGCATCGTCTCCTATGACGGCACACAATTCCATGTTGAACGTCATGTCGGCCTGATCGGCGACACGTTCACCAAGCAGCGCGTCATCGACAGCCTGCAAGGCAACCGCGCCATCGGCCACACCCGCTATGCCACGACAGGCGGCGCCGGCATGCGCAACATCCAGCCTTTCTTCGCTGAACTGGCCGACGGCGGCTTTGCCGTCGCCCACAACGGCAATCTGACCAACGCCATGACCGTGCAGCGTGCGCTGCAGAAACAGGGCGCCATCTTCTCCTCGACCTCCGACACCGAGACGCTTTTGCATCTCGTCGCCACCAGCAAGGAACGCGATTTGAATTCGCGCTTCATCGACGCGGTGCGCCAGGTCGAGGGCGCCTTCTCGCTGGTGGCGATGACCGCCAAGAAGATGATCGGCTGCCGCGACCCGCTCGGTATCCGCCCACTGGTGCTCGGCGACCTGGACGGCGCCTGGATTCTTGCTTCCGAGACCTGCGCGCTCGACATTATCGGCGCGCGTTTCGTACGCGACCTGAAGCCCGGTGAGATGGTGGTCGTCACCTCCAAGGGCATCGAGAGTCTGTTCCCGTTCGAGCCGCAGAAGACCCGCTTCTGCATCTTCGAATATGTCTATTTCGCCCGACCGGATTCCTCGGTCGAGGGCCGCAATGTCTACGAGGTGCGCAAACGCATCGGCTCCGAGCTGGCGGTGGAAAGCCCTGTTGAAGCCGACATCGTCGTGCCGGTGCCGGATTCGGGCACGCCGGCCGCGATCGGCTTTTCCCAGGCAGCCGGCATTCCGTTCGAACTTGGCATCATCCGCAACCACTATGTCGGCCGCACCTTCATCCAACCCGGCGATTCGATCCGTCATATGGGCGTGAAGCTGAAGCACAACGCCAACCGGCGCATGATCGAAGGCAAGCGCGTGGTGCTGGTCGATGATTCGATTGTGCGCGGCACCACCAGCCAGAAGATCGTGCAGATGGTGCGCGACGCCGGGGCGAAGGAAGTTCATATGCGCATCGCGTCGCCACCGACGCGTGCTTCCTGCTTCTATGGTGTCGACACGCCGGAGAAGTCGAAGCTTCTGGCTTCGCGCATGTCGATCGAGGAGATGGCGGAATTCATCCGCGTCGATTCGCTCGGCTTCCTGTCGATCGACGGCCTCTACCGTGCCGTCGGCGAAGCCGGCCGCGACAACGAGCAGCCGCAATTCTGCGATGCCTGCTTCACCGGCCAGTATCCGACCCGCCTGCTCGACTTCGAAGGCCACGACAATGTGCGCACGCTGTCGCTGCTGGCGAACAACGGGGCGTAGGTTGCGCCAAACCGTCAATCTGACTCATGGCGGTTCATCGTTTAACGGAAGCGCTGAACCGCCCTATCCCCTTGTTTTCACGCAATTGCGGACGGAAAACCGCTTCACGCTTTTCCTGGAATTGCTCTAGCCCCATTCGCGGAATTCATCGCATGACACTCGATCTTACCGGCCGCACCGCGGTTGTCACCGGTGCCTCGCGCGGCATCGGCTACTTCATCGCCAGGGAACTCGCCGCGGCCGGCGCCCATGTCATCGCGGTTGCCCGCACTGTCGGCGGGCTGGAAGAACTCGACGACCAGATCAAGGCCGAACACGCGAAAACCGGCAAGGGCGAAGCGACACTGGTGCCGCTCGACCTCGCCGACATGGCCGGCATAGACCGGCTGGGCGGCGCCATTCACGAGCGCTGGGGCAAGCTCGACATTCTCGTCGCCAATGCCGGTGTGCTCGGCGTCATTTCGCCGATCGGCCATGTCGAGGCCAAGACCTTCGAGAGGGTGATGACCATCAACGTCACCTCGACCTGGCGGCTGATCCGTTCGGTCGATCCGCTGCTCAGGCTCTCCGATGCCGGCCGCGCGATCCTGCTGTCTTCCAACGCCGCCCATTCGGCTCGTGCCTTCTGGGCGCCCTACGCGGCCTCGAAAGCGGCGGTCGAGACGATGATGCGCTCCTGGGCGCATGAGACCCAAAGCCTGCCACTGCGGGTCAACGCCGCCGACCCAGGCGCCACCCGCACCGCGATGCGCGCGCAGGCGGTACCGGGCGAGGATCCGGAAACGCTGCCGCCCCCCTCGGAAATTGCCAGGCGCATCATACCGCTGGCCAGCCCGACGCTGACGGAAACCGGGCTGATCTTCCAGGCCAAGCACAACCGCTTCGTCGCTTACCAGCAGCCGGAGTAAATCCTTCCTTTTTGCTGGAAGAATTCCGGCGCCGCCGACGTTCTTCGAATGTCAGACATTCGAACCCGAACGGAGGACCACCATGCGCAGACTGCTTCTCGCCACCGCTGCCGCCTTGATCGCAGCCGCGGGCGTCGCCTATTCGCAAAACGCCACGATGAGTTTCTTCGTCACCAGCGTCGGCTCTGGCAAGGGAGCCGATCTCGGCGGCCTCAAGGGCGCCGACGCGCATTGCGCCTCGCTGGCGGAAGCAGCAGGCGTCACCGGCAAGACCTGGCATGCCTATCTCTCGAGCAGCGACACGGACGCCCGCGACCGCATCGGCAAGGGGCCATGGGTCAATGCCAAGGGTGTCAAGATTGCCGACGATGTCGCCTCACTGCACAGCGATGCAAACGCGATGAGCAAGCAGACGGCCCTGAACGAGAAGGGGGAAGTGGTCAATGGCCGTGGCGACACGCCCAACCGGCATGACATGCTGACCGGCTCCAAGCCCGATGGCACCAGGATCGCCGACCAGACCTGCGGTGACTGGACCTTGAGCGGAACTGAGGGCGTGGCGATGATGGGGCATCACGACCGAACCGGCCTCGACGATTCCGCTGCCGCTCATTCCTGTAACTCCTCGCACGCCTCGCGTGGAGGTTGCAGCCAGGAGGCGCTGAAAGGCACCGGCGGCGATGGCTTGTTCTATTGTTTTGCCGTCGACTGAGCCCAAGCGACACCAAACCGGTGATCACGCGGCTGTGATGATGGGGCGGAGCGCTGTGCGCGGCGCACGCTTTCGCCAACCGCGAGGAGTTGCTAGGGTCCGCCGACTCCCACAACAATGAGGAAATCCCCATGGCTTCGACCGTAGCGTTGGTCTGGTATCTGGTAATCGCCGGCCCGCAGGGCGGCATGGTGGTGCTGCCAAGCACCTTCGACA
>JBDSLV010000508.1:0-3921 GCA_039916205.1 Mesorhizobium sp. | reverse complement strand
GACTTTCCCTGCTGCACGGCATCTGGAGCACGACGCGCACCGAGCCCATCGAGCTGGAACAGGTCCCGGGAACTTCCGTGTGGTGGCCGCCAACAACGCCAGCTGCCGGTCAACAACGGCCCGGCGTGCTGGTCGCGGCTTTTCAGGCGCCACTGTCCTTCGTCAATGCCGACAGCTTCAAGCGCGGCCTCCGCGACCTGATCAACGCCAGGGGCGAAAGCGTGAAACTCGTGGTGCTGGAGGCCAGCAACATCGTCGAGATCGACTACACGGCCGCACAGGCGCTGATCGAAACCATCGGCCACTGCCGCAAGGCCGGCGCTGTTTTCGCCATTGCGAGGCTGGAATCGGTGCGCGCGCAGGCGGCGCTCGCACGATTGGGCATTTTCGATCTCGTTGGCCCAAACCGGATTTTCCACAGCGTCGATGCCGCCATCGCCGCGCTTGGCCCAACGGAGCCGCAACAACAGGACAAAGTGTCATGATAACGCCGCGCGAACCCGTCCTCACCCCCGTGGCGGTCGAAGAACTGCGCCCGACACAGATCACGGTCGGGATGCGGGAAGTGGAATTGAAACGCCGGCTGATCCAGGCGCAAAGCCCCGCCAAGACCAGCTCCTTCCTCGGCAACCACATGGTGCCGGTCGTGCTTGGACCGAAAAAGCGCAATTATGTCGTCGATCACCATCACCTGGCGCGGGCATTGCTGGAGGAAGGCATCAAGAACGTCTTGGTGTCGGTGACGAGCGATCTGTCCAGGCTCGACAGGGATAGCTTCCTCACGGTGCTCGACAACAGAGGCTGGATGCATCCCTTCGACGAGAACGGCAAACGCAGGGGCTATGACGCCTTGCCCAAGAGCATGGCTGACCTGGTCGATGACCCCTACCGGAGCATGGCGGGCGAACTGCGCCGGCTCGGTGGTTTCGCCAAGGACACCACCCCCTTCAGTGAATTCCTGTGGGCGGATTTCCTGCGCCGGCGGATCGCACGGGACGTGGTCGTGAAAAATTTCGACAAGGCAATGAAGGAGGCTCTGGCCTTCGCCAAATCCAGGGATACCGACTACCTGCCCGGCTGGTGTGGACCGACCACCGACTGAGACTTCAGGAGCCGGCGAACAGACCTTTCAGCGGCGGGCGCGGTAGGCGCCAGGCGTTTCACCCATCTCCCGCCGGAACCGCCTGTTGAAAGTCGAGAGGTCGTTGAAACCGGCATCGAAGGCGATCGTCGAGATCGCCTCGTCCGAAATGCGCAGCAGCACCGCTGCCCGGTGCAGCCTCGTCCTCAGCAGAAACTGGTACGGGGTCATGCCGGCGATCTGCCGGAATGTGCGCAGGAAATGGTACGGACTGGTCGCCGTCTGGCCAGCAAGCTCGGCAAGCGAAAGCGGCTGGTCACCATCGATCTCGATGAGCCGAACCGCCTCGGCCACGCGTTTCTGGTCGCGGCGGCTTGGCGCTGGTGCCGTCTTGGCGTTCCCTGAACTCGAAGTGACCACCGCGCCGGCAAGGCGCAGGCCGAGTTCTTCGAAAGCGCCACTGTCGCCCGTCTCGCGCGCCGCTTCCGCTTCGGCCAGCAACGGCGCCAGCATCGGCAGGGACGGCAGGCGCGGTGCCGCGAAGGCGAGCTTCCTTGCTCCCGGAACATCGGCGACGATCCGTTCCAGATAGGCCGGCGTGAAATGGAAGGAAAGGCAGCGATCGCCGCTGCCATGGTCGTGGCCGCATTCATAGCATGTGCCTGAATTGCCAAGCAGGATGGCACCTGGCGTGAGCATCGCCGTGCCTTGGCTTGCCCGATAGCGGAAGGTGCCGCTGGTGACCGCCGCGACGCAGAAATCCCTATGCTCCTCCTCGAACGGCCGATCCGCTGTGCCGGCGGTGCAGATCACATCCGACACCTGCCAGCCGGATCCCGATGCAATGGTGCGCGTGGTCGCTGTCATCACTTAGATATAGCAATATTTCCCAAGTCCAGAACCCGGCCACGGTCTATTGCCTGATCTCTCCTGACAAGCAGAGACTGGAACCATGCCTGACCAATCTTCCTTTGCCGAAGCGCTGCGCAGCGCCGGGCCCGCCAAGAACCTTGCCGAAAAGCTGAAACTTTACGGCCGCTTCGTCGGCGCATGGACCTTTGATGCCGCTCGCCATCTGGAAGACGGCCAGGTGCTGACCGGACGCGGCGAGGTGCATTTCGGCTGGGCGCTCGAGGGACGCGCGATCCAGGACGTCTGGATCCTGCCAGCCCGCGACGCCGGTCCCTCGCCTTCGCTTGGCGCCTGGACATTCTATGGCACGACGCTGCGCGTCTACGATCCCGGCCTCGACGCCTGGCACATTTTCTGGAGCGATCCGCGTAACCAGTATTTCAGCCGGCAGCTCAGCCGGGCCGAAGGTGACACCATCATCCAGGATGGCAACGACGGGCTGGGCGGGTCGGTGCGCTGGAGCTTTTCACGGATCACCGAAGATACGTTCCGCTGGCTGGCCGAACGCTCGCACGACAATGGCGCGACCTGGCGGCTCGAAGTCGAATTCCTGGCGCGCCGCGCCATCCAGGCTTGATGACCCAAGCTGATGACAATGGAGATAAAAATGCTTGATCACATCTCGATTGGTGTCCGCGACGCCGACGCCTCGAAGCGCTTCTATGACGCCGCGCTGAAACCGCTCGGCTATTCCTGCCTCAGCCAGTCGCCGGGTTCGCTGGGTTATGGCGCTCAGGGCGTGGCCCTTTGGGTGAACGAAGCCGCACGCCCGGTGCCTACGGATGAAAAGTCCGGCCTGCATTTCTGCTTTTCGGCACCGACCCGCACGAGCGTTGATGCCTTCCATGCCGGCGCCTTGCGCGCGGGCGGTCAGGACAATGGCGCTCCGGGCCCGCGCGCCGACTATGGCGAAAACTACTACGCCGCCTTTGTCGTCGATCCTGATGGCTACCGGATAGAAGCTTACTGCGGCGCTGCTGAATAGGCCGCGAAAGCCGCGGCCATCAACTCTCCTCCGCCGAGGAATACCTGCACTTCGCACGGTTTCCCTCGAACCGGCTTTGCTCTACGAATGAGCAAGTTCGGGAGTGCAGCGGTTCGGGCACCGCCCGGCAGGAGGGTCCGAGATGCCGAGCTTCGACAGTTTGTTCAACGCCTTCGTCACCATCCTCGTCACCATCGATCCTCCCGGCCTGGCGCCGCTGTTCCTCGCGGTGACACGCGGCATGAACCGCGAGGAGCGCCAGCAGGTTTCCGTTCGCGCCTCGATCATCGGCTTCCTGGTCATGGCGCTGTTTGCTGTTGCCGGTGCATCGATCCTGTCGGTGTTCGGCATCACGCTGCCAGCCTTCCGCGTCGCCGGCGGCTTCCTGTTGTTCTTCATCGCCTTCGAAATGGTGTTCGAGCGCCGCCAGGACCGCAAGGAGAAGATCGGCGACGTCGCCATCACCAAGGACATGATCCACAACATCGCCGCCTTCCCGCTGGCGATCCCGCTGATCGCCGGCCCCGGCGCGATTTCGGCGACGGTGCTTCTATCCGGTTCGTTCCAGGGCTTTGCCGCCCAGGCGGCACTGGTCGGCATCATCTTCGTCTGCCTGGCCATCACTTACCTGGTGTTCGTGCTGTCGGAGCGCATCGACCGTATCCTCGGCCAGACTGGCCGCTCGATCCTGACCCGCCTGCTCGGCGTTATCCTGGCAGCGCTCGCCGTGCAGTTCGTCGCCGATGGCATCAAGGCGCTGATGGCGGGCTGATCCAGCGTTCCGAAACAACGACTGAGTGGTCCTAGGCCGAGGCTGCCTTTCCAGCGGCTCGGATGCCTATTTCGCCGCCGTGTCGATGACTTCAAAGTCGTGTGTGATGGTGGCGGTCTTGGCCATCATCGCGGAAGCCGAGCAGTATTTTTCGATCGACAGGTCGATCGC
>JBDSLV010000507.1:0-3110 GCA_039916205.1 Mesorhizobium sp. | reverse complement strand
TCGATGGAACGGCGGACGAAGACCCAAGCTCTCCCACGGGCTCGATCACCCAAAGGGTCTCCGGTCTTTCGTCCGCCGCCGCGCTGTGGATCGTATCACAACCGGCACAATCCAAGTTACAAAGGGAGAAGCGCAGCCAGCTACTCCGCCGGTGCGCCAGCGATGCCCTTGCGGGTGGCGTCCATCATCAGCCGCCGTGCCCGGAACACGCCCCATTGCTGGTCGACCAGAACGCCGATCAGGATGACGCCGCCCATCACCGCGAAGTTGAGCGACGACGGGATGCCGAGCAGGTTGACCAGGTTCTGCAGCTCCTGAAGCAGCACCGTGCCGAGAATGACGCCGATCAGCGAGCCCTCGCCGCCGCGCAGGGAGAAGCCGCCAAGCACCGCTGCCGCGATGGCGTAGAGTTCGTAGAACTGGCCATGGCTGGCGGGCGAGATCGAGCGCGTGTACATGGCGAAATAGATCGCCGACAGCGCCGTCAGCACGCCGCAGATGACATAGGCGGCCATGACAACGCGGTCGGTGCGGATGCCGGAATATTTCGCCGCTTCCTCGTTCTTGCCGATGGCATAGAGGTAGCGCCCGAACACCGAGCGATGCAGCACCACCCACATGACGATGGCGATGACGATCAGCGCGATAAAGCTGTTGGGGACGCCATAGGATCGTCCGGCCGTCAGGAATTCGAGTGTCGGAAAGTTCTGGCCGAAGGCAAAACCAGCCGTGCCGTCGGCGGTGTAGAAGCGGGCGACGCCCCGATAGATCAACAGGCCGCACAGCGTGACGACGAAGGGCTGCAGCTTGAGCCGCGTGATCAGCCAGCCATGCACCAGGCCGATGATGGCGCCGAGCGCCAGGATCAGCACGAAGGCCAGTGGCCACGCCACTTCGCGCACGGCGATGAAGTCCACGAACAGCGTACCCAGCAGCGCGATCACCGAGCCGACCGACAGTTCGATGCCGCCAGTGATGATGACGAAGGCCTGGCCGATGGAAAGGATGCCGAACAGAGCGACAAGGTTCGACGTGTTGGCGAGGTTGATCGCCGACAGGAAGCGCGGATTGATGATCGCGACGATGGCGCCCACCACCAGGATCAGGATCAGGAGGCCGAGATCTTTCTTGCTCATCGTCTTCTCCCGCTATGGCCGGTTCGCCGGCTTGCCGACCGCCAGCAACAGCACGTTTTCCTGGCTGAAATTTTCCTTGTCGAGAATTCCCGAGATCTGGCCTTCATGCATGACGGCGATACGGTCCGAGACGCCGATCACCTCTTCCATGTCGCTGGAGATCATCAGCACGGCGACGCCAGCGTCGGCCAGCGCACGCATCAGCCGATAGATCTCGGCCTTGGCGCCGATGTCGATGCCGCGCGTCGGCTCGTCGAGGATCATCACCTTGGGGTTCATGGCCAGCCACTTGCCGAGCACGACCTTCTGCTGATTGCCGCCCGACAGCGTGCCGGTGCGGGTCTGCACCGAAGGCGCCTTGATGCCGAGATTGGTTTTCTGCTTCTCGGCGGTGGCCAATTCGGCACTGGCCGAGACCAGCGAATGCCTGGCATGCGCCGGCAGGTTGGGCAGGGAGATGTTCTGCGCGATCGACAGGTCCAGCAGGATGCCGGTCAGCTTGCGGTCTTCTGGGACCAGAAAGATGCCATTGGCGACCGCGTCAGCAGCCGAATTCAGGGCGAGGTCTTTTCCACCCAGCTTCAAGGCACCGCCAAAGCTCTTGTCGATGCCGAAAAAGACTCGTGCCAGCTCGGTTCGCCCTGAGCCAACCAGACCGGCGAGCCCGAGGATTTCTCCATGCCTGATATCCAGAGCGACCGGCCGGTCGGGATAGGCAGCGGTGCGGATGGCGTTGGCCGACAGGGCGACAGCGCCGGGATCACGCGCCGATTCCGCCGCCTTCTCCCTCTCCTTCAGCATGCGGCCGATCATCAGCTTGACCATCTGGTCATGGTTGATGGCACTTTTCTGCAAAGTGCCGGCAAGCATGCCGTCGCGCAGCACGACGACGCGGTCGGCGACCCGCTCGATCTCGTGCAGACGATGCGAAATGAAGATGACGCTGATGCCGTCGGCCTTCAACGCCGCGATGACATCAAGAAGCTTGTCGGTCTCGGCGATGGGCAGGCTTGAGGTCGGCTCGTCGAGGATGACCAGCCTTGCCTTGATCGACAGCGCCTTGGCGATCTCGACCATCTGCTGCTGGGCGAGCGAGAGATCGGCTACGGCCGTGTCGGCGGAAAAATTGGCGCCGACACGCTTCAGCAGCGGCGCCACCATCTCGCGCAGCTTCGTGCGGTCGACGAGTTTGAGCGGCCCGGCGCGCAGCGGTTCGCGGCCAAAGAAGATGTTGGCGGCGACATCAAGATTTTCAAACAGGTTGAGTTCCTGGTGGACAAAGGCAATGCCCGATCCCAGGCTGCCTTCGACGGTCAGGCCCTTGTGGGCCGTGCCGTCGACCGTGATCACGCCGGTGTCCGGCGTGGTGACGCCGCCGAGGATTTTCATCAGTGTCGATTTGCCGGCGCCGTTTTCGCCAACGAGGCCGATGACCTCGCCCGGCCTGACATCCATGGAAAAGCCGTCGAGCGCGACGACACCCGGATAGGTCTTGCGCACGTTCTCGAGGCTGAGGAACGGAGTGGATGCCGCGATGGATGTGTCGGAATAATTCATCATGCCTGACAGCAATTGGCGGGCCAACATAGCCGCTTTTGCAGACTGACGGGCCTACTGGGGCCCGTCAATAACAAGCGAGCATTCTCGCCAACGTCGCGCCGCCCCTCACGCTTAGCCTTTCCCCGTATAGAGACGGGGAGAGCGTGCCGGCAGGCGGATGAGGGGCAGCGCCAACGCTGCTTACTTTCCTGACATCGCCTTCAGAGCGGCGGCGTAGGCGTCGACGTCATCCTTGCCGATGATCTTGGTCGGGATGATGATCAGGCCACCGGCCGGAATGCCCGACTTGTCGCCGCCGAGATAGGCTGCCATCAGCTTCATGCCCTGATAGGCCCATTCGAAGGGCTGCTGCACGACGGTGGCGGCAATGGTGCCTTCCTTGACGCCGCCCAGCGTGATCGGATCGTCATCGAA
>JBDSLV010000506.1:0-13612 GCA_039916205.1 Mesorhizobium sp. | reverse complement strand
CGGGCGTAGAGCAGCGAGGCGGAAGCGGCGACGCGGCCCGGCACATTGAGATGGCCGACGATCTTGACGTTGTTGGCCGTGGTCACGACCTTGCCGGCCTCGGCGCCCTCGACATTGCCGCCGCGTTCGACCGCAAGGTCGACAAGCACCGAGCCCGGCTTCATCGAGGCAACCATAGCCGCCGACACCAGCTTCGGCGCCGGCCGGCCGGGGATCAGCGCCGTGGTGATGACGATGTCCTGCTTGGCGATGTGCTCGGCGGTGAGTGCCGCCTGCTTGGCCTGATACTCCTTGGACATTTCCTTGGCGTAGCCGCCAGCGGTCTCGGCAGCCTTGAACTCCTCGTCCTCGACAGCCAGGAATTTCGCGCCGAGCGAAGCGACCTGCTCCTTGGCGGCGGGCCTGACGTCCGTGGCGGTGACGACCGCACCGAGGCGGCGCGCGGTGGCGATCGCCTGCAGGCCGGCAACGCCAACACCCATGATGAAGACTTTCGCCGCCGGCACAGTGCCCGCCGCCGTCATCATCATCGGCAGCGCACGGTCATATTCGGAGGCACCGTCGATCACCGCCTGATAGCCGGCGAGATTGGCCTGCGAGGACAGAACGTCCATCGACTGGGCGCGCGTGATGCGCGGCATGAATTCCATTGAGAAGGCGGTGACACCGGCCTTGGCCAATGCCGCGACCGCAGCGTCGTTGCCGTAGGGATCCATGATGGCGATGACGGCCGAACCTGATTTGTAGCCCTTCAGCTCCGCCTCGCTTGGCCGGCGCACTTTCAGCACCACATCGGCCTTGCCGGCATCGGCGGCCTTGCCGATCGTGGCACCTGCCTTGGCGAAGTCATCGTCGGGGATACGCGATCGCGTTCCGGCGCCGGTTTCGACAACCACGTCGAAGCCAAGCGCGGCCAGCCGTTTCACCGTATCCGGCGAGGCCGCGACGCGAGGCTCGTTGGCATCAAGTTCACGAGGGATGAAAACTGTCTGTCCCACCGCATGATCCTTTCGGTTGGAACCCTGTTTCCCGCGAGGCATCGGCCGGAAATCCGGCGGCGCCTTGGATAAAGGAGTTGGAAAACTACCGGAGAATGAAAGCGCCGACCGCCAGGATCAGGACGAACAGGATGGTCGCCGAGAAGAAGCCGCCCGCGAAAAAGCCAAAAGCCATCGCCAGAAGGAGGGCACCGCAGAAGAGCGATCCATATTTGGCCAGCGCGAGGAAGCCCGCATAGGTGCGGTCATGCTCGGCATAGTCCATCTTCGCGCCCAATTCGACAGGACCGGTCGGCGTGTGATCAGCCATAGGAATACCCCTTCGAAGACATCTTTCAGGCACATAGCGAAAAGCCGGGCCAAGAGCAATGGCGCGATTGCCGCATCGCTGGTGAGAACTGCCTCAAAGGAATGTTGAAGCTGGCGTTGAGCGCGGCTGTCAGCGGCGCTGAACGTCCTGTCATTATTTCGCGATGTGAGGTGACACCGGGAACAACTATCGTTGCCGACACGAACCAACCAACGGTGAATAGCGATGATCTCGCCGACACAGACATTTGACTGGAACGGCACCAGCATCGCCTGGGGCATGGTCGGCTCGGGCCCGCCGCTCGTGCTCGTTCATGGAACGCCGTTTTCTTCGCATGTCTGGCATCGGGTCGCTCCCGAGCTGGCACGCAACCATACTGTCTATTTCCATGACCTTCCCGGATATGGACGTTCGGAGAAGCGGCAAGGCCAGGATGTTTCGCTGGGCATCCAGAACAAGGCGCTGGCAGCGCTGCTGGCTTTCTGGAACCTCGATCGGCCTAGAGTTATCGCCCATGATTTCGGCGGTGCCACCGCCTTGCGCGCGCACCTTATCGACGGTTGCGACTATGAACGGCTGCTGCTGATCGATCCCGTGGCGGTGTGGCCGTGGGGTTCGCCCTTCGTCCAACACATCCGCCAACACGAAGCCGCCTTCGCCGGCGTGCCGGACTACATTCAAAGAGCGATTCTAAAAGCCTATGTTTCTGGCGCTGCGCACAGGCCGCTGTCAGACAGCGAGTTGGAGCCGTATGTCGCGCCGTGGACGGGGCCAATTGGCCAGCCGGCCTTCTATCGCCAGATCGCCCAGATGGATCAGCGCTTCACAGACGAGGTCGAGAACCGCTACGGCGAAGTCCGCTGCCCCGTATCCCTTCTATGGGGTGAGGAGGACCAATGGATTCCGCCGGAGCGCGGGCATCGGCTCGCGGCCTTGCTACCGGATTGCACTCTCACCCTCATCCCTCGCTCCGGCCACCTCATGCAAGAGGACGCCCCCGAGGCGATCGTGGCGGCGGCGTTCCGCTTCTTCACGGCTTGAGGCACCGGCCGTTCAAGGCCGATGTTCAATCAGCCAGCGAGATGCGGGAACAGTCCGAGCAGGCCAACGACGATCAGATACAGCGCGACGATGTAGTTGAGCAGCCTCGGCATCACGAGGATCAGCACGCCGGCGATCAGCGAAATCAACGGAGTGAGTGCAAGCTGTGAAATATGCATGCCGGTTTCCTTCTGGCGGGTCCATCGCGACGATGTCGCGGGGCACTATCGCCCCGCCGTCATCAACGTAGACCCGGCAGGAAGGCTCCCGGTATCTGCAAAAAAACGCGGCCTCAGGCGGCTTCGCGAAAATACTTGGCGGTCGGCAGGATGGTCAGCGGCGCCAGTTCGCCGGCACCGGGTGTCTCGAACAGCATGCGCTGCTCCATCGGTGTCGAGCGGAAGAACGGGAAGCGGGAGAAGGACCGCTCGCGGATGGCGGCGACGTTGGCGCGATAGAGCACGACCTTGTAGTTCAGCCCGGGATAGTCGCGCAGTTCGCCGATCTGCTCCGAACAGTAGATGCGGCGATAGAAACCCGCATGTTCCGGACGGATGGTGGAAAGGCAGTAGGGCGCGTCGAAATAGAAGCAGGCCATGCCGGCAAGGCGCAACGTCAGATAAGGGATTTGCGGATAGACCTTCGACCAGTCAGGGTCGGCGGCAAAACGGCTCGGGTCGGCGAAATGCGCGCCGGCGGACAGCATCGGACGCAAAATGTCCCCATAGACGGTCGTGGACGGCGATTGCGGCGTGTCGGCGCAGGCATGGTGAATGCGCAGCGTCGAGACCAGGATGCCGTCGATATAGACGCCGAACTTCGAGCAATTGACCGCTTCATCAAGCTCGTCATGGACAATATGTGCCGGGTTTTCAGGCACCATATCGCTCAACCGGTAGGACTTGTAGCGCAGCCTGTAGATGTCTTCGAGGTCTTCGCCCTTGTCGCAGCGGCGATACTCTGTGCGTTCCAGCATTGCCGAGATGTTCCTGGCAAAGCTCGACATGTTATCGGACGAGTTTTCTTCGCCCGCGCCCGCCGTTTGGCGAAGCGCTGTCAATTGCGCATCCATCATGCATCCCCGTAATTGCCGCCGCATTTCAACCCTACGGCAGGCCTCCGAGATGTAAAGATGAAAATAGGATAGGTGCTGTTTACCGATCGTTAACGTTAACAAACCGTAAAATTTTACGAAAAACCGATGTTTTCCCGGCAAAAGATCAGGGGCGCGCTGCCCTCTTGGCCGTTTTGATGTCCTTGGCGAAGGGCCAGACCGTGTTCGACATGGTCTCAATGCCGGAGGCGCTGAGTGCCGATCCGAACAGGAACCCCTGCACCAGGTCGGGCTTGACCTGCAAGGCAAGGATCTTCAGCTGTTCGAAAGTTTCGACGCCTTCGACGGTCACCGAAAGCCCGAGCGGCCGCGACATATTCACGATGCCCTTGAGCAATTCGAGCGAGCGCGGATTCTGGGTAACGTCTATCAGGAACGAACGGTCAATCTTGATCTTGTCGAGCGGCAACTTGTGCAGGTAACTCAGGCTTGAATAGCCGGTACCGAAATCATCGAGCGCTATGCGCACGCCGAGCTGCTTCAGTTCCTCGATATACTGGCGCGTCAACGACTTGTCGTCGAGCAACGCCGTCTCGGTGACTTCGATTTCCAGTCGGCCAGCGGAGAGGCCTGACCCAGCGAGCGCGTCGCGAACCTTCTGGATGACTTCGCGGCTGCGGAAATCCTTGGCCGAGAGATTGACCGAGACGCTGGTCTGGTAGGGCCATTTGGCGCATTCGTTGCAAGCCGCATGAAGCACGAACGTGCTGATCTCGGAAATGATGCCCATCTCCTCGGCCAACGGGATGAAGATACTGGGCGAGATCGGCCCAAGATCGGGATGGTCCCAGCGGCACAGGGCCTCGCAACTGGCGATGCGCATTGTGTTCATCGCCACGATCGGCTGATAAACAACGCGCAGGCTCTTGCTTTCCACGGCGGTACGCAGGTCCGCCTTCATCAGCTGGCGATTGCGGAAGGCGGCATCCATAGCCGCCTCGAACAGCCGCCAGCCGTTCTTGCCAAGCTCCTTGGCCTTGTAGAGCGCAAGATCCGCCTTGACGATCATGGCATCGACATCTGTGTCCTTGACGCGGGACAGCACCGCGCCGCCGCTGGCCTGGATGCGCAGGCCATGACCGGCGACATCGACCTCGCCCTGGAGGCCGACGAAGATGTCGTCGAGCTGGGCGGCGAGATGGCTTTCATCCTCGACGCGATCAAAGAAGATCATGAACTCGTCGCCGCCAAAGCGGCTGACATTGATGCCTTGGCCGGCGATGGCGGCAAGCCGCTCGGCAACGGCGTAGATCAGGCCGTCGCCAACCGGATGACCGAGCGTGTCGTTGACGCTCTTGAAATCATCGAGATCGAGCACCGCCAGCCCACAGAGACGATCGCGGTCGCCAGATGCCATGGCCTCGCCAACCAGCTCATGGAAATAGGCGCGGTTAGGCAGGCCGGTGAGGCTGTCATAGCGCGCCATGAAACGGATCTTGTCTTCCGCCTCGACGCGGGCTGTGACGTCCTCGAAGGTGATGACGCCCAGCTCCTGGCTGCCTTCACGCGCGGAAAACTCGTAGTGCTGGCCATTGGCCAGCGACACCAGCACCTTGCGGTCGCGGCCCTCGCGCAGCGCCCTTGTCAGTTGCGCCTCGATGTAGCGGCAGTCCTTCGGCGCCAGCATGCCGCCGGCGACACCACGCATCAAAAGGCCATGGATCGAACGGCCGAGCAGCGCATCCGGCGTCTTCAAGGACATCAGGTGCGCGGCTTCGGCATTGGCCACCGCCACCCGGCCGTCGGGGCCCAGCATGACGAGGCCATGCGACATGGTGTTAAGCGCCCGGTTGAAGCGCTGGGCGATGCGGTTTGCCTTCTTTTCCTCCGACAGAGCCGCGAAAAGCACCTCGCGGACCAGATCGGCGAAGCGCTTGATGGCGAACAGGAATGGCGCTGAAAGCAGGCCGAGAATGAAATGATAGGGATCGCCGCGCAGGATGAAGCCCAGCGAGATCGGCCAGGTCATGGTCATGATGAAGATCATGACCATCCTCGGCGAGCCATAGTTGCGGCCGGCAATCGAGGTGGCGGAGGCAAGCGTCACGCAGACCGCCGCGATCTCGGCAAAGCTATCATAGGCGAGATAGATGCCGACAAAGCAGAAGGTGCCAAGCATGAAGCCATGCATGGAGCCGTAGAAAATATAGTCATTCTCCCGGCGCCGCGCTTCCTCCCAATTCCTGGGGGTCGGGGCGTGGCGATATTTCCGGATGTTGCGCAGGCGCAGGAAAGCAACAGTCAGAAATCCGAAGGTGACCGCCAGATAGGCCGGATCCTTGGTTTTCCAGTAAACCAGCACCACCAGCAAGGTCTGGGCGAAGAATCCGATCGAGAGCGTCAGGCCGTCGCGGAACAGGGTTTCCACGAACGGTATGTAGACGTCGACCGGGATCTCGTTCTTTTTTCTCAGATTCACGCCTGAATCCCAACCCTTGGGACCCAAGCAGTGTCACATCCGCCTTAAGAAAGATTTAGAGAGCCGGTCGCGCCCTTACCGTCAAGCCCACTGACGTAACGGAAAGTGAGGAAACTTTTCTTCAGGTAAACAAGACGTATCGATTACTCCGCAGCTTGCAGCTCCGGCCGGGCAGACGCATTTTCCAGGCGCTCGACAAGCCTTTTGCGTTCGCCTGCTGCTTTTTCGGCACTGGCTTGACGGACATGGCCATAGCCGCGAATGAGCGCCGGTACCGAGACAAGGGCCGTGGCCGCCTCGATCCTGCCAGGTGCGAGCGCCTTACCGACGAGTTCCAGATCGGCCTCGTATTGCGCAAGCAGCTGCCGTTCCATGCGCCGCTCGGCGCTGTAGCCGAACAGATCGAATGCGCTGCCGCGCAATCCTTTCATCGCCGCCAGGACACGAAACCCCTTCATCATCCAGGGACCGAAGCTCGACTTCCTCGGTTTGCCGTCATTGCCGCGCCGGCCCATGATTGGCGGCGCGAGATGGAATTCGAGTTTTTCATAGCTCTGGAACTGTTTTCCAAGCTCGGCGGCAAAGGAGCCATCCGTATAAAGCCGCGCCACCTCGTATTCGTCCTTGATTGCCATCAGTTTGAACAGGTTCTTCGCGGCAGCCTCGCTCACCACGGTCGAACCGGGCATGGCCTTCGCTTCGGCAACGCGCAAAGCCACCAACCTTGCGGCATAGCGCTTGGCATAGCCGGCGTTCTGATAGGCAGTGAGGAAGGCGACGCGGCGGGCAATCATCTCGTCCAGCGTCTCGGCAATCGCGGTGGCTTGCGTGGCCTTGCCCGGCTGGGTCAGCAGGCCGCGCACGAAGTCCGGCTGGTGCGCGGCGCGGCGACCCCAGCGGAACGCCGCGATGTTCATCGCCACGGCTTCGCCGTTCAGTTCGATCGCCTTCTCGACCGCCTCGGCCGACAGCGGCAGGCCGCCATGCTGGAAGGCAAAGCCGAGCATGAACATGTTGGCGCCGAGCGAGTTGCCGAACAACGTTGTGGCGGTGCGGGTGGCATCGAAGAAATGCGCCTTGTCATCGCCGGCGGCGGTCCGGATCGCTTTCTTCAGGCGCTCGACCGGCAGCGAGAAGTCGGCCGAACGGGCAAACTCTCCCGGCATGATCTCGGCGGTGTTGGCGAGGAAGATGGTATGACCTTCGCGCACCGCGCCCAGCACCTTCTTGGCGCCCGACACCACGAGGTCGCAGCCCAGCACCAGATCGGCCTTGCCGGCTGACACCCGGATGGCGTGGATGTCCTCCGGAGTGCGGGCGATGCGGACATGGGTGAACACCGAGCCGCCCTTCTGGGCGAGGCCGGCCATGTCGATCATGCCGCAGCCCTTGTCCTCGAGATGGGCCGCCATGCCCAGCACCGCGCCGATGGTGACGACGCCGGTGCCGCCGACGCCGTCGATGATCGCCGCCCAGCCATGTTCGCCAAGCGGGAACTCCGCCGGCGCCGGCACGCCGTCGAGCGGATCGGACTTGCCGGCGATGTCTTCTGCCTTCCTGATCTTGGCGCCATGCACGGTGACGAAGGACGGGCAGAAGCCATTGACGCAGGAGAAATCCTTGTTGCAGCTCGACTGATCGATCTTGCGCTTGCGGCCAAACTCGGTTTCGACCGGCTGGATCGAGACGCAGTTCGACTGCACGCCGCAATCACCACAGCCTTCGCAGACCAGTTCGTTGATGAAGACGCGCTTGTCGGGATCGGGGAAAGTGCCGCGCTTGCGGCGGCGGCGCTTTTCGGCGGCGCAGGTCTGGTCGTAGAGCAGCACCGAAACGCCCTTGACGTCACGCAGCTCGCGCTGGACGAGATCGAGATCGTCGCGATGATGGATGGTGGCGCCGGCCGGGAATTCGGCCTTCCCGGCATATTTATCCGGTTCATCGGTGACGATGGCGATGCGGTCGATGCCTTCGGCCCGCACCTGCCTGGCGATCATATCGACCGTCAGCCCGCCCTCATGCGGCTGGCCGCCGGTCATGGCGACGGCGTCGTTGTAGAGTATCTTGTAGGTGATGTTGGCGTCGGTCGACAACGCGAAGCGGATCGCCAGTGTGCCGGAATGATTGTAGGTGCCGTCACCGAGATTCTGGAAAATGTGCCCGCGCTTCGAGAACGGCGCCTGGCCGACCCATTGCGCGCCCTCGCCGCCCATCGCCGTGAAGCCAACCGTGTTGCGGTCCATCCACAGCGCCATGAAATGGCAGCCGATGCCGGCGGCGGCGATCGAACCCTCCGGAACCTTGGTCGAGGAATTGTGCGGGCAGCCTGAGCAGAAGAAGGGCGTGCGCGAGGCGATGTCCGTCGTGTCGGCGAGCATGGCCTGGAACTGGCGCAGCTTGGCGACGCGGGCCGAGATTTCTTCCGAAGGGCCGATGGTCCTGACGATCCGCTCGCCCAGCGCGATGGCGATCTCGTTGGGATCAAGCGCACCCTTGGCCGGGAACAGCCAATCGTTGCGCTCATCCTTCTTGCCGACGATGACCGGCTGCGTGGCGGTGCCGTAAAGGCTTTCCCGCAGCTGGACCTCGATCAGCGAACGCTTTTCCTCGACGACGACAATGGTGTCGAGGCCGCGGGCAAATTCGGCGATGTGCTGCAGGTCGAGCGGCCATGGGCAGCCGACCTTGAACAGCCGCACGCCGATACGGTTGGCGGCGGCCTCGTCGATGCCGATGTCTTCCAGCGCCTGGCGGACATCGAGATAGCTCTTGCCCAGCGTGATGATGCCGAGCTTCGGGTTGCGGCCGCCCGAATAGATCGTCCGGTTCAAGCCGTTGGCATGGATGAAGGCGGACGCCGCTGCGCGCTTGTGCTCATGCAGCCGCGCTTCCTGGCCGAGCATGTCGATCTCGTTGCGGATGTTGAGGCCGCCGGGCGGCATGTCGAAATCCGGAATGACGATGTTCAGCCGCTCGAGCGAGGCATCGACGGACGCGGTCGATTCGATGTTGTCCTTGACGCATTTGATCGCCGCCCAGGTGCCCGCGAAACGCGACATGGCAAAGCCATAGAGCCCGTAGTCGATGATCTCCTGGACGCCCGCCGGATTGAGGATCGGCACCATGGTGTCGACAAAAAGGAATTCGGTGGCGTGCGCATTGGTCGAGGATTCGGCCATGTGGTCGTCACCCATGAGGGCGAGCACGCCACCGTGTCTGGACGAACCGGCGAGGTTGGCATGGCGGAAAACGTCGCCCGAGCGGTCCACGCCCGGCCCTTTGCCGTACCAGACCGAGAAGACACCATCGTGTGTGCCCTCGCCCATCATTTCGGCCTGCTGCGTGCCCCAGCAAGCAGTGGCGGCAAGTTCCTCGTTGAGGCCGGGCTGGAAAATGATGTCGGCCTGAGAGAGCTGCTTTTTTGCCTTCCACAGCTGCATGTCGAGACCGCCGAGCGGTGACCCGCGATAGCCGGAGACGAAGCCCGCCGTGTTGAGACCGGCGCGGCGGTCGCGCTCGCGCTGCATCAAAAGCATGCGGATGACCGCCTGCGCGCCGGAAAGGAAGATGCGCTCCTTTCCGAGGTCGAACTTGTCGTCGAGCGCGACTTCATGCAGCGTCATCAGGTATTTCCTCTGCGGAGGCCGCGCGGGGGGCAGGCAGCCAACGTCGGGGTCGGATGGCGCAGTGTTTATCCCCTTGCCGGGCAGGTCAAACAAAATCGCAGGCGCCAGGCAAAGCGCAACGAACAGGCTGACCGGTCCACCGCTTAGGTATGAAATCGTTCAGATAATGTCATCCCGGCGCATGAAAATTTTCCGCCGCGACCAGGGCTGGCAGCGAGGCGTCAGATGCCTTTCGAGCAATCCGGCTTCGGCTCGCCCGGCAGCTTGCCGTCGGGATGGCCGACGAGGTCGGGATTGGCCGTATAGAGCTGGTCGATCACCAGCGGCCGGTCGGGCAGCACGGACTGGTCTTCCGTCGACATCAGCGTGGTGTCTATCTTCTGCAGGATCGTACCGTCGGAGCCCTTGATGCTGATGGCGATCGCATACGGCTTGTTCTTGACGACACAGGTGAGTGCCGGGCTCTCCAGGGACACTTTATCAAGCTTTGGCCAGACCTTCTGCTCGACGACCAGCGGCGCGCCGCCGGCCGGGTCCTGGAAACTGGCGACCACGACCTGACCATCTCCCATCGGCTTCAGGGGCCGCAGCGTCACGACATAGGTCGCCCTTGCCAACCGATAGTTGAAGACGAATATCTTGCCTGAAATCTCGAACAGCTTGCCGTCTGTGTCCTTGCCGGTGTCGCGGCAGGCGCCGAGCGCAATGGCCACGACCAGTGCGGCGCCAACAACAGCCGCGCGGGAAAATCGTTCAAGCATCCTTGACCTCATTGTCCGCCATACGGCGGCGGCGATAGTGACGGCTTGCTTTCTGACGGTTGCCGCACACCGCCATGTCGCACCAAAGGCGGCTGGAATTGCGGCTTCTGTCGACGAACAGCCAGGTGCAGTTGGGACAGATCCTGAGCCTGGCGGCGGTATCCTCCCGCAACAGCGACAGGGCGGAAACCGCCAGTGCTGCCTCGAAGGCGATCGGCGTCGCCGGATCGCCGAACGGTTTTCCCGGCGCGCCGATTTCGGTGTGGCTGCCGGCCAGGCCATCGGCACAGGCGCCGAGGAACCCGGGCAGATCGGCGGTAGCGACCGCGCCTTTCGACACAGCGCCGCGAAACAACCGGTCTGTCGCCTCGCGGATCGACAGCACGACCGGCGCGATTGCATCTGGCGACGGAGCGGTCAACGGCCTGCCGCCAAGCTCGGCGGAACGGAACCCGCTTGCCGCATGCGCAAAGCGGCCGATCTCCGTCGGATTGTCAAAACGGTCGAAGGTTCTCTGGGGATCACAACGCAGCACGACAGTGTTCGCCGTGTCGAGTGCGAGCAGGCCGCCGGTGAAGCGGTGCGGTGTCCAGGATACCGTCATAGCAGAAATCTAACCGATAAATCGCGTTTGACAAGTTAGATTCTGCAATGCAAATGTCCACACAGGCATGCCGGCCGGCGCCTTTTGTTGGGAGCAAGCCGTTGTCCCGAGACCGCCGTGCACTTTTGGGCGCCATGCCCTGAGGGTTTTGCATGCTGTATTTCTTCCAGCAGGTGCTGAACGGACTGCATTCAGGCGCGCTCTATGCGCTGCTTGCCTTTGGCTATGTGCTGACCAACGGCATCCTGCACCGCACCAACCTTGCCTACGGCGCGCTGTTTGCATTCTGCGGGCAGACGATGATCATGACCGCCGCTTTCGGCTATCAGGTGCTATGGCTGACGCTGCTGGCCGCGGTGGCGCTCGGAATTGTCTCCGCACTGCTCTACGCCGCGCTGATCAGCCATGTCCTGTCGCGCAGTGTCTTCGAACCGCTGGCCGACCGTTCGCCCAACGCGATCGTGGTCACCACGCTCGGCATTTTGCTGCTGCTGTCGGAAGCGAGCCGCATCGCGGCCGACACACATGATCTCTGGCTGCCGCCAATGCTTTCCGAACCCATCGTTTTCGTACAGGACGCGAGCTTCAAGGCGACTCTGACGGTTATCCAGTTGCTTGACTGCGCCTTCGTGCTGGCCGCCATCGCCCTTGCCACCTGGGCCTTTGCCCGCTCCAGCTTCGGACGGCGCTGGCGTGCGGTCTCTGATGATCCGAAGGCAGCGGCGATGTGCGGCGTCGACGTGCGCGCGGTGTTTCGGCACGCGGTGCTGTTCGGCGGCGTCTGCGCCGCCATGGCGGGCGTTCTCGCCGGCCTCTACTACGGCAATGTCGGCTTCGGCTCCGGCCTCGTCTACGGGCTGAAAATCCTGTTCGTGACCGCGGTGGGCGGCTATCTCTCGCCGCCGCGCGCGGCCTTGGGTGCTGCCGCCTTCGGCATGGCTGAATCGCTGTGGGCCGGCTATTTCCCACTCGAGTGGCGCGACGCATGGATGTATCTGTTCCTGGTCGCCACACTGGTGCTGATCGGCGCAGGCCGCGACACCACGAAGATCGCCTGATCCCATCAGACTTTGGTTGCATGACGCCGGGGCAGACCGCCGGTATCCGGCCCGGCTGTCTCATGTGATGATTTTGCTGCCTCTATCCTTGTTGACCCGTCAGTCCACGCGCGGCATACCGTTGGACCAAGCGGCGTGACGGAATGGAGGGGAGCCGGCACGCCTCCGACATAAGGGAGGACTGCATGGAAGGGCCACTCGCTCTGTCGCGGGGCATCGACCGCCTGAATGAGTTCATCGGCAAATGGGTGTCCTGGCTGATCCTGCTGGCAATCCTTGTCAGCGCCGCCAACGCCATCATCCGCAAGGTGTTCGACACTTCGTCGAACGCATGGCTCGAACTGCAGTGGTACCTGTTCGGCGCCGCTTTCATGCTGGCCGCCGCCTATACGCTGAAACAGAACGAGCATATCCGCATCGACATCGTCTACGGCCTGTTTTCGCGGCGCGTTCAGCACTGGATCGACCTTTTCGGCCATATCTTCTTCCTGATGCCATTCGTGACGCTGATGGTGTTCTATTTCGTGCCCTACGTGTCGTTGTCCTTCCACAGCGGCGAGATGTCGACCAACGCCGGCGGACTGATCGTCTGGCCGGCCAAGGCTATCCTGCTGGTCGGCTTCTCCTTGCTGGCGCTGCAGGGCATTTCCGAGATCATCAAGAAGATCGCCATCATGCGCGGCGATCTGGACGACCCCAATCCATTCATCTCCGTGCATGAGCAGGCCGAGCTCGAAGCCAAGGCGCTGGCTGAAGAGGTGCGCTCGTGATGGAATTCATCGCCCAGAACATGGCACCGATCATGTTCGCCTCGCTGATCCTGTTCATGTTGCTCGGCTATCCCGTCGCCTTCTCGTTGGCCGCCAACGGCTTGATGTTCTTCTGCATCGGCGTGTTTTTGACGCCTTACTCAGGCGGGGCGATCAATCTCGCCTGGCCGCTGCTCTATGCGCTGCCGGACAATTTCTATGGCAGCCGGGTGATGTCGAACGACACATTGCTCGCCATCCCGTTCTTTACTTTCATGGGCATCGTGCTTGAGCGATCCGGCATGGCCGAAGACCTGCTCGACACGATCGGCCAGCTGTTCGGGCCGATCCGTGGCGGCCTTGCCTATGCGGTGATCTTCGTCGGCGCGCTGCTGGCGGCGACCACAGGCGTGGTGGCGGCATCCGTCATCGCCATGGGCCTGATCTCGCTGCCGATCATGCTGCGCTATGGCTACGACCGGCGGCTGGCCTCCGGCGTCATCGCGGCTTCGGGTACGCTTGCGCAGATCATCCCGCCATCGCTGGTGCTGATCATTCTGGCCGACCAGCTCGGCCGCTCCGTCGGCGACATGTATGCCGGCGCACTCATCCCCGGCCTGATTCTGACAGTCCTGTATGCGAGCTACATTCTGATCGTGTCGATCTTCCGGCCCAAGATGATGCCGGCGCTGCCGCTGGAAGCGCGCACACTCGGCCATGGCGTGATGTCGCTGCTGGTGGCGCTGGCGGCAACGGTCGCCATCTCCTACGCGGCGTACCGCTATCTTGCGCCGGCGCATGGCGACAATGCCGACATTCTGGGCGCCGCGCTGGGCGTGATTTTCATCTATGTCGTCGCCATCGCCGACCGGAGCCTCAACATCAACATGATGTCGCGGCTGGCACAGCAGGTGATCATCGTGCTCATTCCG